>NZ_JBHJZH010000002.1:0-426236 GCF_042270935.1 Pseudarthrobacter sp. NPDC055928
ACCGTCATCCTCGCCAAAACCGTCAAGGGCTACGGACTCGGACCCCACTTCGAAGGCCGCAACGCCACCCACCAGATGAAAAAACTCACCCTCGACGACTTGAAGAAGTTCAGGGATCATCTGCGGATTCCGGTCACGGACGAACAGCTCGAAAAGGACCCGTACCAGCCGCCGTATTTCCACCCGGGCACGGACGCGCCGGAAATCCAGTACATGATGGAACGCCGCGCCGCACTGGGCGGATCTGTTCCGGAGCGCCGCTCCAAGCACGCTGACATCGCCCTTCCGGACGCCAAGTCCTACGAAGTGGCAAAGCGCGGTTCGGGCAAGCAGCAGGCGGCCACCACCATGGCCTTTGTCCGGCTGCTCAAGGACCTCATGCGGGACAAGAACTTCGGCAAGCACATCGCCCCGATCATTCCCGATGAGGCACGGACCTTCGGCATGGACGCCTTCTTCCCGACGGCGAAGATCTACAACCCCAAGGGCCAGAACTACCTGTCCGTGGACCGGGACCTCGTCCTGGCCTACAAGGAATCCGCGCAGGGCCAGCTGATCCACCCCGGCATCAACGAAGCCGGGGCCGTCGCAGCCTTCACCGCCGCCGGGACCGCCTACGCCACCCACGGCGTGCCCCTGATCCCGGTCTATGTGTTCTACTCCATGTTCGGCTTCCAGCGCACCGGCGACGCCTTCTGGGCAGCAGCGGACCAAATGACCCGCGGCTTCATCATCGGCGCCACCGCAGGACGGACCACCCTCACCGGCGAAGGACTCCAGCACGCCGACGGCCACTCCCCCATCCTCGCCGCCACCAACCCCGCGGTGGTCACCTATGACCCCGCCTATGGCTACGAAATGGGCCACATCATCCGCGACGGCATCGAACGGATGTACGGACCGGACTCCACTGACCGGAACCTGATGTACTACCTGACGGTGTACAACGAACCGATCACCCAGCCGGCCGAACCCGAAGAACTCGACGTCGAAGGTGTCCTCAAAGGCATCTACCTGCTGGCTCCGGCAAAGATCGACGGTCCCCGGACCCAGATCCTGGCCTCCGGTGTCTCCGTGCCGTGGGCGCTGGAAGCCCAGCGGCTCCTGGCCGAGGACTGGGGCGTCTCCGCCGACGTCTGGTCCGTCACATCCTGGAACGAACTGCGCCGCGACGGCATGGCCGCCGAGGAAGAAGCGTTCCTGAACCCGGGCCAGCCCGCTCGCGTCCCGTTTGTCACCCAGCAGCTCGCTGGTGCCACCGGACCGATCGTGGCCGTTTCGGACTACATGAAGGCCGTCCCGGACCAGATCCGCCAGTTCCTGCCAAACGAGTTTGCCTCGCTCGGCGCGGACGGCTTCGGCTTCTCCGACACCCGCGCAGCAGCACGCCGCTTCTTCAAGAACGACATCCACTCCATCGTGGTCCGTTCCCTGGAGATGCTGGCGCGCCGTGGAGAAGTGGACGCACAGGCACCGGCGAAGGCAATCGAAAAGTACCGCCTGCACAACGTCAACGCCGGTTCCACAGGCAACGCGGGGGGCGACTCCTGATCCGCCTGCAGCTGACCCACAGCCAGCTGCAATGAACGACGACGGCGACCCTCACCGAAAGGCGAGGGTCGCCGTCGTCGTTCCCGGGCCAGCCGTTTACCCGACGGACAAACCTGTGACGCACCACCACGTCGGTTGTAGCCTTTGCACAAATGGAGCTTGCGGGGCAGGCACCGTATGCTCAAAGGATGCCAGAGCCAACTCCCCCGCCCGTGAAGCGCAAGCCGACCTCGCGCAGCATGACTCCGGAGAAATCCGAAACCCTGAAAAAGCTCCGGGCGAGCGTGGGCCAACTGTCCACCACCACCCTGCGGCAGCTCGAAAAGTCACTGCCGTGGTACAGCCGGCTCAGCTCTGACGAACGGTCCGCGCTGGGCATGGTGGCCCAAAACGGCATCGCTGCCTTTGTCACCTGGTACGAGCGACCCAGTTCGCCGTCCTGGATCCTCTCCGACGTCTTTGGTACCGCCCCGACCGAACTCACGCGCTCCATCAGCCTCCAGAAGGCGCTCCAACTCATCCGGATCGTGGTTGAAGTAGTTGAGGACCA
Source organism: Pseudarthrobacter sp. NPDC055928 (assembly GCF_042270935.1). Classification (NCBI taxonomy): domain Bacteria; kingdom Bacillati; phylum Actinomycetota; class Actinomycetes; order Micrococcales; family Micrococcaceae; genus Pseudarthrobacter; species Pseudarthrobacter sp. NPDC055928. The sequence goes on from NZ_JBHJZH010000002.1 coordinate 2,102, forward strand.
GGTCCCCGTGATTGCGCCCGAGGCCGACCAGCCATCGCTCCGCGAGGCCGTGCTCCGGTATTCGCGCGAAGTTGCCTTCGCCGCCGCTGATGTCTACGCACGGGCGGCTGAATCCCGCGGATCGTGGGACACCCGGCTTGAGGCGCTGATCGTGGACGCCATCCTGCGCGGCGAAAACACCGACGCTCTGCGCTCACGCATCGCTGCCCTGGGCTGGAAGGCCCAGGAGCGGTTTACGGTGATGGTGGGCAATTCTCCGTCAGAACCGAGTGCCAGCTATGTCAGCGAACTGCGACGGCTGGCTGGCCGCTACGCCGAGGACGCCTTGGTGGGAATCCAGGGCGACCGCCTGATTTTGATTCTTGGCGGCGTACAGGACCGCGAAACGGCCTACCTCAAGCTCAGCGAGATGTTTGCCCCGGGACCCGTGGTCTACGGGCCGGAGGCGAGTTCGCTCCTGGAAGCCAGCGGGTCCGCGCAGTCCGCCTTTGCCGGCCTCACGGCAGCCAGGGCGTGGCCTTCGGCTCCGCGGCCCGTAGCCGCCGACGATCTGCTGCCTGAACGCGTCATCTCCGGCGACGACGCGGCGCGCCGGTCACTGGTCAAGAATATCTACCGTCCCCTCGTGGCGGCCTCCAATGGCCTGGTGGAGACGCTGGGTACGTACCTGGAGCTGGGCCACTCGCTTGAGGCGACCGCCCGGGAATTGTTTGTCCATGCGAACACGGTCAGGTACCGGCTGAAGCGCGTCTGTGATGTCACAGGCTGGGATCCACTCCTTCCCCGCGAGGCGTTTGTGCTTCAGGCTGCGTTGGTGGTGGGCCGCCTCGCGGCGCCCCCGAAAGCACCGACCGAGCGTCATCCGGCGCGGAATCAGACCTGAGGCGTTGTAGACTTCCTACAACCTGACCCCGTGAGCTTGGTGCAGAGAAACACCGCTGAATCACACAGTAATTTGGAAAGCTGGATACGTGCTTGCAATAGTCTGCCCTGGACAGGGCTCACAGACCCCGGGTTTTCTGGCCCCCTGGCTGGAACTGCCTTCGGTAGCAGGCCAGCTGGCCTCCCTGAGCGAAATCGCAGGCATCGACCTGACAGCCCACGGGACTACCTCGGATGAGGAAACCATCAAGGACACCGCCGTAGCGCAGCCGCTTATTGTTGCGGCCGGCCTGGTGGCGGCCAAGTCCCTCTTCGACGTCGAACTCAGCTCCCTCCCGGTGATCCTCGCCGGTCACTCGGTCGGCGAAATCACCGCATCCGCCCTGGCCGGAATCCTCACCGAACAGGAAGCCATGACTTTCGTCCGGGAGCGCGCCAACAGCATGGCCGCCGCCGCGGCAGTCACTCCCACCGGCATGAGCGCTGTGATAGGCGGGGACCCTGCAGAGGTCCGGGCCGCGATTGAAGCGTCCGGCGCCACTCCGGCCAACGTCAACGGCGCGGGCCAGACTGTGGCCGCCGGGACCTTCGACCAGCTCAAGGCGCTGGCAGAGAACCCACCCGCCAAGACCCGCATTATTCCCCTCAAGGTGGCCGGGGCGTTCCACACCTCGCACATGGCCCCTGCGGTAAGCGCCCTTGAGGCGCTCAAACCAACCCTGAAGCCGCAGGATCCCCGGGTTCCGTTGCTCTCCAACTTCGACGGCAAGGACGTAACCGGCGGCGTGGCCGGTGTCGACAGCCTGATTGCCCAAGTCTCCCGTCCGGTCCGCTGGGACCTTTGCATGGATACGATGGTGCAGCGGGGCGTCACCGGAGTCATTGAACTGGCTCCTGCAGGAACGCTTGCGGGCCTCGCCAAACGCGGCATGCCCGGAGTCAAGACGGTTGCCGTCAAGACGCCGGATGACCTCTCAGCCGCACTGGCACTCTTCGCAGAATTGGAGGGCAACGCATGAGCGTTCCCACGCTTAAGCAGGCGCCCGTCCAGGAGAACACGCGCATCCTGGGAATCGGCGCTTACCGACCGGACATCATTGTCACCAACGACGACGTCTGCCAGTGGATTGATTCCTCGGACGAATGGATCCGGCAGCGCACCGGCATCGTCACGCGCCACCGCGCTCCGGCCGATGTCAGCGTCATCGACATGGCTGAAGGGGCGGCGCAGGAGGCCCTCAAGCAGGCCGGTATCGAAGCCTCCCAGCTCGGCGCCGTCATCGTCTCCACTGTGACCCACCCCTACGCCACTCCGTCGGCGGCTGCCAGCCTGGCTGACCGGCTGGGCGCAACGCCGGCTCCGGCCTTTGATATCTCAGCAGCCTGCGCCGGCTACTGCTACGGCATTGCCCAAGGCGATGCCCTGGTGCGGTCCGGCGCCGCCAAATACGTCCTGGTCGTGGGTGCGGAAAAGCTCTCCGACGTCATCGACAACCACGAGCGCACCATTTCTTTCCTGCTCGGCGACGGTGCCGGCGCGGTAGTGATCGGTCCATCCGACACACCCGGGATTGGTCCGTCCGTCTGGGGTTCAGATGGCAGCAAGTGGGACGCCATTGGCATGACGCGGTCCATGCTCGATGTCCGGGCCCTGAGCCAGGCAGCGCGCCAGTCGGACGAGTCTGGTGACTTCGCGCTGCTGGAAGAAGCCCAGGACCTGTGGCCGACGCTCCGTCAGGATGGGCAGACCGTGTTCCGCTGGGCTGTGTGGGAAATGGCGAAGGTGGCGCAGCAGGCCCTGGAGGCTGCCGGTGTGCAGGCCGAGGACCTCGTGGCGTTCATCCCGCACCAGGCAAACATGCGGATCATCGACGAAATGGTCAAAAAGCTCAAGCTTCCCGAAACCGTCACCGTGGCCCGGGACATTGCCGACGCCGGCAACACCTCGGCTGCGTCCATCCCCTTGGCCACGCACCGGTTGCTCCAGGAAAACCCAGGACTCAGCGGCGGTCTTGCGCTGCAGATTGGCTTCGGAGCCGGGCTCGTCTTCGGCGCCCAGGTAATCGTCCTTCCGTAGGAACGCCCCACCCAGGCAGCATCCGCTGTCTGAACCGTTTCCGGCAGCCCCTGCCGGCAATAACAAGAAAAGGAGCCATCAATGGCTAGCAACGAAGAGATCCTGGCCGGCTTGGCTGAAATCGTCAACGAAGAGACCGGCCTCGCGCCCGAGGCTGTGGAGCTGGACAAGTCCTTCACCGAGGACCTGGACATCGACTCCATCTCCATGATGACCATCGTGGTCAACGCCGAAGAGAAGTTCGGCGTGCGCATCCCGGACGAAGAGGTCAAGAACCTCAAGACCGTCGGCGACGCCGTCAGCTTCATCGCCGGCGCGCAGGCCTAGCCACAACGCCAGTCGCTTGCGGCTTGGCTGGACTGCCGGACCGGGAACTCCGGACCGGCAGTCCAGCCGCATCAAACCGGCAGCCACCTGCCCTACATCCCACACGCGGGACCCCGCCGGAGAAACCGGACCCGGGCTGCCCACCGACAGAGAGTGATCCCATGACACGCAAAGTAGTCATTACCGGTCTGGGTGCCACCACGCCCATCGGCGGCGACGTACCCACAATGTGGAACAACGCGCTAAAGGGGGTCTCTGGTGCCCGCACCCTGGAGGACGACTGGGTTGCCAAGTATGAACTTCCCGTCCACTTCGCTGCCCGCTGCAGTACCCCTGCCCTCGACGTCCTCAGCCGCGTCGAAGCAAAGCGCATGGACCCTTCCACGCAGTTCGGCGTCATCGCCTCCCGGGAAGCCTGGGCCGACTCCGGTATCACCGAAATCGACCACGACCGCCTCGCCGTTGCCTTCGCTACAGGGATCGGCGGCGTGTGGACCCTGCTCGACGCCTGGGACACCCTGAAGGAAAAAGGCCCGCGACGGGTCCTTCCGATGACCGTTCCCATGCTGATGCCCAACGGTGTCGCTGCAGCCGTCAGCCTTGACCTTGGTGCCCGTGCTGGCGCCCACACCCCTGTTTCTGCTTGCGCTTCCGGCACAGAAGCCCTCCACCTTGGCCTCGACCTGATCCGTTCCGGCAAGGCTGATGTGGTGATGTGTGGCGGCGCCGAGGCTGCCATCCACCCCATGCCGCTGGCGGCGTTCGCCTCCATGCAGGCACTGTCCCGCCGGAATGAGGACCCCGAGGGCGCCTCCCGTCCGTATGACCTCGGCCGCGACGGCTTTGTGATGGGCGAAGGCGCCGGCGCGCTGGTCCTCGAAGCCGAAGAGCACGCTTTGGCACGTGGCGCACGCATCTACGGCGAGCTCGCAGGCACGTCGGTAACCGCCGACGCGTACCACATCACGGCTCCGGACCCCGAGGGCCTGGGCGCTACCCGCGCGCTGAAGGCAGCCATGTTCGACGGCCGCATCCAGGCCGAGGACGTTGTGCACGTCAACGCCCACGCGACGTCGACGCCCGTGGGCGACAAGCCGGAGTACACGGCTCTCCGTGCCGCCCTGGGCAACCACATCGACAATGTGGCAGTCTCAGCGACCAAGTCGCAGATGGGCCACCTCCTGGGAGCCTCCGGCGCCGTGGAGGCTGTCCTGACCGTGCTCGCCGTTTACGAACGCAAGGCACCGGTGACCATCAACCTCGAAAACCAGGACCCGGAAATCCCGCTCGACGTCGTTACGTCCGCGCGTGACCTCCCGGCCGGGAACATTGTGGCATTGAGCAACTCCTTTGGCTTCGGCGGCCACAATGCCGTGATCGCAGTACGCAGCGTCTAGCATCTCCTAGTGAAAAGCAAGGGCCCCGCCGGTTGGCGGGGCCCTTGTTTTTGCTATGGAAACGGTTTTGATGCCCGACGGCGGTAACACCTTTCGGGGGCGTCAGCCCACTTGGTGGAGCCAGCGCACGGGAGCGCCTTCGGCGGCGTGCCTGAAGGGCTCCAGCTCTTCGTCCCATGCCTCGCCAAGGGCCAAGGACAGCTCGTGGTAAACCGCGGAGGGATCACCTGCGCCTGACTCGTAGGCGTACCGGATCCGGTCCTCTGAGACCATGATGTTGCCGTGAACATCGGTCGTGGCGTGGAAGATCCCCAGTTCGGGCGTGTGTGACCAGCGGCCACCGTCGACACCTTGGCTTGGCTCCTCGGTGACCTCATAGCGGAGATGGGCCCAGCCGCGCAGTGAGGAGGCCAGCTTCGATCCGGTCCCGGGAGCGCCGGTCCAGGAGAGCTCGGCCCGAAACATTCCGGGCGCAGCAGGCTGAGGGGTCCACTCAAGATCCGTTCGCTTGTCCACGACGGATCCAATGGCCCACTCCACGTGCGGGCACAGAGCGGTAGGGGCCGAGTGTACGAACAACACACCGCGGGTCATTGCAACAGACATTCCATCCTCCATAGCTGTAGGTACGTCTTCCCCAACGACCTCTGCCTGGATGAAATGCGCTGTGCCGTGTTCCTGCCGGCTGCGGTTATCCCTGCCTGAATATGTAACTGTGTCCGGACTTGCCATTACACACGAAGCACTGAGCTTCAAGCGAGACTTGAAAGTTGCCGGACTTGACTCTTATTGTGCCGCACGCCGCCTAATTACGCCACTGCAATTCCTTGGGGCCTTCCTCTGCGTCATTTCCAGCCGAAACCAAGGGCGCCACTGGCCGACGGCATACTCAGGCCCGGGGATGTGCCTGCTGGTAACTCTTGCGGAGCCTGTCGACGGAGACGTGGGTGTAGACCTGCGTCGTGGCGAGGCTGCTGTGCCCCAGGATCTCCTGAACGGCCCGCAGATCCGCACCGCCGTCCAGGAGATGAGTAGCCGCTGAATGTCGGAGGGCATGGGGACCCGTGGCCGAGGTGTCGCCCAAAGCTTCGAAGAGATCCTTTACCACTGCCCTTACCTGCCGCTGGTCCACCCGGTTGCCCCTTGATCCCAGGAACAACGCGGCTCCGCTCTGGTCCTGGGCCAGCCGCGGCCGGCCCCTGCGGAGCCAGTCATCCATGGCGACCGCGGCGGGAACTCCATAGGGAACGGTTCTTTCCTTGTTTCCCTTACCGATGACACGGAGCGTTCGGCGGTCCGGGTTGAGGTCGTCGACGTCCATGCCGGCCAGTTCACCCACACGAATGCCGGTAGCGTAAAGGAGTTCCACCATGGCCCGGTTGCGCACGGCGAGCGGCGCTCCTTCCAGGGCAGCCTCCTCAAGCTTGGCCAGCAGCCTCGTTATCTGCTGGGCCTGCAGGACACCGGGCAGGGACTTTTCCTTTTTCGGGGCCTTCAGCCGAAGCGAGGGATCCTCGTTGATGAGTTCTTCCCGGAGTGCCCAGGCAGTGAAAGACCGCGCCGTAGCCGATCTCCGGGCGAGTGTGGAGCGGGCGGCCCCCGCCTCGCTCTGGACACCAAGCCACCGCCGCAGGGTGCCAAGTTCAAGGCCGGGCAGGTCAGTAACGCCTTCGGACGCGCTGTATGCCAGCATGCTCCGGACGTCAGCAAGGTAGGCACGGACGGTGTGCTCGGACCTGGCCCGCTCCCCCGCCAAATATTTGCCGAAGGCTTCGGCTGCCCGCGCAAGGGCCGGCGGCAATTCCTGAATCTCCACATGCTTACTCTCCCAGCATTTGTTCGCAGATAAAGGCCGGACACAGCAATCTAGGCTGACCCTTTGGCACGCTTCCACCCGCCCCGTTCAGAAAGGGCCAGTCCGAGGAGTCCCAGTCTTCCCAGGCCGGCCCGCACTGATTCCTGGCTGAGCCCTGCAACAGAACATAGTTTGTCCACAGAAGTTGAGGACCTGAGCGGCAAGGCGTCAAGAAGGATCAGATCTTCAAGGGTCAGGCCGTCGTGCTCTGCTGCGCGTCCCGTCCGGGCTTCCGGAACGGCTTCGCCGCTCGGTGAGGCTAGCTCAGCTATCTCACCGGCATCTGTGACGCAGACAGCCCCGCCGTCCCGGAGCAGTCGGTGGCACCCCGCCGAATTGGCACTATGAACGGATCCCGGAACCGCACCGACAGCCCTGCACAGGGTCTCTGCGTGATGGGCTGTATTCAGGGCCCCGGACCGCCAGCGCGCTTCGACCACCACCGTTACAGCGGAAAGTGCCGCGATTAGCCGGTTACGCTGAAGGAACCTGTACCGGGTTGGGGCCGACCCCGGGGGAACCTCGGCCAGGACGGCTCCCTGGTTACAGACCGCCCGGAGCAGGTCCTCATTCCCGGAAGGATAAAACCGGTCCACACCGCCAGCCATCACGGCGATGGTGGGTACCGCGCCGGCTCCCCCGGCAAGGGCGGCACGATGGGCGTGGGCATCGATGCCGTAGGCCCCGCCGGACACAACCGTAAAGCCACGCTGGGCCAACGAGTATGCGAGGTCGCCCGTGACGGACGCGCCGTAACTGGTGCTGTCCCGTGAGCCCACGAGCGCCACGCACCGGGAAACATCCGGGAGCGGCTGTTCCAGGCCGCGCCACCACAGGCAGATGGGCTCCTGGAGTCCGAGCTCCGCCAACTGCGCGGGCCACAACTCATCGGAGGGGACAATCAGCCGGCCTCCGAGGCGGGCCATAGTAGCCAAATCCCGCTCGGGTGCAAGGTCCGGAATCCTGGGGGCCCAGCGTTTCAGGGCCGCCCCCATCCCAGCCCAGCTGGTTCCTGCTCCGTTGTCCGCCAGCAACGCCGTGATTTCCTGTTCCAGTGCCGGTCCGGCGGCCAGTTGGCCAGTGGCTATCCGCAGCGCGTCGGTGGCTCCAGCTGCTTTGACCAGCGCGAGTCCTGCCGCATCCTGCGGCTCCATCAGCCGCGACAATGAGGCACGGGTTATCCGTTCGTTGTCCATGTCCAGTTCCTATGCCACTGCCGAGGCAGCCTGCCGCAGGCCCAGGGCCTGTCCAATGTCATTGAGGTCCGGCCTGTCACGATGGGCAAGATCGGCCAGGGTCCATGCGAGCCGCAGCACCCTGTCATAGCCTCTCGCCGTCAGGACGCCGCGCTCCAGGGAGTTGTCCAGGATGCGGGTCGATGACGCCGGGAGTCGGAGCTCGCCTCGCAGGATCCGGCCAGGAACCTGCGAATTGGTTTCCAGGCCAAGGGGGTGCAGCCGTTCGGACTGCCTGCGGCGGGCGGCACGCACCCGCTGCGCCACCGCAGCGGTGTCCTCTTCCATGCCGCCCTGGCCGAAGTCCGCCAAGGAGACACGCTCCACCTGCAACTGGATGTCCACCCGGTCCAGCAGGGGTCCAGACATCCTGGCAAGGTAGCGGCGCCGCATCATGGGCGTGCACGTACAGTCCAGGCCCTTACCCGAGGCCTTTCCGCAGGGACATGGATTGGCGGCAAGTACCAATTGGAACCTGGCAGGATACGCGGCTGTCCCTGCGGAGCGATGGATCACGAGCTCCCCGCTCTCCAGCGGCTGCCGAAGGGCATCTAGGACCCGGCGTTCGTACTCAGGGGCCTCGTCAAGGAACAAGACACCACGGTGGGCCCGTGATGCGGCTCCTGGCCGCGGCAGTCCTGATCCGCCTCCGATGATTGCGGCCGCAGTGGCGGAATGATGCGGGTTCTCAAACGGTGGCCTGCGGAGGAGCTGTACAGCAGAGGAAGGCAACCCGCAGAGTGAATGAATGGCGGTGACTTCCATGGCCTCGTTGTCGGCGAGATCCGGGAGCAGCCCTGGCAGCCGCTCCGCCAGCATGGTCTTTCCGGCGCCCGGCGGTCCGGTGAGCAGCAGATGGTGCGCACCGGCGGCGGCCACTTCAAGGGCCCTTCTGGCGTCACCCTGCCCTGAGACGTCGGCCATGTCGGGAACGGCTTCGTAGCCTGCCTCCGTCCCGTTGGGATCTGGAGCGTCGTCGGGTTCGAAGTCCAGCACCAGTTCCTGCGGGTCGGCGCCGCAGTCCAGTGCCAGCCTGGCAAGGGTCCGGTAGCCTCTGACGTTGGCGCCGGGTACCAGCGCGGCCTCGGCCAGGTTTGCCTGAGCCACGACGATGTCGGGATATCCTGCCTGCACCGCCGCCATCACTGCCGGAAGGATGCCCCGCACCGGCCGTAACCGGCCGTCCAGCCCTAGTTCGGCTATGAAGACAGTGCGCTCGGTTGGCTTGATGTCGTTCGCGGCACGCAGGACTGCCATGGTGACTGCGAGGTCGAAGCCTGAACCACGCTTGGGAAGCGAGGCCGGGATCAGGTTAGCGGTGATTTTTCTCCGGCTCAGCGGAATCCCGGAATTCTTGGTGGCCGAGCGTATGCGCTCCTTCGCCTCGTTGAGCGCAGCATCAGGCAGGCCGAGAAGGATAAATGCAGGGAGGCTCTGTCCGATGTCGGCTTCGACCTCGACGATGTACCCGTTCAACCCTACGAGGGCAACCGAGTAGGTGCGGCCCAAAGTCATTTACACCACTCCCCTGAGGTGCTCCACGACGGGTTCGCCAACGCCGTCGTCCAGGACGGCGATGACATCGACTCTCCGCAGCGGCATCCGAACGTCGCTCTCGCGGCACCAGGCTGCACCCAGGCGGTGGAGCCGCGCCAGCTTCGCTTCCCCCACAGCCTCAAAAGGATGGCCGTAGTCGAGCGAGCGGCGTGTCTTCACTTCGGCGATCACCAGGGCGTCCCGGTCCAGGGCGACAATGTCGATTTCGCCCTCGGTGCACCGCCAGTTCCGATCGACCACCAGCATGCCCAGCGATTCAAGATAAACGGCGGCGAGTTCCTCGCCACGCCTGCCTAACAGGTCTTTGGATTTCATTGCTACCTCCGCAAACCAGCCTGCAGGAGCAGGACCGCGGAGGACAGGGACCTATTGGCCTATGTGGGCAACCCGGCCGGCCGCCGGGGGTGTTGAGGACAAGTGGCGATCAGGCAGGGCTTCTGGCAGGCCGTGAAGCGGGGGCGTCAGTTGCCAAGGTCAACGTCCTTGGGCAACGCCAGTTCCTCGTTGCGGGGAAGCTCCTCGACGTTGACGTCCTTGAAGGTCAGCACCCGGACGCTTTTGACGAACCGGGCTGAGCGATAGACGTCCCATACCCAGGCGTCCTGCAGTGTCAGGTCAAAGTAGACTTCGCCGTCGGCGCTGCGGGCCTGGAGATCCACGTGGTTAGCCAGGTAGAAACGCCGTTCGGTCTCGACAACGTAGCTGAACAGCCCGACGACATCGCGGTATTCACGGTAGAGCTGAAGCTCCATGTCGGTTTCATAGTTTTCAAGATCCTCGGCACTCATGCTTCCATCTTGCACCATTGAGCGCGGCGCTGGCGTCACGGCGAAGGGCAGGCGTCAGAGTTCTCCGCCAAGCAGCCGCCAGCTCACGCGGTGATAAGGCGTGGGGCCTGCGGCACGGAGGACATCGCGGTGCAGGGACGTGGCGTAGCCTTTGTTGATGTCCCAGCCGAAATCCGGAAATTCGGCGTGCAGTTGGCGCATTTGCTGATCACGTTCGACCTTGGCAATCACGCTGGCGGCCGCCACGCTCAGGCACTGCATGTCTGCCTTCACGCGGGTATGGACGGGCGCGGCGCAGCCGGCGTCGCTCGGGGCCTCATCAAACAGTGAGGGTTGCTCAGCCGGTGAGAGCCAATTGTGGCTGCCGTCCAGGAGCACGATGTCGGGGGTGATTCCTGTGGCCAGGACGTCCATCCAGGCGCGGGTACCTGCCAACCGGAGCGCGGCGATGATGCCCAGCGCGTCGATCTCCGCCGCCGAGGCGTGCCCTACCGCCGAAGCCACGCTCCACTTGCGTACCAACGGTTCCAGGCGTTCCCGTTCTGCGGGGCTGAGCAGCTTGCTGTCCCGCACCCCCGCGAGCGGCTTTTGGGCAAGGAGGTCGACGACGGCGATTCCCACGCTCACGGGCCCGGCCAGTGCGCCGCGCCCCACTTCGTCCACGCCGGCCAGGTACCGGGCACCGAGGGCTTTGAAGGTGCGTTCGTGGCGCAGGGTGGGGGCCTTGGAACGTGGCCCGGTGGCAGGCCGCGCAGCAGCCTTGGCTGGAGCGAGGGGTAATGCTGCGGACATCCTCAGCCTCCAGCGGGCACGTTCTTGAAGACGTCCGGGTAGTTGTCGAGGACGCTGATGCGATTCAACGGCCACGCGATGACGGCCGCCTTGCCTTCGATGTCAGCGAGGTTGACGAAGCCGCCGTTGGCTTCCATGTGGGCGCGTGAATCGGCCGAGTGGTTGCGGTTGTCGCCCATGACCCATACCTTTCCTTCCGGAACAACGACATCGAAGTTGCGGATCTCCGGGATTTCTGCGGCGTTGACGTAGCTCTCGTCTACCGGGGCTCCGTTGATGGTCAGTTTACCGCCGGCGTCGCAGCAGATCACGTGGTCTCCGGGCAGTCCGATGACGCGCTTGACGAGATGCTGCTCCGAGTCGTCCGGCAGCAGGCCCACAAATGTCAGGCCGTCCTGAACCCAGGTGAACGGCCCCTCAGTCTTCTCCGGGGCGGCAGCCAGCCAGCCCTGGGTGTCCCGGAAGACCACCACATCGCCATGCGAGAGGGCGAAAGGTTCGGGAACGAGCAAGTTGACGAAAATACGGTCGTTGACGTCCAGGGTGCTGACCATGGATTCGGACGGAATGTAGAACGCGCGGAACAGGAAAGTCTTGATCAGGAATGAGAGCACCACAGCGATCACCACCACCGTGGCGATTTCCTTCAGCCAGACAAAGAGGGGGCCCGGCGCCGAAGGCTCCGCCCGGGGAGCAGAAGAGTGCTTCCCGGCGGCCGGGCTGGCGGGGGCGCCTCCCTCGGCTTTAGCCGGCGCGGATTCGGGAACGGCTGCAGCGGCGTCGGATTCGGCAGCAGCACGGGCGGCGGGGGCTTCAGGGCCGCCGTCATGGCCAGGATCGGGGATCCGGGCGTGGTTCTCGGGCATCTACTGTCCGTCCTCTGTTGTTGGTCCTGCCTGCTGCGGCCGTGCTACTGCAGCAAATCTATCAAGCGGCCAGACTATCTGGACGGGCCGGCCGATCACCCTGTCCAGCGGCACCATTCCGCCGCCCGGGGCACCAAGCAGGCTGCGGGAGTCGGCGGACAGGGACCGGTGGTCCCCGAGCAGCCACAGCCGCCCTTCCGGCACTTCGGCGGTGAAGGCCTGCCGGCTGGCCACATCCCCCGGGAAGAGATACGGTTCGTCCAACGGCGCACCGTTCACGGTGATCTTTCCGTCGGTGTCACAGCACACCACAGTATCTCCGGGAACGCCGATCACCCTCTTGACGTAGGTAGTGTCGCTTCCGACGAGCCCAATCCATTGGGCGGCGGCCGCCGCCGCATCCGCCAGGGGCCCCTTCCCGCTGTTCAACGGGGCGAACGAGCCCCGTCCGTCAAAGACCACGACGTCACCACGGCGGACGGGTTCCGTCTGGAAGTCCGTCCTCGAGACCAGGATGCGGTCTCCGCCCTGCAAAAGCGGCTCCATGGATTCGGACGGTATGTAATAGACATCCAGCCACAGCGAGCGGATGAGTCCGCTGATGGCAACGGCAAGCAGGAGTGCCAGGAACGCAAAACGCCAGCCCATTCTTCTGGGCTGGCGTTTTGTCTGGTCCATGAATCCGTATCCTGAGGCGCTGTGGCGGTTGGCTCCGGCGCTGGCCTGGTACGGCTGTGGCCCTGCCTTGTAGGTCCGGGGGGACTTACTTGGCGGTGGTGAAGTCGCGCTTTTCCTTGATCTTTGCGGCCTTGCCGCGCAGGGCGCGCATGTAGTACAGCTTGGCGCGACGGACGTCGCCCTTGCTGACGAGCTCGATCTTGTCGATGATCGGGGAGTGTACCGGGAAGGTACGCTCCACACCGACGCCGAAGGAGACCTTGCGGACCGTGAAGGTTTCGCGGATGCCGTCGCCCTGGCGGCCCAGGACGAAGCCCTGGAATACCTGGACACGGGAGTTCTTGCCTTCGATGATGTTCACGTGCACCTTGAGGGTGTCACCTGCGCGGAACGCAGGAACGTCGGTGCGCAGCGAGGCTGCATCTACGGAATCGAGAATATGCATAATTCCACTCCTGGTGAACGCCACAGGTCATTCACTTTGGGTCACGGCGGCCAAGCCCGGAGGCGCTTGCGCGAGCCGGAAATTGCCGTCGAAAGTTTTGTGGTCCGGTTCCGCCACTGATTGGCGGCACCGGGGTGTCCCGCTGTTGGTTGCGCTCCCCCTGTGGCAGGTGCGGACCCAGCAGACACAAGGACTAATTTTGCCACATCCGGCGGCTTACAGCCAATCGGCGCCGGCGGGGCGGCGCCGTCAGTTGGGCGCGTCAGGCCGCGGCCGGAGACGGCCGTCGACGACGTCGTACCCCAAGTCGGCGAGAGCAGTCCGGTCCGCGCGGGGTAACTTCCCGGCGTCGAAAGTTTCCAGGAGGTCAGGGCGGCGTTCAGCCGTCCGCCGAAACTGCTCATGGCGGCGCCACTGGGCGATCTTGCCGTGGTTGCCGCTCAGCAGCACTTCCGGCACTTCCCGGTCCCGCCAGACGGAGGGTTTGGTGTAAACGGGGTACTCGAGCAGCCCGTCCGAGTGGGACTCCTCCACCAGGGACTCGGGGTTCCCGACGACGCCGGGCAGCAGGCGGCCAATGGCCTCCACCATGGCCAGTACGGCCACTTCGCCGCCGTTAAGGACGTAGTCGCCCAGGCTCATGGGCCGCACGGTAAAGTGTTCCTCCGCCCATTCGATGACGCGCTCGTCAATGCCCTCATAGCGTCCGCAGGCGAAGACGAGCTGTTCCTCTTCGGCCAGTTCATGCGCCAGTGCCTGGCTGAAGCGCTCCCCCGCCGGCGATGGGACGATCAGCACAGGCTTGGCTGATTTGTCTCCACCCGTTGCGGCCACGGAGGCCAGGGCCTGCGCCCAGGGTTCTGCCTTCATCACCATGCCGGCACCGCCGCCGTAGGGTGTGTCATCCACCGAGCGGTGCTTGTCCGTGGTGAAGTCGCGCAGGTCGTGGACGCGAAGGTCCAGCAGGCCGTCCTGGCGGGCCTTGCCGATGAGGGACAGCTCCAGGGGCGCCAGGTATTCCGGGAAGATGCTGACGACGTCGATTCTCATCTACGCGTTGTCCTCCGGCCCGGCCGCACCGGCTTCGTCGGTGTTGATGTCAAAGAGGCCATCAGGCGGCGTCAGCAGGACAAACCCCTCGGCGACGTTGACCTCGGGCACGATCTGTTCCACGAACGGGATCAGGATTTCCTTACCGTCCGGGGCTTCGACCACCAGCAGGTCCTGGACGGGCATGGTGTGCAGGGCTGCGATTTTGCCCACCACCTGCGAGCCGACCCGGGCCTCGAGTCCTACCAGTTCGTGCTCGTACCAGCCTTCGTCGTCGTCCTCGTCCAGCTCTTCGGTTTCGATAAACAGTTTGGCGCCGCGGAGGGTCTCGGCCTGGTTGCGGGTTTCGATTCCCTCGAAGGCAAGCAGGAGGATGTCCTTGTTCCAGCGCGCACTTTCAACAGTGAGCGGGCCGGCCGAGGCAGGTTCCACCACAAACTCGGTGCCGGGAACGAACCTGTCCGCCGGGGCGTCAGTCAGCACCTGGACCGTCACTTCCCCGCGGATTCCATGCGGTTTGCCGATTCGTGCCACCTGAAGCTGCATCTGGTCCTCTGTTCGTGGTTGTGCTGGGGTTAGGCGTTGTGGTGAAAGCACTCCGGCCCCTCCACCGTTGGTGGAAGGGCCGGAGCAAAACTGATGTTGCCGAGCGCTTTAGCGGCGGCGGTCGGTGTCGACGACGTCGACCCTTACCGGCTCGCCGTCAGCCAGTGCCGCCACAACGGTGCGCAGTGCGCGTGCCGTGCGGCCCTGGCGGCCGATCACCCGTCCGAGATCGTCCTGGTGAACGCGCACTTCGAGGGTGTCCCCGCGGCGGTTGTTCTTCGAGGTGACCTTGACGTCTTCCGGGGAATCAACGATTCCGCGGACCAGGTGTTCGAGCGCTTCAGCCAGCAATCTACTCAGCCTCGGTGGTCTCGGCTTCGGCTTCGGCCGGGGCGTCGGACTGCTTGGACTTCTTGGTGATCGCTTCCGGGATGATCACGGAACCCTTCTCCGGAGCAACGAAGGCAGCCTTCGGAGCTTTGGTCTTCAGGGTGCCTTCCTGGCCCGGGAGGCCCTTGAACTTCTGCCAGTCACCGGTGATCTTGAGGATCGCGGCAACCTGCTCGGACGGCTGGGCGCCGACGGACAGCCAGTACTGGGCACGCTCGGAGTCAACCTCGATGTATGAGGGCTCTTCGGTGGGGTGGTACTTGCCGATTTCTTCGATTGCACGGCCATCACGCTTGGTGCGTGAGTCCGCAACGACGATGCGGTAGTACGGTGCGCGCATCTTGCCAAAGCGCTTAAGGCGAATCTTTACGGCCACTTTTGTGGTCACTCCTGTTTCAGAAAAGGGGTGAACCCGGCGTTCTGCACCCGTGGGGCGGGCCATACTTGAGGGTTCGAAGGACAGGATCCAGACGCGGAGAGAGGGGCCACGCAGATCGAGTACCTGTTTATTGTGCCAGATCAGCGCCCGGATTTCGACTTGGGACCGATCCGCCGGACACCTGCGATGCTCCCACGTTGCTCAGGATGACCAGACGTACAGCCCGGTGCGGTCGGCATCCTCGATTCCACTGGCCAGCTCTGCCAGCTGCTGCACGTATTTCCTGGCTTCGGCCGCCCCGAATGGCATGTCGTCCTGGGCCGCCCATTTTTCGGCGACGTCGTCGAGTACATTGCCCTCCCCCTCGGTCTCATAGCTGAGCAGCTCAGCGAGCGCCCGGACCATGGCGGGCGGAACACCCAGCAGTGAATCGCTGGCCACATCCACCATGGCCAGTTCATAGTCCGCACCACCGGCATGCACGGCCGCGCCGGCGAGGTCCCCGAGCTGTTCAATTTCGAAGTCACTGATCCCGGGAATCCGAAGGCCGGGTGTGGCGGGGGAACCGCCGTCGTCCAGTATCCCGGCACGCTTCAGCGCGGCGTCGTGGGTTGAAACAAAGATTTCGGTGAAGCCCATGGGAATCGCCCTCATTCCGTCGACGGTGCGGCTCTGGCAGGCAGCTGCAGAGCTGCCCCGGCCGTTCGGAATCAGCCTAGTACACGGCTCCTTGCTCTCCGGGCCGCCGCACCCGGCTTAGCGCACAGCGACCCGGATGCTGTTTCGCCAAGGGTCCTCGAAGCGCAACTCGGCCCCCGTATGGTGGCTGGGAACCCCCGCGACCTTCAGCCGATCGGCAAGTGCGCCGACGTCGTCTCCGGACGGCACCTCAATGAGCACCTCCCCCAGGCCGAGGGTATCTTTCCGGGGACCGGCGCCGCGGCTGTTCCAGACGTTCATGGCCATGTGGTGGTGGTAGCGCCCGGCGGACACAAAAAGCGCCTGGCCATGCCAGCCCGCCGTCTTCTCGAACCCCAACGTGCCGACATAGAAATCGTGGGCGGTGTGGACGTCGCCTACCTGGAGGTGGACGTGGCCCACCCCGGCGGCCGTCCGCTGCTGGCCCTCAACGGATTCCTGGGTCAGATGCTCCTGCAGGTAGCGCTGCGGAGGCAGTGCCAGGCTGTCCATGACCACGTCCGTTCCATTCCAGGACCAGTTTTTGCGCGGCCGGTCCCAGTAGAGTTCGATGCCGTTGCCCTCCGGGTCGTTGAAATAGAAGGCTTCACTGACCAAGTGGTCCGCACTGCCCGTGAACGAGCGGGGCTCATATTGGGCCGCCGTAGCGACTGTGGCCGCCAGTGCCGCCTGGTCCTCAAAGAGCAGCGCCGTGTGGAACAGCCCGGCCTCGCCCCTGCCAGGAAGAGTCAGCCCGGGGGCGGCGGCCAGATGCACTAGCGGCTTTCCGAGCCGGCCCATGTAGAGGCCACCGTCCTGTTCGGCCACCACGTCCAGGCCCAGTGCGCGCTGGTAGTAGTCAGTCATGAGCTTCATGTCGCCGACCTTCAGCATCACCGTGCCCATGGTGAGCTCGGCAGGTAGAAGGTCCTGGCTGGTGGATTCTGCGGTCATCGAAAACTCCCGGTCCAACGGCCGCCGGATCTCGGAGGCCTCTACTCTTCTAAATTACTTGAAGCTTCAATTTATTCCCAGCTGTACGATGCGTGATCTTCAACGGTCAGCGGATCACCTCGCCCCGCAACACGACGTGCCGGAGCGTGGCGACAGTGGAGGGGACGCGCCGGGGGTCTTCCCCGCACAACACCACATCGGCGCTGGCACCCTCGGAGATCCCCTCAGCGCCGAGCCACGTCCGCGCACCCCAGCAAGCAGCATCCAGGGCCGCCGCAGGAGGGAGGCCTGCCCGGTGCAGTGCCAGGATTTCGTCGGCGATCCGTCCGTGCCGGATGACGCTGCCCGCATCTGTCCCGGCATAGATTCGCACACCCGCTGCGAAGGCTTCGTACACGCGCTCGTACCTGCGTTCCCACAGCGCGTGCATGTGCTCGGCGTACCGCGGGAATTTCGCTTCGGCCTGGCGGGCGATGTCCGGGAAGGTGTCGATGTTGATCAGCGTCGGAACGATGGGGACACCCTGGGCGGCGAGCCGGGGAACGTGCCGGGGCAGCAATCCAGTGGCGTGCTCGATGCAGTCGATGCCGGCGTCGAGCATCTGGTCAAGGGTGGCTTCGGCGAAGCAGTGCGCGGTCACCCGTGCGCCCTCGTCGTGGGCCGCCTGCACGGCATCGCGGACGACGGCGTCGGGAAACGACGGTGCGAGGTCTCCGGCGTCGCGGTCAATCCAGTCCCCCACGAGCTTGACCCAGCCGTCGCCGGCCCTCGCCTGCTTCCGCACGGCCTCCACCAGGCCGTCCGGCTCCACCTCGACGGCGAAATCCCGCAGGTAGCGCCGGGACCGGGCAATATGCCGCCCGGCGCGGATAAGCCTGGGCATGTCGTGACGCTGCTGCAGCCAACGCGTGTCGCTTGCCGCCCCGGCATCACGGACCAGGAGCGTGCCTGCGTCGCGGTCGGTGCGGGCCTGTTCTTCAGCCATCGCATCCGGGACGACGCCGCCGGGTCCCAGGCCAACGTGGCAGTGGGCATCAACGAACCCGGGAAGGACCCAGCCCCCAAGCACAGCATCGGGGGACGTGGGGGGCCTGTGGAACGTGAGACGGCCGTCGACGGACCAGAGGCCCCGCCGTTCCTCATTCGGTCCGGTGAGCACTGTTCCGCTGAATTCGATGATTCCGGCCATGGCAACAGCCTAATCCGCGGAAGAGCCCGCCCACGTCACGGTCAGGAGTGCCCTCCCGCACCTGTGGTAGCTTCATCTAGACCACACGGGAGCCCTTGCAGGGGCTGAGATCAGGCTGACGCAGCCTGCGACCGTTGAACCTGTCCGGGTAATGCCGGCGAAGGAAGTGAGTATTCATTGAGTACACCAGAAACACGGCTGATTGCTGCCCAAAATGAGACGGCCAAGGGGAAAGCCGGCACTGAAACCCAGTCGCTGAAATCCCATTCGTTGGCGTTCATCAGTGACGAGGCCACCGGAATCCGGGTTCCGGTAACGGAAATTGCGCTGGAACCATCGCCCAACGGCGAGGCGAACGGCCCTTTCCGGACCTACCGCACCGCCGGCCCTGGAAGTGATCCGGTAGTGGGCCTGGACCCGTTCCGCTCGGAATGGATCGCGGCCCGTGGCGACACCGAGCCCTACAGCGGCCGGGAACGGAACCTGCTCGACGACGGCAAGTCGGCAGTCCGCCGCGGCGCAGCCTCCGCAGAGTGGAAGGGAGCACAGCCGGTGCCCCGCCGCGCCGTCGACGGCCGGACAGTCACCCAGATGCACTACGCAAAGCAGGGTGTCATCACCCCGGAAATGCAGTTCGTTGCCCTCCGCGAAAACTGTGACGTGGAACTGGTCCGCAGCGAAGTGGCGGCGGGCCGCGCCATCATCCCCAACAACATCAACCACCCGGAATCCGAGCCGATGATCATCGGCAAGGCCTTCCTGGTCAAGATCAACGCCAATATCGGCAACTCGGCTGTGACAAGTTCCATCGCCGAGGAAGTGGACAAACTGCAGTGGGCAACCCAGTGGGGAGCCGACACCGTGATGGACCTGTCCACCGGCGATGACATCCACACCACGCGTGAATGGATCATCCGCAACTCCCCCGTCCCCATCGGCACGGTGCCCATCTACCAGGCGCTGGAGAAGGTCAATGGCGAGGCCAACAAGCTGACGTGGGAGATCTTCCGTGACACCGTGATTGAGCAGTGCGAGCAGGGCGTGGACTACATGACCATCCACGCCGGAGTGCTGCTGCGCTACGTGCCGCTGACGGCCAACCGTGTCACCGGCATCGTTTCCCGTGGCGGTTCCATCATGGCCGGCTGGTGCCTCGCGCATCACCAGGAGAACTTCCTGTACACCCACTTCGACGAGCTGTGCGAAATTTTCGCCAAATACGACGTCGCTTTCTCCCTCGGCGACGGGCTGCGCCCGGGAGCGACGGCGGACGCCAACGATGCCGCCCAGTTCGCCGAGCTGGATACGCTGGCTGAACTGACGCAGCGCGCCTGGGAATTCGACGTGCAGGTGATGGTGGAAGGACCCGGCCACGTACCGTTCCACCTTGTCCGGGAGAATGTGGAACGCCAGCAGGAGCTCTGCAAGGGGGCCCCGTTCTACACCCTCGGACCGCTGGTCACGGACATAGCACCCGGCTACGACCACATCACCTCCGCCATCGGGGCCACCGAGATCGCCCGCTACGGCACCGCCATGCTCTGCTACGTCACGCCTAAGGAGCACCTCGGCCTGCCCAACAAGGACGATGTGAAGACGGGTGTGATCACCTACAAGATCGCGGCCCACGCCGCCGACCTGGCCAAGGGCCACCCCGGCGCCCATGAGCGGGACGACGCCCTGTCAAAGGCGCGGTTCGAGTTCCGCTGGCGGGACCAGTTCGCACTGTCCCTGGACCCGGTCACTGCGGAAGCCTTCCACGACGAAACGCTGCCCGCCGAGCCGGCCAAAACCGCCCACTTCTGTTCCATGTGCGGCCCCAAGTTCTGCTCCATGAGGATCAGCCAGGACATCCGGGATGAGTACGGCTCGGCTGAATCCCAGGCAGCCCTGGCGGAGATGGCGGCCGGGATGCGAGAAAAGAGCGAGGAGTTCCTCGCGGCAGGCGGGAAGGTTTACCTGCCTGACCTGGAGGTGCCTTCGCGCTAACGCGTCAGGAGGCCCGGGCTGACCGGCCGCGGCTGACGTCGCCCACGAACGCCCGGATGGCGTGATCGCCTTCCGCCGAATCCTGGGGCCGGTGCCCGCCCGCAGCAATGCGGTGCAGGGCACCGGTTTCGCGGAGGTATCCGGCGATCTCTTCATACAGCGGCTCCCAGCCGCCGGTCAGCACCAGCGTTGGCACGCCCGGGACGATATGCAGCGGCGCCTCCCAGGCCGGGGCCTGCAGCCGGAGCCGCCGGGCGGAGCGTCGTTCCTCCTGGGTGGCGGGCTCCTGGAGATCTGCAGCATAGACGCGGCGGACGAACTCCCGTTGGAAATCCTCGTCACTCAGCTGGTGGCGGACATCAAAGAGGGGCTGCATGAGCTCCCGGTGCGCCGCCGTCGCCGGCAGTTCCGCGGTCAACGACAGGCAGGCCGGCTCCACAAGCGTCAGCGAATACACCAGGTCGGGGCGCTCGACGGCGGCCATCATGGCGGAGATCGCCCCTTGGGAATGCGCCACAACGTGGCCACCGGCGGCGCCCCTGCCGTCGTCGGCGAGGGATCTCAAAACGATGGCGGTGTCCTCCGCAAAGGAGGACTCGACCGGTTCAGCAACAGAGTCAAAGCCGTGGCGCCGGAGAAACAGGGCGTCGTAGGTCAGTGCCATGCCGTGCTGCCGGGGCCAGGCTGCCGAGCCGAAGCTTCCGGCGCCGTGCACGAACACTACCCGCTGCTTGAACATGACCCAACCCTATTCCACGGCTCCGACATCCCAACTGGGTAGCAGCAAGTGTCGTTTTGAGCGCTCATAACGACATCTGCTGCTACCCAGTTGGGCGATGCGATTACTTGCCGAGGAACTTGTCGAAGCCCTTGGGCAGGTTCAGCTGCGAAGGATCGAAGTCACCGGACTGCTGGCCAAACGCCGCACCCGTGGGGAGCGCCTTGGCCGCTCCGGCGCGCCGCGCCTCGGCGTCCTTGAGCTCCTGGGCTGCCTTGGCCGGGTTACCGGAGCGGGCCTTCTTCTTCGGGGCATTCTTGGCCCCCTTGCGTGCGCCGCCGCCTGGGCCGCCCATTCCCGGCATGCCCGGCATTCCCGGCATGCCGCCGCCCTGGGCCATCTTCTTCATCATCTTCTGGGCCTGGGCAAAACGTTCGAGCAGCCCATTGACTTCGGAGACATGGACGCCCGAACCGCGGGCAATGCGGGCCCGGCGGGAGCCATTGATGATTTTGGGGGCGACGCGCTCGTGCGGGGTCATGGACCGGACGATTGCCTCGACGCGGTCGATTTCCCGCTCGTCGAACTGCTCGAGCTGCTGGCGGATGTTCTGCGCACCCGGCATCATCATGAGCATTTTCTTCATGGAGCCCATGTTGCGGATCTGCTGCATCTGGGCCAGGAAGTCGTCCAGGGTGAAGTCTTCCTGGTCGGCGAACTTCTTCGCCATCCGGGCTGCTTCGTCCTTGTCCCAGTTCTTTTCCGCCTGCTCGATGAGGGTCAGGACATCGCCCATATCCAGGATGCGGGAGGCCATGCGGTCCGGGTGGAAGAGCTCGAAGTCGTCCAGGCCTTCGCCGGTGGAGGCGAACATGACGGGCTTGCCGGTTACCGACGCAACAGAGAGCGCAGCACCACCGCGGGCGTCGCCGTCGAGCTTTGACAGCACGATACCGGTGAAATTAACGCCCTCGTCAAAGGCCATCGCCGTGTTCACGGCGTCCTGGCCGATCATGGAGTCGATCACGAACAGCACTTCGTTGGGAACGATGGCCCGCCGGATCTGCCGTGCCTGCTCCATCATGTCGGCGTCGACGCCGAGGCGGCCGGCGGTGTCCACGATCACCACGTCGTGGAGCTTCTGACGGGCTTCTTCGACACCGGCGCGGGCCACTGCTACGGGATCGCCCGCGGGGTGCTCCAGCTCATGGGTGGCCCCAGGGTGGGGTGCGTAAACCGGGACGCCGGCGCGCTTGCCCACCACCTGGAGCTGGGTGACGGCATTGGGCCGCTGGAGGTCGCAGGCCACCAGGATGGGGCTATGGCCCTGTGCCTTGAGCCATTTGGACAGCTTGCCGGCGAGGGTGGTCTTACCCGCGCCCTGGAGGCCGGCGAGCATGATGATGGTGGGGCCGGTCTTGGCCAGGCGGATCCGGCGGGTCTCACCGCCGAGGATCTCAACCAGTTCCTCGTTGACGATCTTGACGATCTGCTGGCTGGGATTCAGCGCGCCCGAGACCTCTTCGCCAAGGGCCCGCTCGCGGACGCGGGCGGTGAATTCGCGGACCACCGGAACGGCAACGTCTGCATCCAGCAGGGCACGGCGAATCTCCCGGACGGTGGCGTCGACATCAGCCTCGGTGAGGCGGCCCTTGCCACGAAGATTCTTGAAGGTTGCTGTCAACCGGTCAGAGAGTGAATTGAACACGCGCCGTGCACTTCTTTCAGTGGATGGACGGATGGCGGCCCTTCGGCACACCAGCGCCTCGGCTGTTGTTTCCAACTGCTTCGGCGACGGGACTCGACTATCTAGGGTACCAAGACAGACCTTCAAGATGGCATGCTGGCAAGGTGACGAGCCAAACGACTGTAAAAACCCTGCTCATTCTTGGCGCTTCCGGCGATCTCACGGGCCGCCTGCTGCTGCCCGGACTCGCCCGGCTCGTGGCGAAGGGTCGCGCCGAAGGGCTCAAACTCGTCGGGGCCGGCTCCGATGCGTGGACCGCGGAGCAGTGGCAGGCGCGGGTCCATGATGCCTTTGCCGCCGCCTCTGAGTCCGCCGACGCCGCAGGGCGCGAGGCTTTGTCGGCCATGGAGGCCGGAACGGCTTACCATCAGCTGGATGTCACAGCGGACGGGCCGCTCGCGTCCTTGCTGGCGTCGCTGGACGCACCGGCGGCCGTATATTTCGCCCTTCCGCCGCAGGTCAGCCAGCGGGCCTGCGAAACCCTCAGGCCGGGCCAGGTACCCGCCGGTACGCGTCTGGTCATGGAGAAGCCGTTCGGCTCCAGCGAGGAATCAGCCCGGTCCCTGAACCGGACGCTCACAGCACTGGTTCCGGAAGACCACATCCACCGCGTGGACCATTTCCTGGGCAAGGCGACAGTGCTCAACATTCTGGGTCTGCGCTTTGCCAACACGTTCCTGGAACCAGTCTGGAACCGCGATCACGTGGAGAAGGTGGAGATTATCTTCGACGAGGATCTCGCACTGGAAGGGCGGGCGCGCTATTACGACACGGCCGGCGCCCTGCGCGACATGATCCAGAGCCACCTCCTGCACATCATGGCGGTGATGGCCCTCGAACCCCCGGCCACGATCGGCGAACGAGACCTTCGTGACGCCATCTCCATGGTGCTACGTGCCAGCAGCATCAAGGCACCGTACGCACAGTCCACTAGGCGGGCGAGATATTCCGCCGGGCTGCTTTCCGGGAAGCAGGTCCCGGACTATGCCAAGGAAACAGGGGTTGACCCTGGCCGGCAAACAGAGACGCTGGCGGAAGTCACCGTGGAGATCGACAACTGGCGCTGGCAGGGCGTCCCCTTCATCTTGCGCTCAGGCAAGGCGCTAGGCGTGAAGCGCAAGGAAGCTGTGGTCACGTTCCGCCCTGTACCCCATCTTCCCGCCGGCTTCACGGGCTTGGACGCGCCCAACCAGCTGCGGATCGGATTTGGACCGGACACCCTGGACCTGGACGTTGATGTGAACGGCCCCGGAGACATTTTCAGCCTGGACCGTGCCACCCTCCACGCCGGGCTGAACGCCTCCGAGCTGCTTCCCTACGGCGAAGTGTTGGAGGGAGTGCTCAACGGGGACCCTCTGCTGTCCGTCCGCGGCGACACCGCCGAGGACTGCTGGCGGATTGTTGAGCCGGTCCTCAAAGCCTGGGCGCGCGGCACGGCGCCAGTGGAGGAGTACGACGCCGGGTCCTCGGGTCCCGCAGGCTGGTCCGGGCCGGTGCAGGGGAAGTAAGAGGGCAAACGCCAGAGCGGGCAGGTAACCTTTCCAGGTTCCTGCCCGCTCCGTGCTTCTTGGTGGTGCTGCTGACTGCCCGACGGGGCTAGATGGCGGCGACGCCGCGTTCGCCGGTGCGGACCCGGACCGCTTCGAATACATCCATGGTCCAGACCTTGCCGTCCCCTGCGCGTCCCGTATTGGAACTTGCGATGATGACGTCCAGGATGTCGTCGGCCTGCTCATCCGTGGCCAGCACCTCGACCCTGATCTTCGGCAGGAGGTCCACGTTGTATTCAGCTCCCCGGTACACCTCCGTGTAGCCGCGTTGCCGGCCGTACCCGCTTGCCGCGCTGACCGTCAGTCCCTGGACGCCATAGGCTTCCAGGCCTTCCCGGATGGCCTCGAGCTTCTCCGGCCTGACGATTGCTGTGATCAGTTTCATGCCCCCACGCTTTCCTTGCCTGTTGCTGATTCAGTCTTCTTGGAATCGGCGCTTGCGCCCTGTTCCGGTGCACCCTTGCCGGTGATCAGTTCATGAAGGGGCTGGAAGCTGCCTCCGTGGCCGCCCACACCGAACTCGTAAGCGGTCTCAGCATGCAGGCTGAGGTCAACACCAACGACTTCCTGCTCATCCGAGACCCTGAAGCCCATCGTCTTGTGGATGGCAAACGCGATGATCGCGGTAAGGATTGCGGAGTAGGCGATGGCGATGCCGGCTGCTGCCAACTGTGCCCACATCTGGGTCATGCCGCCGCCGTAGAAG
Organism: Pseudarthrobacter sp. NPDC055928; assembly: GCF_042270935.1. Lineage (NCBI taxonomy): Bacteria > Bacillati > Actinomycetota > Actinomycetes > Micrococcales > Micrococcaceae > Pseudarthrobacter > Pseudarthrobacter sp. NPDC055928. The sequence continues at coordinate 26,897 of NZ_JBHJZH010000002.1, forward strand.
AGGCCGCCGCCCACACCATCGGCGGGGAGGGCGATGAAGCCCAGTGCGACGGTTCCGATGATGCCCGAAACGAGGTGGACACCCACAACATCCAGGGAGTCATCGAAGCCCCAGCGGAACTTGAGTCCAACTGCAAGGGCGGATGCGACGCCGGCCACGACGCCGAGGCCGAGGGCACCGACAGGGCTGACGTTGGCGCAGGCCGGGGTGATCGCAACCAGGCCGGCAACGACGCCCGAAGCAGCACCGAGGGACGTCGGGTGGCCGTCGCGGATGCGTTCAGTGATGAGCCAGCCGATCATGGCCGCGGCAGGTGCTGCGAGGGTGTTGACCCAGATCAGACCGCCCTGCTCAGCGCTGGCGGCCAGGCCTCCGTTGAAGCCGAACCAGCCGAACCACAGAATGGCAGCCCCGAGCATCACGAACGGAATGTTGTGCGGGCGGTGGTTCGGGTCCTTGCCGAATCCCCTGCGGTTGCCGATGATCAGCACGAGGATCAGCGCGGCCACACCGGCGTTGATGTGAACCACGGTGCCGCCGGCAAAGTCGATGGCCGGGCCGAGCGCCTGGCCGATCGCGCCTTCCTCACCGAAGAGACCGCCGCCCCAGACCATATAGGCAAGCGGGCAGTAGACGAGGGTGACCCAAATGGGGACGAAGACTGACCAGGCACCGAACTTGGCGCGGTCCGCGATGGCTCCGCTGATCAGGGCCACGGTAATAATGGCGAAGGTTGCTCCGTAGCCGACCAGGATGAGGCCTTCGGGCGCTTCCGCCGTGTTGACGCCTTCAAGGCCGAAGCTGGCGAAGGGGTTTCCGACAATCTGCAGGAAGCCCTCACCGCCAGTCATGGAGTAACCCCAGAGTACCCAGACAACGCTGACGATGCCGATGGAGATGAAGCTCATCATCATCATGTTCAGTGCGGCCTTGGCGCGCGTCATGCCGCCGTAGAAAAATGCCAGCCCCGGTGTCATAAACAGCACGAGCGCTGCCGCCACCATGAGCCATACGTGACCTGCGGTAAGTTCCATGGTGCACGTCCTCTCTCAGATCGATACTGCGGATCTCTCCGCCTGCCAACGCCTTTTGCGTCCTATGAAGAGTCTGGTCTCGCTGTGTTTCGCCCACGGAGGATTTAGATTGCGCGTTTGTTACAACAACCTCTAGGAAGTAAATGGTGCATATCTGGCTTGTTACGGTTATGTTTCATCACTCTTGCAAGCAACCCTCATACGAAAGCGCAAGGACCCCGGCCCCATGACGTCCAGACCCCCTGTGAGCGGCGCCACGTCGCGGATTCCCGGCCTGCGGCGGTCGGGGCAGGACAAGCTGCCGCGCGACATCAAGGTGATGCTGGCCGCGGCGTTCCTGATTGCCCTCGGATTCGGGCTTGTTGCGCCTGTGTTGCCACAATTCGCCACAACCTTCGGCGTCGGAAACACCGAGGCTGCGGTGATCGTGGCAATCTTCGCCCTGATGCGCCTGGTCTTCGCTCCGGCCGGAGGCGCCCTGATTGGCCGATGGGGTGAACGGCCGGTTTACGTGGCAGGACTGCTGATCGTGGCAGGGTCCACTGCGGCGTGCGCTTTTGCGCAGGGCTACTGGCAACTGCTGCTTTTCCGGGGGCTTGGCGGCATCGGTTCAGTCATGTTTACCGTGGCATCCATGGCACTGGTGATCCGCCTGGCACCTCCGGAAAGCCGCGGCCGGGTGTCCGGCGCCTACGCCTCGGCGTTCCTGGTGGGGAACGTCTGCGGCCCTATCGTCGGAGGCCTGCTCGCAGGCTTCGGGCTGCGGGTGCCCTTCCTCGCGTACGCCGCGGCCCTGGTCGTCGCGGCCGCCGTCGTCCAAACACAGCTCAGCCATGAGCGCAGGGAGGCCGGCCGGGGGCAGCCGCGGAATCCTGACATGCGCCTGGCAGACGCCCTCCGCGACGGCGTCTACCGGTCCTCGCTGGTGTCCAGTTTTGCGAACGGGTGGGCGACGTTCGGTGTCAGGATGGCAACGGTTCCGCTGTTTGCTGTCGCGGCCCTCGGTGCAGGCCCAGAGGCTGCAGGGCTTGCGCTGGCGGTATTTGCCGCGGGCAACGCAGCGGCCCTGACTTTCTCCGGCCGCCTGGCCGATTCCCTGGGACGCAAGCCCATGATGGTGACAGGACTGCTTGTCACCGGCCTGGCCACTGCAGCCATTGGCTTGACGCATGAACTGGGCTGGTTCCTGGTGGCCTCCACGCTGGCCGGCATCGGTTCCGGGCTGCTGGGACCCGCGCAGCAGGCCGCGGTGGCCGACGTCATCGGAAACGGCCGCTCCGGGGGAAAGGTCCTGGCCATCTACCAGATGACGGCGGATATCGGCGCCATTGCGGGTCCAATCCTGGCCGGGGTGCTCGCCGACCGGCTGGGCTACGGCTGGGCGTTCGGCGTCACGGGTGCTGTCTTGGTCGTGGCCGCGGCCAGCTGGTCAGTGACGCGCGAACCGCTTAAACGCGTTGAGGGGTGAGATCCCACCGCAATAGCCGGGCTAAGCGGCGGGATCTCACCCCTCAAGTGAAGTAGGAGTCAGTTCAGCAGGGCGTCGACAAATCCCTCGGCCTCGAAGGGGGCGAGGTCGTCCGCGCCCTCGCCGAGACCGATGAGCTTGACTGGAACACCGAGCGATTTCTGGATCGCGACGACGATTCCGCCCTTGGCGGTGCCGTCCAGCTTGGTCAGGACGATGCCGGTGATGTTGACCACCTCGGAAAAGACCCGGGCCTGGTTGAGCCCGTTCTGGCCGGTAGTGGCATCCAGGACGAGCAGCACTTCGTCAACCTCGGCGAGCTTTTCGATGACGCGCTTGACCTTGCCGAGTTCGTCCATCAGGCCGACCTTGTTTTGCAGGCGGCCGGCGGTGTCGATCATGACGACGTCGACTTCCTGGTCGATGCCAGCCTTGACCGCCTCATAGGCGACAGACGCCGGATCCGCACCGTCGACGTCGGACTTCACGGTGGGAACTCCCACGCGCTGGCCCCAGGTGGCCAGCTGCTCCGCGGCCGCCGCACGGAAGGTGTCTGCTGCACCCAAGAGCACGTCTTTGTCTTCCGCGACGAGTACGCGCGCGAGCTTGCCTACGGTGGTGGTTTTGCCCACGCCGTTGACGCCAACCACCATCACGACGGCGGGCTTGTCGGCGTGCCTGGTGGTGTTCAGGCTGCGGTCCATGGTGGGATCGACCAGTTTGATGAGTTCTTCGCGGAGCAGCGCCTTTACCTGCTCGGGGGTCCGGGTGCCAAGGACCTTGACGCGTTCCCGCAGGGCATCCACGAGCTGCATGGTCGGTTCGGTTCCCAGGTCTGCCAGAAGGAGGGTTTCCTCAACTTCGTCCCAGACATCCTCATCAATCTTATCGCTGGAGAGCAGTGCCAGCAGGCCCTTCCCCAGGATGTTGTTCGACCGGACAAGGCGTTCGCGCAGGCGGGTCAGGCGGCCAGCGACGGGAAGGGGGGTCTCGACCTGGATGGTTTCAAGGCCCGCCACGGTGTCGGGGACCTCAGTGGTTTCCAGCCCGTCAAGGTCGACGCCGGCGGGGGCCTTTCGGTCGGCAGGGACCGCAGGTGCGTCCTCAACGAGTGTTCCGCCGGTTCCCTTCAGCGTCTCGGGATCGTTGGCGTCGCGCGTCCCCGGGTACTGGGTGATGTTCTTCCGCGTCTTCAACAGGACCGGGATCAGCCCGCCAACAACCGCCAGGGCAGCAACAATGGACAGAATAATGGGAAGGATGTCATTCACTCCCCTAGCTTCTCACACGCGTTTGACCCCGATGTCACACACGTGTGGCCGGACATCGGGGCAGTTACACCTCGGCGCCCAGGCGCTGGCTGATGACGGTGGAGACGCCGTCGCCCCGCATCGTGACGCCGTACAGGGCATCAGCCACTTCCATGGTCCGCTTTTGGTGCGTGATCACGATCAGCTGGCTGGACTCGCGGAGTTCCTCGAAGATGGTGATGAGCCGGCCCAGGTTGGTGTCGTCGAGGGCGGCCTCCACCTCGTCCATCACGTAGAAGGGCGAGGGGCGGGCCTTGAAGATCGCCACCAGCAGGGCCACAGCCGTCAGGGACCGTTCTCCGCCCGAAAGCAGGGATAGCCGCTTAATCTTCTTGCCGGCCGGGCGTGCCTCCACCTCGATGCCGGTGGTGAGCATGTCCGAGGGATCCGTCAGGACAAGACGGCCCTCGCCGCCGGGAAAGAGCCTGGCAAAGACGCGGATGAACTGCGTCTGGGTGTCTTCGAAGGCCTCAGCGAAGACACGCTGGACGCGGTCGTCCACTTCCTTGATGATATCCAGCAGGTCCTTGCGGCTGGATTTGAGGTCCTCCAGCTGGGTGCTGAGGAACTGGTGCCGTTCTTCCAGCGCCGCGAATTCCTCAAGAGCCAGTGGGTTGACCTTGCCGAGGGCGGACAGGTCCCGTTCGGCCTTCCGGAGCCGCTTCTCCTGCTCCTCCCGGACGTAGGGCTTGCCTTCAAGGACCGGGGCGCCGTTATCATCCACCGGCGCCCTGAGGGCGGCCCATTTGTCCTGGTTTTCGTCCGCCGGGACGGGCACAGGAACGTCCGGGCCGAAGTCCGCCACCAGCAGGTCCGGGGTGATGCCGAGTTCCTCGATGGAACGGGTTTCGAGGGCCTCGATCCGCGCCCGCTGCTGGGCCCGGGCCAGCTCGTCGCGATGGACCGAGTCTGTCAGTTCCGCCAGTTCGCTGGTGAAGGCGTCATTGGCGGTCCTGATCTCCAGCAGGGCGCGGTCGCGTTGCTCGCGGTTCTCCTCGGCGAGGTCGCGTTCCTGCCGGGCCTGCTCCACCGACACGTCGATAAAGCGCAGGGCAAGCTCCACACCCGACTGCACCGCGGCCGCACGCCGGGCCTGGATACGGCGGCGGCGTGCCCGTTCGGCGGCTTCCTCGCGCGCCCTGCGTTCAGTGGCCGCGGCCCGCTCAAGCGACGCGGCCCGGTTGCGGGTGGCCATCAGCTGCTCTTCCGCGCTGCGGAGCGACAGCCTGGCTTCCATTTCCGCGGACCGTGCCTGAGACGCTGCCACGGCCAAGGCATCGCGTTGTTCGGTGGAGGGTTCCTCTTCGGCCGGTGCCTGCTGCGCGGCGGCCAGGCGTTCAGTGATGGCTGCGAGCGCTTGTTCCTCAATGGCCACGTTGGCCTCTGCTTTGGCGAGCGACGCTGCCAGCCTGTCGCTCTCCCCCACGGCGCTGCGCAGGACGGAGTTCAAGTGGCCCAGCCGTTCAGCGACAGCCGCAAGCCGGGCGTCTGATTCGTGCAGCCGGTCCAGGGCGGCCTCGGCCCGGACCTGGGCTTCGGCGCGCCGGGCTTGGGCGCCCGCCAGTGCGAACCGGTTCCGCTCCAGGTCGGCAGTGACCGCACTAAGCCTGGTCTCGGCGTCGTCGACGGCGGCCTGGACCTCGAGCAGGGACGGCGCCTTCGCCGAGCCGCCAGTCACAGTCAGCGCGGTGAAGACGTCCCCGGCCCGGGTCACCGCCGTCAGCTCAGGCCGCTCAGCAACCAGTTGGCCAGCACCATTGAGGTCTTCAACCACCGCCACGCGGGCGAGGAGCGCCATCACGGCAGGGCGGCTGCCTTCCGCGGCGGATATGAGGTCAACGGCCCAGCGCGCACCCTCCGGCAGTGTCCCGGTGGCGGGAACCCCTGCGTCCGGCAGGGCAGGAACTGACGCGAGCAGCAGGGAGGCTCGCCCGCCGTCGTCATCCCTGAGGAACTGCACCACGGCGGCAGCCACGGCGGGGTCTTGGACCACAACCGCTTCGGAGGCGTCGCCGAGTGCCGCCGCTATCGCCGTCTCGTAGCCGGGGCTGATGGCGAGGTCCGCAGCCAGGGTGCCCACGAGGCCGTCCAACCCGGAGTCCAGTGCGCGCGCCGTGCCGTCCTTGCGGTTAAGTCCGAGCTGGAGGGCATCCCGCCGGGCTACGAGTGCGTCGCGTTCGCGTACAGCCTCCCCCTCGGCCGCTGCCAGGCCGGCGATCTCCTCATTCACCGCGTCCAGTTCGGCAGCGGCGTCCTCGTAGTCGGCGTCGAGGCTTTCCTCGCCTTCCTCGACCCCTGCTACCTGGGTTTCCAAAGCGGTGAACTCGGTCTGGGCCTTGCGACGCCGCTCCTGCCCGGCGGCGAGTGACTCGCGAAGCCTGCCAAGTTCAGCCTGGGCAGACTCCACCCTTGACCGTGCGGCGCCTACCTGGCCGGCAAGCCGCGCCAGGCCCTCCCGCCGGTCCGCCGCCGCGCGGAGGACGGCCGTCAGCCGTTTCTCCTCGGCGGCCGCGGCGCTTTCCGCGTCGGATTTGGCGGCCGTCGCTGCTTCCAGGGCACTGCGCCTGTCCAGGAGCTGGCGATCGAGTTCCGCCAGCTCGTCCCGGACTCGGGCAGCCTGCCGTTCGAGTTGTTCGGGATCCCTTCCCGAGTACGGTTCAGCGTCCACCGCGCCAAGCAACCGACCGCGTTCCTGGGCCAACGAACCAAGGGAGCGGAGGCGCTCCCTCGCTGTGGACAGCCGATACCAGGTATCGCGCGCAGCATTGAGCAGCGGTGTTGCTTCCGCGGCGAGCTGTTCCATGGCGGCCTGTTTCCTTCGCCCGGACTCCAGCTCCTGTTCCACCACGGCACGGCGTGCCTTCAGGGCTTCCTCATCCGCCACGTCCTGATCGAGGGTTGCCTGCTGGCGGACGAGGTCGTCTGCCAGGAGCCGAGCACGCGCGTCCCGGACGTCGAACTGGACGCGCTGGGCCCGGCGCGCGACGTCGGCCTGCTTGCCCAGCGGCGTGAGTTGCCGCCGGATTTCACCGGTGAGGTCGGTCAGGCGCTGGAGGTTGGCTTGCATGGCCTCGAGCTTGCGGACGGTCTTTTCCTTGCGGCGGCGGTGTTTCAGGATTCCGGCGGCCTCCTCAATGAAGCCGCGGCGGTCCTCAGGGGTGGCGTGGAGGACCTTGTCCAGCTGCCCCTGGCCCACGATGACGTGCATTTCCCGGCCGAGACCGGAGTCGGAAAGCAGTTCCTGGATATCGAGCAGGCGGCAGCTGGCACCGTTGATGGCGTACTCAGATCCCCCGGTACGGAAGAGCGTCCGCGAGATGGTGACCTCGCTGTACTCAATCGGCAATGCCCCGTCAGCGTTGTCAATGGTCAGGGAGACATGGGCCCGGCCCAGCGGAGGCCGCCCTGAGGTTCCCGCGAATATGACGTCTTCCATTTTGCCGCCGCGCAGCGTCTTGGCCCCCTGTTCACCCATGACCCAGGAGAGGGCGTCCACAACATTGGACTTTCCGGAACCGTTCGGTCCCACCACTGCCGTGACACCGGGTTCAAAATCGAAGGTCGTGGCGGACGCGAACGACTTGAACCCCCGGACAGTAAGGCTTTTGAGGTGCAAGGTGTTTCTGGTCTCCTCAGTGGCTGAAGCGGGTGCTTTGCTGTCCCCAAATCTACTGCGTCACTGCGGGTTTCCTCGGATTTGCGGCAGTTGTCCTGCCGTGATGCGGCCGGCTGAGACGTCTGCTTGCGGGCCCCGAGCTACCAGCGCCCGTTCCGCGGTCGCGGCTGGCACACCGGGCAAGTGTAGGACGACCGGTTCATGAACTGCTCGCGTCGGATCGGCGAATTAAGTCCGACGGCGGCACACCGCCCACAAGGCTGGCCTTCCCTCCCATAGGCATTCAGGGAGCGGTCAAAGTAGCCTGAGGCGCCGTTGACATTCACATACAGCGAATCAAAGCTTGTCCCGCCGGCCGCCAGCGCGTCCAGCATGACCTCACGGGCGCAGTCCACGAGCCTGGCCGCGTCGGCACGCCGCAGCTTGTCGGTAGGACGGGCGTAGTGCAGTTTGGCCCGCCACAGGGCCTCATCCGCGTAGATGTTGCCGATCCCCGAAACCAGTCCCTGGTCCAGCAGGGCGCGTTTCAGGCCGGTCCTGCGTTTGCGGAGCCGGGTGAAGAAAAGCTCAAAAGAAAACGCCGGGTCAAGGGGGTCTCGGGCAATGTGGGATGCCTCCTCGGCGATGAGCGGAACCGGGGATTCAGCGAGGCCCCCGGGGCCGCCGTCGTCCGTAGGAACCATGCCGGTGACGAACAGCCCGCCAAAAATCCGCTGATCCACAAAACGGAGCTGTTCCGGCATGCCGTCGCGCGGACTGAGCCGGAGCCTGACTTTGAGGTGCTTTTCATCGGGTGTAGAAGTGTTCTGCATCAGGAGCTGACCGCTCATGCCCAGATGGGCCATCAGGGCGATGGCAGGCGTGGCCTGCGCAGAGCCAGTCATCGTTGCATCCAGCAACGGCATCCAGAGGAACTTGCCGCGGCGGACTACATCCGCCACTGTGGCGCCTTCCAGGTTGCCGACGAAGTCCTCCGTGCCCAGCGCATGGCGGCGGATGGATCGGGGGTCCAGCACGTCAACTGAGGTGATGCTGCGGCCGCGGACCCAACTCACCAGTCCGCGGCGGACTACTTCCACTTCCGGGAGTTCCGGCACAGGTCAGCCTAGACGGAGGCAGCGGAGCCCGCGGAGCCGTCCGCAGCCTCCGTGCGGGAAGCTCCGGAGAGCACGCGCCAGGCATCGGCGGCGGCCTCCTGCTCGGCTTCCTTCTTGGAATGACCGGAACCCTTGCCATAGGCGTTGCCGCCGATCTCCAGGACGGCCGTAAAGGTGCGGGCGTGATCCGGCCCGGCCCCTTCCACCGCGTAGTGGATGCTGCCGAGCTGCCTGCTGGCTGCCAATTCCTGGATACTGGTCTTCCAGTCCGTTCCGGCGCCGAGGGCGGCCGCGTCCTTAAGGAGTGGACCAATCAGGCGCATGACCAGTTGGCGCGCGGTCTCGATGTCGTTGGACACGTAAGTGGCACCGATCAGTGCTTCCATGGTGTCCGCCAGGATGGAGGCCTTGTTCTTGCCCTCCGTGAGCTTCTCGCCCTGGCCCAGGTAGATGTAGTCGCCAATGCCGAGGCTGCGGCCAATGCCGGCCAGGGCCCGTGTGCTGACGACGGCGGAGCGTCGTTTCGCCAGGTCCCCTTCCGGCAGCGACGGGTTGTCCCGGTACAGGGCATCCGTGACGGAGAAGCCCAGGATGGAGTCACCCAGGAATTCCAGCCGCTCGTTGGTAGGGATTCCGCCGTTTTCGTAGGCGTAGGAACGGTGCGTGAGAGCAAGACGAAGCGTCCCGGCGTCAATGGAGACACCGAGACGCTTCAGAAGCTCTTCAGTTGAAGACATCATCTCAGCCTGAATGGCCAATTAGACGTCTGCGACCTTGCGTCCCTTGTACTCAAGGAACAGCGCAGTGCCAGCCGAGTCGGTGACGACCTTTGCCTGGTGCGGCAGGCTGTAGGTGACCTGGCCGTTCTCTACGGTCTTCACCAGGTGGGGGGCAGTTGCCTTCCACTGGGAGCGGCGGGCGCGGGTATTCGAGCGAGACATTTTCCGCTTGGGAACAGCCACGGCTAACTCATTTCTCTCTAGACAAACACGTACAAATCAATTTTGCCGGTCAGGCTTAGCCATATCAGCTAGGGCAGCCCAGCGAGGATCCAAGACCTCGTGGTGGTGCCCCGGCTCGTCTTCCAGGCGAGCTCCGCATTCGGAGCAAAGGCCCTGGCAGTCTTCCCGGCACACCGGCTGGAACGGCAGCATGGTTACAACTGCGTCCCGCAACACCGGTTCAAGATCGATTAGATCGTGCTCGACTCGACGTTGCTCTTCATCGTCTTCTTCATCCGAAAGCAGGACGCCTTCGTAGAAGAAAAGTTCTTGCACATTGACCTCAAGGTCATACGCAAGGGGATCCAGGCATCGGCCGCATTCGCCCGTTACTGCAGCGACTGCGGTTCCTGATACCAGAATTCCTTCGTGTACGGCCTCAAGCCTCAGATCCAGCTCAACATCCGAGCCTTCCTGAACGCCAATGAGCGCCACACCAAGATCACTTGGTGCGGGTACATGTTCCTTCAGTGTCCGCATGCTTCCCGGGCTGCGCCCGAGGTCCTTGACGTCGAACGCCAAGGGCGAACTAGCATCTCGCTTAATGAGAACTCCTGTTGAACATATGACCGACGTACCATCTTAGCCTGAAGACCCGTATGGACTCAAACCAGGCCACCGAAGGCCGCCGAGTACCGGACTAGCCTACCCTCTCGGCGGCTGATCGGACGAAGACTCGCCAGCCAGCAGCCTTTTTTGCACCGAGCGCGGCACATAGTCCGAAACGCTGCCGCCCAGGGACGCAACTTCCTTGATGAGGGTGGAGGACAGGTGCAGGTAATGGGCTTCCGCGGGCAGGAACACTGTTTCGACTCCGCTGAGCTGGCGGTTCATGGTGGCCATGGGGAGTTCATAGTCAAAATCCGACGAGGACCGAAGTCCCTTCACAATCGCAGACACTCCACGCTGGCGGCAATACTCAGCCAACAACCCTTCACCGACGGGCTCAACCACAATCCCCTTCAAGGATGCAAGGGTCTCCCGAGCCATGTCGATCCGGTCCCCAAGACTGAACCGGTACTTCTTCGCATAGTTGGTGGATACAGCCACGATGACCTCGTCAAAGAGGCCGGCCGCCCGGGCGATTACCTCGAGATGGCCGTTGTGGATGGGGTCAAAGGATCCTGGGCAGACAGCGCGTCTCATGCACCGAACCTACCGCATTCGGACGCCGGGATACCATGACTGAATGCATCCACCACGGGACCTTTTTCTACCCACCGCACCTGCTCCGTGGCAGCGCGCAGCCCTCGGGGCCAACTTGCTCGGACAGGACGGCCAGCTGGGGGTCACCATCTTTGAAGAGATGACCACGCTCGCCCTGCAGACCGGCGCGATAAACCTGGGCCAGGGGTTCCCGGACGAGGACGGGCCGGCAGAGATCCGGGCTGCCGCGCAGGCAGCCATCGGCGCCGGCGCAAACCAGTATGCTCCGGGGAAGGGCACCGTTGAACTTCGTGAGGCCGTCGCGGCCCACCAGGAACGGTTTTACGGCTTGGCCCCGGACCCTCAGACGGAGGTCATCGTCACGACGGGAGCCACCGAGGGTATTGCCGCTTCATTGCTGGCCCTGACCGGTCCGGGCGACGAGGTGCTGACGTTCGAGCCCTTCTATGACTCGTACGGCGCCATGATCGGGCTGTCCGGGGCCACCCACGTGACTGCTCCGTTGCTCGCCCCTGACTTCCTCCCGGATATGGCCGCCCTCGAAGCGGCCTTCAGCCACCGCACGCGTGTGGTGCTGCTCAACAATCCGCACAATCCCACGGGTGCCGTTTTCCCGCTGGAGGTGCTTCAGCGGGTCGTCGATCTTGCCACGAAGCATGACTGCCTGATCATCACCGATGAGGTGTACGAACACCTGACGTTTGGCGTGAGCCACATTCCGGTCGCCACACTGCCCGGGGCTGCGGAGCGGACGTTGACCATCTCCTCCGCAGGCAAGACCTTCTCGTTTACTGGCTGGAAAATCGGTTGGCTGACCGGACCGGAGCGTCTGGTGTCCGCCGTCCGTACCGTGAAACAGTTCCTGACGTACAGCTCGGGGACGCCGTTCCAGGCGGCGATCGCAACGGCACTGGCCCTTCCGGATGATTTCTACGCCGGAGTTTCTGCCACGCTGCGTCACAAGCGCGACATCCTCAGTGAGGGGCTCCGTGCGGCCGGTTTCGAAGTCTTCACCCCGCAGGGCACCTACTTCGTGAACGTGGACACCGCCCCGCTGGGCATCAAAGACTCGGTGGACCTTGCCCGCCGGCTTCCAGCACTCGTAGGAGTGGCGGCAATCCCGGTGCCAGTCTTCTGCCACCCCGACGGCGCTGAACGGACACGCAGCCTGCTCCGATTCGCGTTCTGCAAGAAAGTGGAAGTCCTGGAAGAGGCCGCCGCACGGCTGGCCAGCCTCAGCGGAAGGCTCTGATGCCTGCGGACGGCCGGCATGCGGCCACCAGATTCCTGCGAACCACGGGTCAACATGCCTCCATCGAAGCGGACCACCTCATCGATGGCGCATACATCCTGAGCATTGGCGGTGCCGAGCAGTCCCACGTCAATGTGGACCATCCCGAGGAAATCTTCTACGAGTACTTACGCCGGATCGGCCACCTGGTGGATCTGGCAGCTCCGGAGGGGCAGCCGATCAAGGCGCTCCATCTTGGGGCCGGTGCCCTGACCCTGGCCCGCTACATCCAAGCCACCAGGCCAGGATCCGTCCAGTATGCCGTTGAATTGGAGCGCGAACTGCTGGATTTCGTCCTTCAACAGCTGCCGCTGCCGGACGGCACGGACCTGCATCCTGTGATCGCCGACGCCCGTGAGGCCCTGGCCGGACTGGCACCGGAGTTGCGGTTCGACGTGATTATCCTGGATATCTTCTCCGGACCGGACGCCCCGGAGCACATCGCCTGTACCGGTTTCTACGAGGAGGCCCGCGCACGGCTCACAGCAGACGGCCTGCTGATCGTCAACGTGGGGGATGAACCCGGACTCACCCTGGTGCGCAGCCAGGCCGCTGCCCTTCGCCGGGCCATGGAGGATGTCGCGGCCTTCGCTGAGGCCGGGATGTTCGCTGGCCGCTACCCGGGCAACATCATCCTCGCCGGTACACAATTCCCGTGGCCCCGGAACTGGTCAGTGGAACTGACCGCGCGGGGACCTCACCCGGCCAAAGTGCTGGCGGGCGTTGAACTGGACGGCCTCGCAGGCTGAGTTTCAGTGACCGGACTTTTGACCACCGGCGTTCAATTGCCGCCGGCGTCTGCGTGCTCGTCAAGTTCTTCCTCGACCTGAATCGCATCCGGAACCGAGGGCTCCGCGAACCAGAGGCGCGTTTCCCCGTACTTCTTCTCGGCAAAACGTTCCATTCCCACCGGCCAACCTGGTTCCGGCGACCGCGACGAGCGTTCGACCACCACAACGGCGGCCGGCGCAAGGTGCGCATTAAGCTTGGCCAGCACGGCGGACAGGGCCGGCTCGTCCAGCGGGTAGGGCGGATCCAGGAAGACCAGGTCCCAGTTGTCGTCAAGTGTGGCGCGCTCCAGGAACGACTCCACCCTGGAGCGGTGCACGGTGACGACTTTGCGCCCCACGACGCCGTTGACCAGGTCCGCGTTGCGCTGGCACACACCGCTCGCCTTGGCATCGAATTCGACAAGGTCAACGGTTCCGGCGCCCCTGCTGCCGCTCTCCACACCGAGCGACCCTGAGCCGGCGTACAGGTCAAGGACCCGCGCGCCGGAGATGACATCGAAGGCATCCAGCCGTGAAAACAGGGCTTCCTTGACCCGGTCCGTCGTGGGCCTGGTCAGTGACCCGGGAACACTGACCAAGGGCGTGCCACCGGCAGCTCCCGCGATGATCCTGCTCATGCCGGGCACTTCCTGTTCCGCGCCGCCGTGCCGGCTGTCGCCGCGTTAACCGCGTTATCCGCGTTCAAGGAACGCCTCCTTTTCGGGATTGAGGTATCCATCGATGGCGTGCGCCAGCTGCGGATGCTGCTGAAGGGACGGATCCGAACCCACGATCTTCTGGGCGTCCTCCCGTGCCTTTGCTATGACGTCCTCATGCTCCAGCACTCTGAGGAGTTTCAGCGTGGACCGAACACCTGACTGTGAGGCGCCAAGGATGTCCCCTTCACGCCTCAGCTTCAAGTCTTCCTGGGAGAGTTCAAAACCATCAGTGGTGGCGGCCACTGCGTCCAGCCGGCGACGGCTTGGATGGCCGGGCTCCAAGGCCGTCACCAGGAGGCACGTGCCGGGGTGTCCGCCGCGGCCCACACGCCCACGGAGCTGGTGGAGTTGGGAAATACCGAAACGGTCGGCGTCGAGGATCACCATGAGGGTTGCGTTGTGGACATCGACGCCCACCTCAATAACCGTGGTGGAGACCAAAAGCTTGGTTCGGTTGGCCGTGAAGTCAGCCATGGCCGCCGACTTGACCGCAGGGTCCTGGCGCCCGTGAAGCGGAGCCAAGGGCACGCCAGCCAAGGCCGGCTCCTGCTGGAGCTGCTCGACGACGGACGTCACCGATGCGAGCTCGCGCGCCGCGCCGCCCTCTTCCAGGTCCGCCGCCGTTGGTTCCGCTTCTCCGGGACTGAAGTCGCCGTCGTCGTCAGTCCCAATTTTGGGGCAGACAACATAAACCTGGTGCCCGGCGTCGATCTCCTCCCGCGACCGGGACCAAATGCGGCCTACCCAGCCCGGGTTCTCGGCCAGGCCCACCACGTGGGTGGAGATGGGGGCCCGGCCCGCGGGCAGCTCATCAAGCACAGACGTTTCAAGGTCCCCAAAAACTGTCATTGCCACGGTTCGGGGAATGGGGGTGGCTGTCATGACCAGCAGGTGGGGCGGTTTGCTTGCCTTCGCCCGCAAGGCATCCCGTTGCTCGACGCCGAACCGGTGCTGCTCGTCCACGACGATCAGGCCGAGATCATAGAAGGACACGTTGCCGCTGAGCAGGGCGTGGGTGCCGATGACGATCCCGGCCGTACCGGAAGCGGCGTCCAGCATGGCCTGCTTGCGGGCCGCAGTGGGCATGGATCCAGTCAGGAGCGTTACCTGGACGGCGTCGTTGCCCAATCCGCCAAGAAGCCCGTCCCGGGACAGCGGGCCCAAGGTGCGCCTGATCGATTCGAAGTGCTGGGCGGCGAGGACTTCGGTGGGGGCGAGGAGTGCTGCCTGGCCTCCGGCGTCGACCACCTGCAGCATGGCCCGGAGTGCAACGACGGTCTTGCCCGAACCCACCTCGCCCTGCAGGAGCCTGTTCATGGGGCCGTCCTGGGCAAGTTCAGTGGAGAGTGTCTTGCCGATGGAGGCCTGGCCGGCAGTCAGGGTAAACGGGAGTTGCCGGTCGAAGGCAGCGAGCAGGCCGTCCGGGACAGGACGCCGGGCGGTGGCCTCTTCGGCGGCCAACTGGGCCCGGCGCCTGGCCAATGCCGACTGCAGGACCAGCGCTTCCTGGTAGCGGAACCGATCCCGGGCACGCTGCCAGTCCGCCGTGGATTCCGGTGCGTGGATCAGCCGGTATGCCTCAGCGACCGGCAGGAACTTTTCCCGTGCCGCAACGGCAGGCGGAATTGGGTCCGGCAGCGCGTCGAGGTCGGCCGTTTCGAGCAATGCCCGCACAACTTTCTGGATGGCCCAGCTGGTGAGTTTGCCCGTAGCCGGATAGACCGGAATGGGCATCAGGGCCAGCGACTCCGGGTCCTTCCCCTGCGTGAAGGGGTCCTCGTCCAGCAAAAGGAAATCGGGATTCGTGAGCCCCAACAAGCCACCATAGCGAGTGACTTTGCCGGAGAACAGTGCCCGCCGCCCCTGCAGCAGTTCAGCCTTGGCGCGGTAACCGTTGAAGAAGCTGACTTTGAGCGTGCCGGGGACTTTGCCGCGGTAATCGCTGCCCCCGACCAGCCGGAGCCCCGGCGTTCCGTCGTCGTCGGAAATCACGACGTCGGTAATGGTGCCGCGGCGTGCCTTCATGGAACGGGTGCTGTTGGACACCACCCGGGCTATGAGAGTGACGTCCTCATCCAGGGGAACCTCGCTGATAGGGGTCAGCTCGCCCCGGTCCAGGTACCGCCGGGGAAAGTA
This sequence comes from Pseudarthrobacter sp. NPDC055928, assembly GCF_042270935.1. Taxonomy (NCBI): domain Bacteria; kingdom Bacillati; phylum Actinomycetota; class Actinomycetes; order Micrococcales; family Micrococcaceae; genus Pseudarthrobacter; species Pseudarthrobacter sp. NPDC055928. Next base: position 42,506 of record NZ_JBHJZH010000002.1, read on the forward strand.
GTTCAGCAAGGCACCGACGGTAGTCAGGCCAAGGTGTTTCTCGATGACGCCGGCGGAGCGTCTGCCGACGAGGCGTCCTAGGTCAAAGTCGAATTCAGCGTTCATGCCCACTGGAGTTCACCGGGTCGGTGTCGGGGTCTCTCGGCAGGGCGAGCTCGCTGACCGTGATCTGCGTGGGATCCCCCAAGGAACGGATGAGCCGGACGGCCAGTTCTGCATCCGGTACGTGGACGTGGACGCGCCAGCGGTAATTGCCGTCAGCCTCAGCCGAAGAACCCACCTGGCTCATGATTACGGACTCGCCGATCTCATCGAGCCGCTGCCGCAGGGTGGCCGCGTTGAGCGGCGAGAGGCTGATGGTGCACATGACTTCCACGCCGTCGTCGTCAGGCATGCTGGTGTGAATATGAGGGTCCTGGACGTCGTAGCCGTGCAGCCCGTCGAGGAGCTCGCTTTGCAGTTCCTCCCCCAGGACGGCGGATCGGAGGCAATCCAGGATGAGGAGCATTCCCACACCGCCGGCGTCCACGACGTGCGCCGCCTGCAGGGCGTCCAGCTGGTCCTCCGTGCGGATAACTGCCGCCAGGGCGCCCTCAACCGCGGCGTCCAGCGACAAGCCAAGAGCGTGGTTGCTGTCGTCGCCGTTTTGACCGGCATCCACCGCGGCAGCAGCACGGGCGGCAGCTTCCATAACTGAGAGCATGGTCCCGGGGACGGGGTCGCTTAATGCTGACCAGGCCCTGATCTGTGCCCGGTTGAGGGCGGCGGCAAGCAGGGTGGACGTCAGCCTGGTGTGGCCGGCCAGCGGCTCCGCGGCTGCGCAGAGAAAGACGGAAAAGAGTGTGCCCGAATTGCCCCTTGCCTGCTCCAAGGCCGCCTGTCCGGCCATTGCCAGGACAGCTCCGACGTCCGCCTGTCCGGCGTCGGGCTGCCGGGAATCCAGGCTGGTGCTGCCGTTGCCCGGCCCGACGCCTTGGAGCGCGCGGGAGGCCGCCCGGACTGTGAGATAGAGGTTGGTGCCGGTATCACCGTCCGCCACGGGGAAGATATTGATGGCGTTAAGGCGGTCGCTGTGGTTGCCAAGAGCCGTTTCAGCCTTGCCCAACCACCGCTTCATCGCTTGCGCGTTGGCGGCAACCTTAGTGTGCAAAGTGATCCCATCCCCCGGTGTCCGCGGCGTGGCCTGCAATTTTGATGCCCGGGCTTTCGCTTTCTCCCAAGGCTTGTACTGAGCCTATCGCAGTGAATCCGGGAGGCACCTGAACGCCGGGAGGGAATGTGGCCAGGAGTCCGTGGTCTTCTCCTCCGGCCAGCACCCACTCCATGGGGTCGGCATTGAGAAGGTCCGACGCCGGTTCCAGCCCTTCGGACAGTTGCCGAAGCGCCTGCGGATCCAGGTCCAGGACGACGCCGCTGGAGCGGGCGAGGCGGGCCCCGTCCCGGAGGAGCCCATCGGAGATATCCAGCATCGCCGTTGCGCCGCCTGACCGTGCCAGCGGACCTGCGGCAAGAGGAGGCACCGGCCGGCACTGAAGTGCCACCAGTTTGCGCTGTTCCGGAGTCAGTGACTCTATGCCTGCGTCCGACTCCAGGAGGGCTAGCCCAGCCGCCGCCCGCCCCACCGTACCGGCAAGTGCCAGCACATCGCCGGGGCAGGCTCCAGATCTCAGCACCGGCGATCCGCCGCTCAGGGTGCCCAGCACAGCGACGCTGACCGAAATCTCCCGGCCACGCCCGAGGTCACCGCCGGCAACAGAACAGGAGTCAGCGCCCAGCTTCCGGATTCCGGCTGCCAGGCCATCGGCAAGATCCTCCACCCAACTGACCGGGGTGTCCCGCGGAAGGGTTAGGCTGACCACCATGGACGTTGCGGTGGCGCCCATGGCATTGATATCGCTGAGGTTCTGGGCAGCAGCCTTCCAGCCCACGTCAAAGCCGGTGGTGCGGTACCCGTTGGGCCACTGAAGCCGGAAGTCCTGGTCCTGCACCTGTGTGTCGATACTGATGACCGTCCGGCCGTCCGGGGCGGCAACGATCGCGGCGTCGTCCCCCGGACCCAGCAGCGTGGCAGCGGCATGGCGGCTGTCCATCGCCAGCCGGGGGAATATCCGGGTCAGAAGATCGGACTCGGACAGTTCCGCGACAGTCACGGCCTCTCCAGGGGCGGCTTTCTGAGGCGCAGCTTCTTCGGGCAGTGCCTTTTCAGGCAGGGCTTTTTCGGTGGGGGCATTCCCAGGCACAGCATTTACAGGCACGCCACTACGCTACAGCGCAGCACCGACATTCGTTGCCGGTGCCAGCTTGCGCTCCGCACTCCTCACGGAGAACGGAGCTCGCTGCAGGGAATCTGGACCTGGGCAAACTTCCACGTCACGGGCGCTATCAGCACAGTCCCAGTGGCAAGGCTGGGATCAGCCTCGCAGGCCACCCGGGCGTCGCTGACGCCCGCTGACCAGGAGGGGCCGGCCTGACGCACGGTGGACGCTGGCAGGTAGCTGACCAAGAGGAAAGCAAGGAACATCCCGGTGACCGCGAAGGCAGCCCTCCGGTTGACATGTCCCTTCGCAAGGGCAGCTGCGACAGCCAATGGCACCAGCAGGAGGAGGAACATCGCCGGCGCCGCCGCATAGCGGATATAGCCGAACCCTGTGGCCCAGTCAGCCTCGGTGTACGTGGCGTAGTTAAACATGGTGTTACCGCTCAGCACGACGGACGCCACCCAGCACAGCACCGAAGCTCCCAGGGCGCCGAGTGCGGTGAGTTTCAGCCCGCGGCCGCCAGCAACGAGGGTGTACGTGAGAAGGGCAACCACCAGCAGGCAGGGAATGAAGAGCGCCCAACCCCCGTAAGAGACAATGTTCGACGCCAGGGTCCTGCTGTCCGCGTGCCAGATGGAACCGATCGGCAACAGCCCGAACCCTAGAAATACTGAAATGACATCCACGGCATCGGAAGGGGCTGCACCACTGAAACGCGGCTTGGTCAAGGTGGCCAGGACTTGCAATCCGACCCCCAGCACCAGACCTGCGGGCGCTGCAAAATTGCGACGCCGGAACGCAGCCCAGACGGCCAGCGGCAAGAACATACCGGTGATGATCTCGCTGGCCGCCGTAAGGAAGGCGCCAACAAACATCGCTACCCCTGCCGGACGCGACTTGGGCCTGTAAAGCAGCAGCCAAGGCATCAGCCAGAGGAGGTACCAGTGGAGGTTCGCTGCATTCCCCAGTACTTCCTGCGGCCCGATCGGCAGCAGTACAGGGATCGCTGCGATCATGACCCGTACGGGAACGGACTCTGCAACCGAACGTGACAGGTGGAAAACCGCTACGGAAATGGCCGCAACAGCCAGGCAGCTCAGGAGCGACATGGCCAACGCATAGCCCTGGAGCGGCACGACGGCGTGGGCCAGGCTTGCCAGCGTGCGCGGGATGACATGGAGGTACCCGTCGTACGGCAGCGGGATGCTCCTCAAGTGTCCATTGCTGAGTACGTCGCGGAGGAACACTCCGCCGTCCTCAGCCCAGACGGTCTGGCGGGCCAGGGGCGGAAGCCTTCCCCAAGTCAACAGCCCGAGGACCGCCACGGCCACTGCATTTACCAACACCCTGATGCCAATTTTGACCGCCGGGTGAGCCGTCCTCGTCTCCTGGGGCGCCATTCTTCGAGGAGAACCGACGTCGATAGTTTTAGTCATTTGGTCAGTAGTTTATCGCCCTGCAGCCCAGCTGTGTTACTCCAGCAGAGAGGGATGACACGGCCAGTCCCCAGGTGCAGAGGGTGTATTTGCCGCGTTGTGCAAGGGGGACCGAAACGGTGTATCCGTGGTTTCCCGGTATGCCCATCACTTTGTTGACGTCGGGGCGGGGCACATCCGCGGTGAAGGCGACAGCACTCACCGCCCCGTCTGGCGCCGTGAGGTATGCATGCACGGGGATACTGGCCGAGGTGAAGGCCGGGTCATAGGCCCAGCCCTTGGACACCAGCACCGACCCGGCAGCCCCGGACTCAACGACGAGCGAATCGAAGGACCCCACGGGCGCAGGCGTGGCCGGCACGTTAATGCTCCGGCACCCCAGGAGACTGTTGCCCTCCGCCAGTAAGCTGACCGGTATCCCGTAGGCACAGACCCTGTAGGTGCCGGCTCCCTGGATCTCCACCGATGGCTCGAAACCGTGGTTGCCAGTGATGCCGAGCGCACTGTTTACATCAGCGCGCGGCCGGTCGGCGGTGAATGCCTGGCCTTTGACGCTTCCATCGGGTGACGTGACGTAGACATGCACTGGGATGGAGGCCAGTGGGGAGCCAAGGTCTGCCGTCCACCCGGAGACCGACAGGTAGGCTTTCGTGTCAACCTTGCGCAGGGAGACGCTATCCACAAATCCGGCAGGCGCTGGAGTCGCCGGCAACAGGATTTCCTTGCAACCAAGGAAGCTGTTGCCTTGCGAGAGCGGGGCGACAAAGAGGCCATAGGCACACGCGGTATAACGGCCGCCCTGTGTCACCGGCGTGCTCAGGCTGAATCCATGGGCTCCGGAAATCGAAAACACGGAGTTGACGTCCGGGCGGGAGCCGTTCGCAGTCAGGGCGTGGGCACTCTGGCCGCTGGGGCCGCTGAGATAAATATGCACGGGGATGCTGGCAGAGGAAGCGCCGGCATCGAAAGCCCAGCCCCGAGCCTTGAGAACACCCTTTCCGGATTCCACGGCGTAGCTGAATGAGTCAAGCACACCCAGCGGCGGCGGCGACGCTTCCGCTGTCACCGTCCTGCAGCCAAGGTATGTGTTTTCGACGCTTCCCATTGCGTACACGCACACCCGGTACGGCCCGGCCGCGGTGACGTCAAAAGTCTTGGAGTAACCGTGCTGACCGGTCACCTGCATCACGCTGTTAACGTCCGGCCGCGGCTGGTTCGCCGGCACTGCGTAGCTGCGCTCCACTCCGTCAGGTGTCTTCAGATAGACGTGCACGTCGCTTGATTCCGCTGGTTTGGCGCCGTCGTATGCCCAGCCCCGCACCACCAGCTTCACCGCCGAGCTGTCACGCTGCAGCTCTACGGCATCGATAGCGCCGATACCCGGCGCGCCCGGAGGACGAAGCGTCACGGTCGCCGAGGTGTCACTCACCGAATCTATGGTCACCTTCGTCCCCGCATGGGTCTTGAAGGTTGTGCCGGCCTGCCACGCCTGGGTGGAGCTGTAGTTGCCGCTGATGGGAAAAGTCGAAGGAGGCAGCAATATGGACGAGTTTCCCGAACCCTGCTGCGAGATCTTCACGCCCCGGTTCCCGCCAATGGCCTTGCCCACGTCGTATCCGACGGGTGCCCTCAGTTCCAAGTAGTAGACCTCGCCCGATTTCGGGTCAGTGAACTTGGCGGCGCGGGCTGCACCCGTCCCGGCCCACGGCTTAAGCGTCAGTGACTTTGTTGCGGTGACAGTGCCGGCGTCGGCAATCTCGTTGCCGTTGCCGAAGCGTCCCATCTCCCAGAACGGGGCACCTATGGCCGGCATGAAGTCGTAGTGCGAGATGCCCATGACATCCAGGTTGTCGCCATAGGTTTTGATGCTGCATGACGAATCCGCGAATCCCCCGTACGGTCCCGGGGCGACGTCGGAGATCCCGCTGCCGCACTGGAGGCTGTTCGCGTGGTCAAGCCCCAGAGCGTGTCCGAATTCATGTGTCAGGACCGGCGTGCTGAGCCTGCCGTTCTGGGGCATGATGATCCGGCCGCCCACGGAGCCGTTGCTGAAAGCCATGCCGGCGGCGCCATTGGTCAGATAGGCGCCCGGAATGTACATCACCAGCGCGGTGTAGGACGTCTGCGTCCATCCCAGCTCGCGCGAGACGATGTCAACGATTTCGTTGGGCGACTGGGTGGAGCGCGCCGCCGACGGCCGGGCCGTCTCGGCCTTGATCAGCGACATGTTCACCCTGCCCACAGTCTGCGTTGACCAGTACGCGCTTGCCGCACTCAGGGAAGCCTGGGCGGCCGCCATGGGAACCGCGGCGTTGGTCTCCTCTACCGTTTTGTCGGCAAGCTTCACTGTCACGAGGGTGGTCTTGATGGTCCCCGCCAGCGGCTGGTCAACATACGTGTATTCCGATTCGATGTGCCGTGGAGGAACGTCGGGGCGGACAAAGTCGTCCACCGGCACAGGACCCGGATCCGCCACGGCGGAAACGCCCGCCGGCACGGACAGATCAGCCGGCGCCGCAAACGCGAACTGGGGAAGGGCTGACGACAGCACGATAACGGACACGGCCAGGGCCGTCCGACGCAGAATATTCAAGAGTGCTCGCTTAGGGGTGAGACCAGAAGTGATGCAGTCATCCTAGGGGAACCACGGGCATCGCGGGGATACCTGCGCAAAAACTGATCCAAGCCTTTGATTAGGCGAATCCAAGGATTGGCGCAGCAAACGGTAAATGGAGATGATGGGTTGATGCGCCCCGCCCCTTTACCCGCACCAGCCATGCCCATCCCGACGGCGTACAGCAGGGCTTCCGGTGCAGTAGTGTCCGTTCTCGCTGTGGGACTCTGCTTGGCGGCGTGTTCCCCGGTAGTGGATGTTTCCGCGGCGCAGGACGCAGCCAACCCCGCCTGCGCACCCATGATGGTGGCACTGCCTGATGCCATCGGGGACGCGGGCCTGCGGAAAACCAACAGCCAGGCAACCGCTGCGTGGGGCGACCCCTCGCAAGTAATCCTGCGCTGTGGCGTCAACGTTCCGGGACCGACGACGGACCGCTGCGTCAGCGTCAACGGCGTGGATTGGGTCATCAAGGAGGGCGACACCGCGTGGACCCTGACTACCTTCGGCCGCGAACCAGCCACCGAAATCCTCCTGACCAAGGATCAGGAGGCCGTCAGTTCCGCGACAGTCCTTGCTGACTTGTCGGCTGCGGCGGCAAAGATCCCCGCCACAGGGAACTGCGTCGGGCAGGAAGAGCTGAAGAACCTGCCGTCCACCGGGTAGGCCACGCCGGGCCTGGCCTGGAATGACAGGCCCGGCGTCCGCGCGGCGCGCCCGGAACGTCAGCGCAGGCCGGTCTTCCGGTTCAGTGCCAAGTAAATGAGTTCGTCAATGAGCTCTGCATAGTCCAGGCCCGAAGCCGCCCACATCTGGGGGTACATGCTCTTCGGTGTAAAGCCGGGCATGGTGTTGATTTCGTTGATGATCAGCTCACCCTCAGGGGTGTAGAAAAAATCAACCCGGCTCAGTCCTTCGGCTCCCACGGCATCAAACGCCGCAGCTGCCAGTTCTCGAACGCGGGCGATTGCTTCCTCCGGGATGTCCGCCGGGCAGCTGAGTGCAGCGGCGTCATCCTCGACATACTTGGCGTTGAAGTCGTAGAACTCGTGGCTGCCGCCAGCCACGGAGATCTCACCCGGCATGGAAGTCCGCGGTGCTGCCGTCCCGCGCCCTTCCAGGACGGCGCATTCGATTTCGCGGCCCACTATGCCGGCTTCGATGACCAGCTTGAGGTCATGGCGGCGGGCTTCCTCGACGGCGGCGTCCAGCCCCTCCAATGAGTCCACTTTGGAAATTCCCATGGAGGATCCGGCCCGCGCGGGCTTGACGAAGACCGGGAACCCGAGGCGGTCCACCTGCTTGCGGACTGACTCGGCGTCCTTGAGCCATTGCCGGTCGGTGACAGCGATGTAGGGTCCGACGTGGAGGCCGGCCGCCTCAAAGACCACCTTCATGTAGTGCTTGTCCATGCCCACGGCTGAGGCGAGGACCCCGGCGCCGACGTAGCGGGTGTCGGACAGTTCCAGGAGTCCCTGGATGGTGCCGTCCTCACCGAACGGACCGTGCAGCAGTGGAAATACGACGTCGACCGTCCCCAGTTCCTGCGGAACTTCGTTGGGTGCGGCGACGATCAGCTGGTGCTCGCCGCCGATCTCGGCGAGCGTCACCGTTTCGGTCGACGGTGGAACTTCCGGCAGCGACGACGCCGACAGTGACCACTGGGCGGTGTCCCCCGAGGCAAGGACCCACTGCCCCGATTTGGCGATGCCGATGGGGATGACCTCGTATTTGTCTTTGTTGATGGCGGCAAGCACTCCGGCAGCGGTCACACAGCTCACTGCATGTTCGCTGGACCGGCCGCCAAACAGCACGGCCACCCGCGGTTTGGCGGGAGGGGCCGCTTTCAGGTTGTCTTCGGACATGGTCAGTAATCGCCTTCAGGTTTCAGTTCCCGGGCCAGCAGAAGCGGCCCCAGTTGGTCAACGGACAGTTTGCCGGCCAGGACAGCTACAACGGCAGCGGTAATGGGCATGTCGACGCCGAGCTTTCCGGCCAGTTCGTGCACGGCCTGGCCGGACTTGATTCCTTCGGCAGTCTGGGTCATTTTCTGGGCAACCTCGTCCAGCGTCAGGCCCTCCCCCAGCAGGCGGCCCGCTGTGTGGTTCCGGGACAACGGCGAGGAGCACGTGGCCACCAGGTCGCCCAGCCCTGCGAGGCCGGCCATGGTCTGGGCCTCGCCGCCGAGGGCGAGGGCCAGCCGTGACGTTTCAGCCAGACCCCGGGTGATCACGGAAGCCTTGGTGTTGTCCCCCATCTGCTTACCCTCGCAGATACCGACAGCCAGCGCGATGACGTTCTTGACGATGCCACCGATTTCCACGCCCACGACGTCGGCGGTGGTGTACGGGCGGAAGTAGGGCGCCGTGCAGCTGCGAGCGATCCACCCGGCAGCAGCGGAATCACTGCACGCGACAACTGACGCCGTTGGCTCCTCGCGGGCGATTTCCATGGCCAGGTTCGGGCCCGAGACCACAGCGATGCGGTCCGCCGGGATGCCGAGTTCCTGGCTGATGACTTCGCTCATCCGGGCGTCGGTGTCGAGCTCGAGCCCCTTCATCAGGGAAACCACCATGGCCTGATGGTCGATCAGTGGCTTCCATTCGCGCAGTTGCAGCCGCAGGGACTGCGCAGGTACCGCCAGGACCACCAGGTCCGCTCCTGCCAGGACCTCGCCCACATCCGTGGAGGCGGTGATGGTCTCCGGCAGGGCGATGTCTTTCAGGTACTGGATGTTTCGGTGTATGCCGTTGATTTGCTCCACGACTTCCCCGCGCCTGCCCCAGACCCGTATCTGCCGTTCGTCGCCCGCGGCCGTGGCGGCGTCGGCCAGGATCTTGGCAAAGGTGGTTCCCCAGGAACCGGCACCGAGGACCGCAACCGAGCGGGCTGAGCCGGGGCGGCGCCCGTCACCGGTCACAGGGCGTCCGCCTCGTCGCCAGTCGACGTTCCAGCCGCATCTGCGGTTCCAGCGGCAGGGCCAGCACCTGCGGCCCGTGGTCCCCGCTCCACAAACCGCCCGTGTTTCGCTTGCTTGTGCTTGGCGGGATCCCACCGCTCGACGGGCGGCTCTTCGTTGCGGATGCCAGCCAGCAAAGCCGTCACGGCGTCCATGATCGCCTCGGTGGCCGCCGTCAGTGTGGCCTTGTCCAGCGGACGGCCAGTGTAGGGGCTGAGGTCCACCGGATCACCCACAACAACCGTGGAGGTTCTGCGGGGAAACATGTGGAACCGCTTGGCATAGCGGGGGAAGACCTCGTGGGCGCCCCAGTGGGCGATCGGCACCACTGGAATGCCGCCCTCGAGCGCCAGCCTGGCCGCGCCGGTGTGCCCTTTCATCGGCCACAGGTCCGGGTCCCTGGTCAAGGTTCCCTCAGGGTAGATGATGATCGCGCCGCCCTCGGCGACGATCTCCTGGGCGACCTGCAAGGAGCGGTTGGCTCCCGCCGTCGAGCGTTCCACCGGGACCTGCTTCGTGGCCCGCAGGACCCAGCCCAGCACCGGCACCTTGAACAGTCCGGCCTTGGCGAGGAAGTGGGGCGCCCTCTTGTTGTTATAGAGGAGGTGGCCCACGATGAGGGGATCGATTTCGGTGCAGTGGTTGGGTGCTGCGATGAAGCCGCCGGCGGGCAGCTTCTCAATGCCCTCCCACTTCTTGTTCATCAGCAGGTTCATCACCGGCCTGACAATGCCGGCAACGACCACAAAGGTGGCCTGGCTCTTGGCCGTTTCCTTCACGTGCCCCCCGCTACTTTGCTGTGGTGATGTCGAAATCTGCGCCGAGGCCTGCCAGCTTTTCCGTGAACCGCTCATAGCCGCGGTTGATGATGTCGATTCCGGTCACGCGGGAGGTGCCGGTAGCGGCCAAGGCTGCGATGAGGTGGCTGAAGCCGCCGCGCAGGTCAGGGACGTCAATGTCGGTTCCCTTGAGCTGGGTGGGTCCGGAGATAACGGCTGAGTGCAGGAAGTTGCGCTGGCCGAACCGGCACGGCACGCTGCCCAGGCATTCGCGGTGCACCTGGATGCTGGCACCCATCCGGATGAGGGCGTCCGTGAAGCCGAAGCGGTTCTCGTAGACCGTCTCATGGACAATCGACACGCCCTCGGCCTGGGTGAGCGCCACCACCAGCGGCTGCTGCCAGTCGGTCATGAAGCCGGGATGTACGTCCGTTTCCAGGACCAGCGGGTTGAGCTTGCCTCCCCGATGGTAGAAACGGATGCCGTCCTCGCCGATGTCCATCCCACCGCCCACCTTCCGGTAGGTGTTGAGGAAGGTCATCATGTCCCGCTGCGAAGCACCTTCGACAAAGATGTCGCCCCGCGTCACGAGCGCGGCTGATGCCCACGACGCCGATTCGTTGCGGTCCGAGAGGGCACGGTGGTTGTAGCCGCCGAGGTCTCGGACGCCTTCGATGCGGATGGTGCGGTCAGTCTGGACGCTGATGATGGCGCCCATCTTCTGCAGCACCGCGATGAGGTCGATGATTTCGGGTTCCGTCGCCGCACCTGAGAGCTCCGTGATGCCCTCGGCGCGGGTAGCGCTGAGCAGCACCTGCTCGGTGGCTCCAACGGACGGATACGGCAGCGAGATCTTGGCACCGTGCAGGCCCTTGGGCGCCGAAATGTGGATGCCGCCCGGGCGCTTTTCCACGACCGCGCCAAACTGGCGCAGGACATTGAGGTGGTAGTCGATGGGCCTGTCGCCGATTTTGCAACCGCCCAGGTCAGGAATGAAGGCCTCACCGATCGCATGGATCAGCGGTCCGCACAGCAGGATGGGAATCCGAGAATCGCCGGCGTGGGCATCAATGGCCGTGCTGGGAGCGGTCTTGGCCGCCTTGGGATCGAGCGTCAGGTCCCCGTTGACGGGGTCCTTGACGACGGTCACGCCATGCAGCTGCAGGAGGGAGGTGACTACCTCCACGTCCTTGATCTCCGGAACGTTCCGCAACACCGAGGGTTCGTTGCCCAGCAACGCCGCCACCATGGCCTTGGGAACAAGATTCTTGGCCCCACGGACGCTGACGCGGCCTGTAAGCGGGACTCCGCCGCGGATTGTCAGAACACTACTCATATACCGGTTTCCTTACGATTACTCGCCCCCAAGTCCTTGCAAAGGCTCCAGCTAAGCATAGGAGGTCGCGTTACCGAACCGAAATGCGCGGGCGCCGCCGGCAGGGTGTGGCGTCCTCCTTGGCCTGGCTTATCGGCTGGCCGGTCCGGCTGTTCAGGACAGACGGGCCGGGAGCGTCTTCGGCATGAATGCGGGGCGGGTGGCCTCGTAGGCGGTGATGTCCTCTTCGTGCTGCAGCGTCAGGCCGATGTCATCGAGGCCTTCGAGCAGACGCCACCGTGTGTAGTCGTCGATCTCGAACGGCGCCACAATGTTGCCGCAGATCACAGTCTTGGAAACCAGGTCAACCGTCACTTCGGTTCCCGGTGCGTTCTCGAGCTCTTTCCAAATGAGCTCGATGTCGTCCTGGGCCACTTCAGCGGCCAACAGCCCCTGCTTGCCGGAGTTGCCCCGGAAGATGTCCGCGAACCGTGACGACAGGACGGTCTTAAAGCCGTAGTCCTTCAGCGCCCAGACGGCGTGTTCACGGGAGGAGCCCGTGCCGAAATCAGGTCCGGCCACCAGTACGGAACCGGCGTTGAACGGTGCCTGGTTCAGGATGAAGGCAGGGTCCTTGCGCCAGGCGGAGAAGAGCGCGTCCTCGAAGCCGGTGCGGGTGATCCGCTTGAGGTAGACGGCAGGGATGATCTGGTCCGTGTCAACGTTGCTTTGGCGCAGCGGGACGCCGATGCCCGTGTGGGTGGTGAACTTTTCCATATCGGTCTCCTAGGCTGCGTCGGTGCGGATGGCGGCGGACTCGGGGGCCGGATCAAGGTCCGACGGCGAACTCAGCGTGCCGCGGATGGCCGTGGCTGCTGCCACCACCGGGGAGACGAGGTGCGTGCGTCCGCCCTTGCCCTGCCGGCCTTCGAAGTTGCGGTTGGACGTTGAGGCGCAACGCTCCCCCACCTCCAGCTGGTCCGGGTTCATGCCCAGGCACATCGAGCAGCCGGCGAAGCGCCACTCGGCGCCGAAGTCCTTGAAAACCTTGTCCAGGCCCTCAGCTTCGGCTTCCAGCCTGACGCGTGCCGAGCCTGGTACCACCAGCATGCGGATGTTGGGGTCTTTCTGGCGGCCGCGGATGATGTCTGCCGCAGCGCGCAGATCCTCCATCCGCGAATTCGTGCAGGAGCCGAGGAAGACAGTGTCAACGCGGATGTCCTTCATGGGCGTACCTGCGGCCAGGCCCATGTACTGCAGGGCACGCTCAGCGGCGGCTTTGGCGTTCTCGTCGCCGAAGTCATCCGGGGACGGCACCGACCCGGAAAGCGACACACCCTGGCCAGGGTTGGTCCCCCAGGTGACGAACGGCTCAAGCGTGTCGGCGTCGAGGTCCACCTCGACGTCGAACGTGGCGTCGTCATCGGTACGCAGCGTGTTCCAGTATTCGACGGCGGCGTCCCACTCGGCACCCTGCGGGGCGTGCGGGCGACCGTACATGTAGTCGTAGGTAGTCTGGTCCGGCGCGACGAGGCCGGCGCGGGCCCCGGCTTCGATGGACATGTTGCAGATGGTCATGCGGGCATCCATGGACAGCGCCCGGATGGCGGAGCCACGGTATTCCAGGACGTAGCCCTGGCCACCGCCGGTGCCGATCTTGGCGATGACGGCGAGGATGATGTCCTTTGCCGTGACGCCCGGGCGGAGGGTGCCCTCGACGTTGATGGCCATGGTCTTGAACGGCTTCAGGGACAGCGTCTGCGTGGCCATGACGTGCTCCACCTCGGAGGTGCCGATGCCCATCGCGAGCGCGCCGAACGCGCCGTGCGTGGAGGTGTGCGAGTCGCCGCAGACCACTGTCATGCCTGGCTGGGTCAGGCCAAGCTGGGGACCCACCACGTGGACGATGCCCTGTTCGGCATCACCAAGGGAGTGCAGCCGGACGCCGAACTCTGCGCAGTTGTTGCGCAGCGTCTGGATCTGGGTGCGGCTGGTCAGGTCGGCAATGGGCTTGTCGATGTCCAGTGTGGGCGTGTTGTGGTCCTCCGTGGCAATCGTGAGGTCCGGGCGGCGCAGCTTGCGGCCGGCCAGGCGCAGGCCTTCAAAAGCCTGCGGGGAGGTCACCTCGTGAACGAGGTGGAGGTCGATGAAGAGAAGGTCGGGCTGGGCGTTGGCTCCTTCGCCGTCGCCTTTGCGCACCACGTGCGCGTCCCAGACTTTCTCGGCCAGTGTCTTTGCCACGGCCATCTCCCTTCACTGCTGTTGGCTGTTAAGGTCCACTGAATCAGGGCGGCTGTGCAAATCGCCAGCCGAAACATTTGCATCTCAGATATTGAGACGGCAATATCATTACATGGACAATTCTAGTGGAGTCGGTGTCATTGATAAAGCGGCCCATGTGCTGGACGCACTTGAGGCCGGGCCTACCACCCTGGCCCAGCTCGTAGCAGCCACCGGCCTCGCCCGGCCCACCGTCCACCGGCTTGCCCTTGCCCTGGTCCACCACCGGCTGGTCAGCCGTGACATCCAAGGCCGGTTCGTGCTCGGGAGCAGGCTCGTTGAGCTGGCTTCCGCCGCGGGAGAAGACCGCCTGATCGCTTCCGCCGGACCTGTACTGATGCAGCTGCGCGACGCCACAGGCGAAAGTGCCCAGATCTTCCGGCGCCAGGGCGACTGGCGTGTGTGCGTTGCGTCCGCGGAGCGTCCGATCGGCCTGCGGGACACCATTCCGGTGGGCACGCAGCTCTCCATGAAGGCCGGCTCGGCCGCCCAGGTCCTGCTCGCGTGGGAAGACCATGACCGGCTCCTCGAAGGCCTCCAATCCGCGCGCTTTACGCCCACGGTGCTGGCAGGAGTACGACGGCGGGGCTGGGGGCAGAGCCTCGGCGAACGTGAGCCGGGGGTTGCCTCAGTTTCCGCACCGGTGCGCGGACCGTCCGGCCGTGTCATTGCCGCAGTGTCGATCTCGGGCCCCATCGAACGCCTCACCCGCCAGCCGGGCCGGTTGCACGCCGAAGTGGTATGCAACGCAGGCCGCATCCTCACCGAAGCCCTGCGCAAGAACAACGACTAGGGCCTACCCGCAGGTGACGCGCCGCCGCGGCTTAGGCTTTCAGCATGAACAGCTACGCAGTGTTCCTCCGCGGCATCAACGTGGGCGGGATCAATATCAAGATGGCGGATCTCAAGGCAGCCCTGGAAGCCACGGGCTTTGACGGCGTCAAGACCCTTCTTGCCAGCGGCAACGTGGTCCTGGCCAGCGAACTGGGACCCGCCGCCGTTAAGAAGGACTTCGAGGCTTGCCTGCGGAAATCATTCGGCTATGACGCCTGGGTGGTTGTCCTCACCGCACAGAGAGTGTCCGAACTGGTGGACGCGTGCCCGTACCCGGATGACGACAAATCCACCCACACCTATGTCACGCTGGCTTCAGACACCGCCATGCTGGATGAACTGGATGCGGCCGGGGCGGCCCTGGAAGGTACAGAACAGAAAAGGCTCGGACCGGAAGCCCTGGCCTGGCTGGCACGTGCGGGTGGCACGTTGGACAGCCCCTTCAGCAAGGTCTCATCGAAGGCAAAGTACAAGGCAACTACCACCACCCGGAACCTGCGGACCCTGATCAAGGTGCGGGAGGCAGCCGCAGCTCTTTCATAGGCAGGCACCAGCTGAAGCGGCGGACCCAGGCGGGCAGTGGCGCTACGCCGCCCCCGCTTTGTCCAGAGCGGTATTGAATGACCTGTGTCGGCTGACCTCAAGGTCAACAGGTTCCACCACCAAGGCCTGGGCAACCTCTCCGACGGCGGCACGGAGGCGCTTCCTGGCCGTGGTGGCCCGGGCCCGGGCGGCTACGGCCCCGATGAACTTCCCCGTAAGCGCCAGGAAAATTCCCAGGGCGGCTCCCCCGGCAATCATCAGGGTTGGGATCGGCCAGCCTTCAACCCGCGGCACGTCGGGGACAGGCAACTGGAGGTAGCCCAGCCCAGCCAGCACTCCCAGCCATCCGAGGCCGCCGAGAACGGTCAGCAGGGCAAGCCACTGGAACAGGTTGAAGACCGGCCACCACCAGGACTTCCGCGCGGCGAGCAGGTCCGTGCCCGCAATGGCCTGGTCGAGGGCGTCCGGGAGCCGCTCCCTGCCTTCACGGGCAGCATCCCGGATGGCAGCGCGCCACGGGCCGGGCGCGCCCGCGCTGGCGTCGTCGCCGAACTGGCGGACGGCGGCATCCGTCCGCGCGCGTTCGGGCGCCCCGGCGGGTGGCAGCGACGTGCGGCCGAGTTCGGATGGGGCACTGCTACGCAGGTTAAGCCGCCGCAGGGGGTCAGGCCGGAATTTCAGCAGCCAGCGGGTCACCGGCCACCCGGTGCGGCGGGCCGCTTCCAGGCGGTAGGAGCGGTCCACGGCTCCCACCACCAGGGGCACGTTGGCAGCCGAGGCCAACGCATCCGCAAGTCGCGTTTTAGACCCGGGCCGGACACCGGCGGCCTCGCCGGCTCCGGAGGCGTCCCGCAGCCGTGCGACGGCGCGGGACACGTCAGCTGTGAGTCGCTGTGAAGACGCCTGCCGCCGCACCACCACGTGCCGAATAGCGGCCCTGACACGGTCCACCCCTGCGCCGGTGACGGCAGAAGCACCGATCACCTCGACCTGCCCCAGGCCGTCCACGGCGAGGATTCCCTTCAATGATTCCAGCACGGGCTGGACGTCCCTCTCCGGCAGCCGGTCGGTTTGGTTGAGCACCACGAGGGTGATGGAACCGTGCGCTGCCAGCGGTGCAAGGAAGCCGTTATGAACCGCGGCATCGGCGTATTTTTGCGGATCGAGCACCCAAACCAGGACATCCACCATGCCCACCATCCGCTGCACGATCTCACGGTTGGCTGCCCTCGTGGAATCGAAGTCCGGCAAGTCGAGGAGAATCAGCCCGGTTTCCTCATCCGCGAACCCGGGCACGGGCGCGGCATGGTGCCGGCTGCGAACATCCAGCCAGTCCAGCAGCGGTTCGCTGCCTTCCGCTCCCCAGACTCCTGCCAAAGGTTCGGTGGTGGTTGGCCGCCGAACGGCCGCCGTCGCGATTTCGGCGCCGCTGACGGCGTTGAAGAGCGATGACTTGCCGCTTCCGGTGGCGCCGAAAAAGCCAACAACCGTGTGGTCGGCGGAGAGGGACCGCCGGGACGTGGCGCGCTCCAGCAGCCTCAACACGTCTTGCAAGACATCGTCGGGCAGCACGCCCTCGGCGAGTTCACGGGCACTATTGAGGGCTTCAAGGCGGGCGTCCAGCTGCGACGAGACACGGGCAGCGGTGTGGCGGCTCATGCGGTGTCCGCAAGCCGCGTCAGGGCTTCAACATGGCGGGCCAGCAGAGCCCGGTCAGCGGGCACCTCGGGGAGCCGGTCAAGGAACTTTCGCTGCTCCTCCGCCAGCAGCTTCCGGGTGCGCTGGTGGAGATCCTCCCGTGCTTTCCGGGCAAGCCGGCGGACCGCGTCTTCACCGAAGACCGCTTCCAGCAGCTTTTGGCCCACGATGGCGGTGCCGCCGGCCACGCCCACCTCCAGGCCAGTGAGCCCGGCGGTCATGGAAAACACCACGACCATCAGCGCTGCCCCGAGGCCGTTGATCCCGAAGGACAACCATCTGGCCTGGGTACGTTTTTCCTGCCCTTCAGTCCGGATCAGTTCCATCAGGTCCGCCTGCCAGGCCCGGATCTCCGCCGCCACGGTTCCGGGGAAATCCATAGCTGCCCCTGAGAGGTCCTCGGTTCCGAGCAACTGACGGCCTGCCGGGTCTGCGCGCCACCGCTTGTCTGCCTGCTCGGCAGCGTTGGCGGCCTCATCGAGGATGACAGCCTGCAGCCCGGATTCGATGGCGGCCTCGACCTTGACGGCCGGGGCAGGTTCGCCGCGGAAGAACGCGCCCGCCCGGTCTCGCAGGCGCCCGATGCCCTGTTCAAGGCTGCGGAAGAACTCCCCCGTTCCCACGAAGTCCTGCCAGCGGGCAAGGACCTCTCCCCGCAACAGGGCGCCATCCTTCGTCGCATCAAGGATCCGCGTTTCCGCATCACGATAGGCCGTGAGGGTTTCAGCCCTGAGCCCCGCCGCAGCCTGCTCCTGCTCGTCCTGCGCCCGCGCCACGCTGCCAATCCGGCCCGCCAATGCCTTCACGGTTCCGTTGAGGGTCCGCCGGGCAATCTGTCCCCTGCCTGCGGCGTCAGCGGCCAGGCTGTGCAGCCAGGTACGGAGAGGCTCCACTGCGGCAGGGGGGAGCATGCCGAGCGCGTCAAGGTCAGTCTCGGCAATGATGAACAGTCCCGCCGAACCCAGGCCTTCCCTGCCCAGCAGGCTCCGCAGGTCCGCAGAAACTTCTGCCTCTGCCTCGGCCGGTACACGGTCCAACACCACGGCCACCAGGATGTCGCGGGAGGCCGCGTTCAGCAGCAGTTTCCACGGAACGGCGTCGGCGTAGCGGTTCGCCGTGGTGACGAACACCCACAGGTCCGCGGCAGCGAGCAGTTGTCCGGCCAGCCTGCGGTTGTCCTCGGAAATGGAATCGACATCCGGCGCATCAAGCAGGGCAATGCCCTGCGGAACGGCGCTGTCCGCGACCAGCACGAGCGACGTGACGGCCGACGGGTCCGGGACAGCACCGGCCCTGCTGGCCGGGACTGGCTGCGAAGATACGGTGCCACGGATCCGGTTGAGGCTCGGCAGGACCCGTTTCCCTTGGAACCAGCCGGCATCGGCCGGATGGTGCAGCAGGGTGGGCTGCCTTGTGGTGGGCCTGATAGCCCCTGAACGCGTGACGGGATGCCCGACCAGGGCGTTGACGAGTGTTGACTTTCCGGCGCCGGTGGAACCTCCAACGACGGCAAGGAGGGGCGCCTCAAGGCTCCGGTACCGGGGAAGGATGTAGTCATCAAGCTGTGCGATGGCATTCCTGAGCTCCATCCTGGCCTGTTCAGCACCCGGTGTCAGGAGGGGAAAGGTGACCTTGGACAGTTCCAGCCGTACGGCCTCAAGGAGATCCACGCCAGCGGCCGCTGGCGTGGCCGGAGGACGATCTGGCCGGTCGGGCTGGTTGTCGGTGGTCACAGCATCATCATGCCAGTTCTGCAAGCCTTCGCTGGGTGTCCCGCGAGCGGCGCCAACGCTGCGCCGGCCCTTCCACGTAGCGGCAGGAAAGCCACGCCAGCGGGGCAACGGCCAGCAGGGAGGCGCCAGCGAACACTAATGGCGGAACGGCAGTATGGACGCCCTGGGCAGCCAGGAACTGCTGGACGGGCCAACCGTAAATGTAGACACCATAGGAAATGTCATAGCGGGATCCCACGGCCGCCAAAGGCACGTAGAGGGAACCAGCCAGCACAAGGACGCACAGTGGGAGGTGGATCAGCGACGAGACAAACCCTTTCCCGGCAATGACCAGCATCGTGACGGCGCATACCCCAAGCGTGATGGGCGTGGCGGGAATTCGCTCCCGAAAGAGGTACACCAGGGAACCCGCCAGAAAGGTGACAACCGGGATCAACGGCCAGTCGTAGGGAGTCGGTGAGGCGAGCCATCCGGCGTCGACGGCGAAAACAGCTGCGGAACCGAGGACAAACAGGAAAAGTACTGCCACTCGCGCCAGTTCCAGGCGGAAGATTCCAAACGCGAGTCCGATGAACATATAGCAGACGATCTCACAAAGGCCACCGCCGCAACGCAGACGGCCAAACCGGGAAATATCCGAAGAAACCTTGCGCGGCAGTAACTCACCGCCGACCTCGAATGTACTCGGCTCCGGGTGATCAGGTATCCCGAAATTCCGAAAAATCCGATGACGGCCCACGTGCCCAGTTTCATGCCACCCGGTTGCGGTTCAGCGCCGTAGCCGCCGAGCCACCAGGAATGGGACACGATCACTAGGGCAGCGAGTATCAGCCTCAGCGCATTTAATGAGTTTTTGCCCTCGTCAAACCGGTGTCCAAGCATGCCCGCTCCCCCAATAAGTGATGGGGTTCACAGTAGTGCAGCGAAGCGCGGCGAAGCCATAGTTCGGCAACCCTGGGGAAACGAGAAACGGCCCCGGGCTAGTGCCCGGGACCGTTCAGAGGTGACCCCAGCGGGATTCGAACCCGCGTTACCGCCGTGAGAGGGCAGCGTACTAGGCCGCTATACGATGGGGCCGCGTACTTCCAAAACAGCATCTCTGCCGTTCAGGCTAAGTGAGTATTTCATACACTCAGCCCGTGTTTCAAATCGGCGGAACCGCTTTGAAACCCCTGATTTTCCGCGGAAATCCGTGGATTTATCAGAGCTGGGATACCAGGACTCGAACCTAGAATGACGGTACCAGAAACCGTAGTGTTGCCAATTACACCATATCCCAATGGAACTTTCGGGCCGGATCCGTTGGTCTAAACCAGCGCTCCCGGCGCCTCAGCACGAGTAATTACTTTACCCGAGACTTTTCCACCGCACAAATCGAGCCGCCGTTACGTGGATCACACGTGTCCGGCGGCAGCCGGCAAGGCAAGGGGTCAGCCCAGCAACCCTGCCAGGGACGTGACCTCGTGGCCGGCATAGCCCTGCCGCGGCTCCCCCACCCTGTTGAGCCAAACGCCCAACAGGCCCGCCGCCGTCGAACCTTCCGCATCCAGCATCCGGTTATCTCCCACATACAGGGTGTCCGCGGGGAGCGTGCCAAGGAGGCGGACGCCTTCAAGGTAGATCGCAGGCTCCGGCTTGGCCACGCCCACGGTGTCCGTTCCGACCAGGCGCTTTATCCTGTCCAGGCCGGCGCCGTCCAGCTTGGCCCGCTGGTAGTCATGGACGTTGTTGCTCACCGCGCCGTAGGGAACACCGGCTGCATCAAGGGCTTCAAGAAGCGGGACGACATCCTCGAAGGCCCTCACATACCCCGGCTGGACGCGCCCGTAAGCGGAAAGCCACTGATGGGCCTCCTCGCCGTCGGCAAGGTCCACGCCGAAATGGCCCAGGGCCGCGCGGCCACGAAGCAGCCGTTGGTCGTTGAAGGTCAGTTCCCCGGCCAGGTAGCGGTCGTAGTAGTGGGTGGTTTCGTGCGTGAAGATCCTGCCGAACCGCTCCCAGCCGGCCTGGTCCAGGCCAGGAAGGAGGTGTTCGCTGACCTCGCGCAGGGCGGTGGTCATGGCGTATTCAAGGTCCACCAGGGTGTCATCTATGTCGAAGAGAACCCCCCTGATGGTGCCGAACGGCGTCTCAAGGAAACCGTCAGCTCGCTGGCCGGGAGAAGCCATCAGCCGCGGAAGGTGCGGAGCCGGGCAAGGGAGGAGTCCTTGCCGAGGATCACCATGGACTCGAACAAGGGCGGCGAGATCCGACGCCCGGAGATGGCTGTCCGGACCGGACCGAACGCCAGCCGTGGCTTGATCCCCAAGTCCTCCACGAGGGCCTGCTTCAGGGCGGCCTGGATGTTCTCAGGGTTCCACTCCGCAATGGGCTCCAGCGCCGCGATGGCGGCCGCGAGGACCTCGCTGAGATTCTCCGGCATGCCCTTGCGGGCGTCGTCGGCGACGTCGATGGCATCGTCTGATTTGAACAGGAATCCCAGCATCTCCGGCGCCTCGCCCAGCAACGTGATGCGTTCCTGGATCAGCGGCGCGGCTTCGGTAAGGATTTCTTCCTGGCGCGCTGTGGGCTGCTCCCCCACGAAGCCTGCAGTGCGCAGGTACGGCACAAGCCGGTCACGGAAGTCTTCCGGGTCGAGCATGCGGATGTGGGTGCCGTTGATGGCCTCGGCCTTTTTGATGTCGAACCGCGCCGGGTTGGCCAGTACGTCCTTGACGTCAAAGTATTCAATCAACTGGTCCACGGTGAAGATGTCCTCATCGGCCGAAAGGCTCCAGCCGAGCAGCGAGAGGTAGTTCAGCAGGCCTTCGGGAATGAATCCACGGTCGCGCAGCAGGAAC
The DNA here is from genome assembly GCF_042270935.1 of Pseudarthrobacter sp. NPDC055928. Lineage (NCBI taxonomy): Bacteria > Bacillati > Actinomycetota > Actinomycetes > Micrococcales > Micrococcaceae > Pseudarthrobacter > Pseudarthrobacter sp. NPDC055928. Next base: position 63,795 of record NZ_JBHJZH010000002.1, read on the forward strand.
AGGTTGGACTGCGGGTCACGCTTGGACAGCTTCTTGTTCCCCTCACCCATCACGTACGGGAGGTGGCCAAAGAGCGGCAGGTAGCTGGCGACGCCGATGTCCATCAGGTAGCGGATCAGCACCACCTGGCGGGGAGTGGAGGACAGGAGGTCCTCGCCGCGCAGCACGTGCGTGATCCCCATCAGGGCGTCGTCGACGGGGTTCACCAGCGTGTACAGCGGGGATCCGTCAGCACGAACGATGACGTAGTCCGGAATACTTCCGGCTTTGAACGTGATGTCGCCGCGGACCAGGTCAGTGAAAACGACGTCCTCGTCAGGCATCCGGACGCGCAGGACCGGCTGGCGGCCCTCGGCCCTGAACGCCGCGAGCTGATCTTCACTGAGTTCGCGGTCAAAGTTGTCGTAACCGAGCTTGGGGTCGCGTCCGGCGGCACGGTGGCGTGCCTCGACTTCCTCCGGCGAGGAGTAGCACTCGTAGGCGTAACCCGCTTCAAGGAGCTTGGCGACTACGTCCTTGTAGAGGTCCAGCCGCTGAGACTGACGGTACGGCTCGTGCGGACCGCCGACCTCCACGCCCTCTTCCCAAGTGATCCCCAGCCATTTCAGGGCTTCCAGCAACTGCTGGTAGCTCTCTTCCGAGTCGCGTGCTGCGTCCGTGTCCTCAATGCGGAACACAAACGTGCCCTTGGTGTGCTTGGCGTGGGCCCAATTGAACAGGGCCGTGCGGATCAGGCCCACGTGCGGCGTCCCGGTGGGTGAGGGGCAGAACCGGACACGCACGGGGGTGTCGGCGGTAACGGTGGGGACGGAGGCAGGGTTCGACGCAGAAGCAGTAGTCATAGTGGCTCCAACTTTACCGCCTGCTGCCTGCCCTGCTGCTCCGTCCCGGGACCCTTGGGTTGGGCGGACCGTCAGCGGCGCACGATGGGGTTGGACAGCCGCCCGATCCCTTCGATCTCCACTTCATAGCGGTCGCCGGCCTGCACCAGGCCCACCCCGGCAGGAGTTCCAGTCATGATGACATCCCCCGGCAGCAGGGTGAATGCCTGCGAGACGATGGACACCAGTTCCCGGACGCTGCGGATCATTTGGCTGGTACTGCCGTCCTGCCGCAGCTCGCCGTTCAGCCGGCCCTGGATCTGGAGGTCCTCGGTGTCCAGTTCGGTCTCGATCCACGGCCCCAGCGGTGCCGATGTGTCAAAGCCCTTGGCACGCGCCCACTGCAGGTCCGTTTTCTGGACATCCCGGGCGGTGAGGTCGTTACCGCACGTGTACCCGAAGATGACGTCGTCGACGCGTTCCTCCGGGACGTCCTTGCAGATCCGGCCAATGACCACGCACAGCTCGGCCTCGAAGGAGACTTCCTCGGAAAATTCAGGCAGCACAACGGGGTCGTTCGGGCCCACTACGGACGTGTTGGGCTTCAGGAAGAGCAGCGGATGGGCAGGCACCTCGTTGCCGAGTTCATGGGCATGCTCCACGAAGTTGCGGCCAACGCCAATCACCTTGCTGCGGGGAATGATCGGCGCGAGCAGGCGGACGTCTTCGAGCTTGTGGTGGACCGCCGTACGCTCCACGCCGTTAAAGAACGGGTCACCGTGGATGACAGTGATTTCCTCACTGCCTGGCTGGCCCTCCACAATGCCGTAAAGGGGATCAGAATCGACTACAAACCTGGCAATACGCATGGTTCCCAGCCTACAGTCTTCGGCCGTGCGGCCCGGCGCATTCAACGGTGCCCGGCGCCTCCGCGCAGGTAGTCCAGCTGCGCTGCGACAGACATTTCGGCCGCACGCCGCACAGATGGTCCGACGTCGGAATACACGGCGTCGGCGACGTCACTGACGGCGGCGTTGCGGCCCAGCCGGTCCAGTGCGGCCCGGATCTGGTCGAGGCGTTCGTGCCGGTGGCCTCGGTAGTCGCGGACGATCGCCTCCAGGGACGGCAGCACTGGCCCGTGGGCAGGCAGGACCGTTGCGGCGCCCAGCGCTTCCAGCCTGTCCAGCGAGGCAAGGTAGTCACCCAGCGTCCCGTCCGGGTAGTCCAGCATGGTGGTGCCGCGGCCCAGGATGGTGTCGCCGGTCAGCACGGAACCGCGGCCGCCGTCGTCGGGAAGGTGGAAGCAGACGGAATCAGAGGTGTGGCCGGGTGTGGCCACGACGCGGATTTCCAGGCCCGCCATCAGGATAGTCTCGCCGTCCAGCAGGGGCGACCCGCCGCCATGGCAGTGCGCGCGTTCGGCGGCTCGGACCGGCGCGCCCGTCAGCTGATGCAGCGCGGCTGAACCGGCCGTGTGGTCCGCGTGCCGGTGCGTGACCAGGATGAGTTCGACGGGTCCAGCAGCCGCCAGCGCCTGAAGATGCTGTTCGTGCAGCGGGCCGGGGTCCACGACAACAGCGGACGGGCTACCGCCACCCCGTAATACGTAGGAGTTGGTGCCCTCCAGGCTCATGGGTCCTGGATTGGGGGCAAGGACGAACTGCGTCAAGGCAGAGCTGCGCTGCAGGCCAGGGCTGGAAGCTGAAGTCACAAACCCATCTTTGCACCAGCCGCGGCCCCGGCACCGGTCCCGCCGCCGGAATAGAACAGCCAACAAACCGGGTTGACCACCATGAAGAGCACAAGATCTCCATCAGGAAAGCCGGAACCGGACACATGAGCGACACACCCCGCACCATTGCAGACCTCATCGCCGAAGCTGACTCAGCTGGCCATGACCACGCTGCCACCGAGAAAAACAGCGGTCTGCAGCACATCCATAACTACGCGACTGGAGCCATCGTGTGGTTTCCCACATGGCGGACGTTCCGCGGGACGTCCGACTGGAGCGAGGCGGTGGAAGGCGTCGCGGAGGATTTCCGGTCACGTCCAACACCCGTCGAAGAACAGGCGGCCACCTTCCTGGCTGATGACCTGGCTGCACTCCTCAGACGCGCTGCTGCCTCCAGCGATGCGAACGTTTTTGTCCAGGAAAACCTGGTCCACCATCTGACGCGGACCTGGGCCGTCGCGGATGCCGTCGCGAAGGCAACGGGCAGGGAACTGCCCACAGGCAACACCACGCCGTCCATTTTTGCGGGCTATCCCTATGATGTGTACGCGCAGGATGGCGGCACCTTCGCAACGACGCTGTGGAACGACATGGTAGACGCCCGCCGCAACCAGGCCCTCAAGGACGAAGCTGCCCGCAAGGCCCTGAAGCCGGTGTCCCGCAAGGCGCTCAAGAACGCTGCCCGGAAGGCCGCGCGGCGCTGATGCCCGGGGCCGGCTTTGCCTGCAGAAATGGAAGAACGACGGCGGTTGCCCGGCACTGCGCTTGACGTACCGCAGTGCCGGCCAGCCGCCGTCGTACCTTTCTCTTGCGCTGTATCCCGTCTAGGCCAGGCGGGTCAGCCAGCCGTGCGTGTCTGGCAGGGCGCCGGTCTGGATGCCCAAAAGCTTCTCGCGGATGGCCATGGTGGTCTCCCCCGCTTTGGCGTCTTCGGAGCCAATGAACTCCGTGGCGTCCTTCAGCACGCCAATGGGAGTGATAACAGCAGCGGTTCCGCAGGCGAACACCTCGGTGATCTCGCCGGAGGCCACGCCGTCACGCCACTCGTCCAGTGTGATCTTGCGTTCGGTGACGTCGCGTCCCATGTCCTTGGCCACCTGGATGACTGACATCCGGGTGACGCCCTCGAGGATGGTGCCGGTGAGGGCTGGAGTGACCAGGGAGCCGTCCTTCATCACGAAGAAGACGTTCATGCCGCCGAGCTCTTCAACGGCGTTGTCATTGAACTGGTCCAGGAACAGGACCTGCTTGCAGCCGTTGGCCTCTGCCTCCTGCTGGGCGATCAGCGAGGCCGCGTAGTTGCCACCGCACTTTGCCGCTCCCGTGCCGCCGCGGCCTGCGCGTGCATACTCACGGGAAATCCAGATGGAAACGGGCTTCAGTTCGCCGCCGAAGTAGTTGCCGGCCGGGGAAGCAATGACGCGGAACGACACTTCACGCGCCGCACGAACACCCAGGAAAGCCTCGGTGGCGATCATGAACGGACGCAGGTACAGGGCCTCGCCATCGCCGGCCGGAACCCATTCCTTGTCTGCGGCAACCAGCTCACGGATGGCGCCCAGGAAGTACTCCACGGGAAGCTCCGGCAAGGCCAACCGGCGGGCGGACTTGTTCAGGCGGGCGGCGTTGGCTTCAGGGCGGAACGTCCAGATGGATCCGTCGGCGTGGCGGTAGGCCTTGAGACCTTCGAAGATCTCCTGGCCATAGTGCAAAACTGCCGCGGACGGGTCCAGCGAAATCGGTCCGTAGGCCTCGACCCGGGGGTCGTACCAGCCGCCCTCGCCGTGCTCGTCGACGCTGTAGTCGACGATGGCGGTGTGGTCGGTGAAGTAGTTGCCGAACCCTGGGTTGGCCAGGATGGCTGCACGCTCTTCAGCGGACTTCGGGGTTGCCGAGGGCTGCTGGTTGAATTCGACGCCATGGGCGGTCTGAGTCATGGTTCCTCCACGATCGGCTGCCTGTGGATGTGGTTCATCCTTGAACCCCAGGGCAGCATTTGGTGATTCGAAACTAGCTTACGCCGGTTAACCGAGTCTCTAGGGCACGGCCTAGAGCGCTGCAGCGATGGCATCTCCGATGGCACTGGTGGTGCGGGAGCCGCCGTCGCGGTTTTCGACGTCGGTGATGACCGCCGCTTCGATCTTCCGGGCCGCCTCGGTGTAGCCGAGGTGGTCCAGCAGAAGTGCCGCTGACAGGATGGCGGCGGTGGGGTCCGCCTTCTGCTGCCCGGCGATGTCCGGTGCGGAACCGTGCACGGGTTCGAACATGGAGGGCGCGGTGCGGTCCATGTTGATGTTGCCCGAGGCGGCCAGCCCGATGCCGCCGGTGATGGCCGCGGCGAGGTCCGTCAGGATGTCACCGAAGAGGTTGTCTGTGACAATCACGTCAAAGCGCGACGGATCGGTGACCATGAAGATCGTGGCCGCGTCTACGTGCAGGTAGTCGTGGGTGACCTCGGGGAATTCCTTGGCCACAGCCTCAACGGTCCGCTTCCACAGGTGGCCGGCGAAGACCAGGACGTTGTGCTTGTGGACAAGGGTGACGTGCTTGCGTTCGCGTGCGCTGGCACGGCGGAAGGCATCCCGGACTACACGCTCCACGCCGTGAGCGGTGTTCAGTGAGACCTCGGTGGCTACTTCGTGCGGAGTGCCGCCGCGCAGCGTGCCGCCGTTGCCGACGTAGGGGCCCTCGGTTCCTTCACGGACGACAATAAAATCGATGGTTCCAGGGTTGGCCAGTGGGCTCCCCACCGTGCCAAAGAGCCGGGATGGCCGCAGGTTGACGTAGTGGTCCAGGCTGAAGCGGAGCTTGAGCAGCATCTCCCGCTCGATGATGCCGGACGGGATCCGGGTGTCGCCGGGTGCTGCACCAACCGCGCCGAAGAGAATCGCGTCGCGCGTCCGCAGGTCCTCCAGGACCTCATCCGGAAGGGTCTCCCCCGTGGCCAGCCAGTGTTCGGCCCCGAGCTTGTAGTGGTGCTGCTCGAGGTCAACACCTTCGGCGGCGACGGCCTTTTCGAGGACCTTCAGTGCCTCGGCAATGACCTCGGGGCCAATGCCGTCACCGGGAATGACAGCGAGATTGATGGTGGATGCGCTCATGATTTCAGGGTAGCCAAGTCATCCACATTCTGGTCAAACCGTCTCATTATTCGAAACCCCCGACGCTCTCCCGGTTCCTGCACGTTTCGGGGCGGCCCTCTCTCACTTCCTGCACCTTAACGACAAACGCTCTCTCACCTCGGAAAAGGAAGTGAGAGAGCGTCCGTGATGCTAGGCCTCGGTGGGGTCCTCGTACTTGGGGAAAACCGGGGCCGGAGCGGGCAGCGGCGTTCCTGCCGCGATCGGTGTGGTGAGCGCGGAGAACTGCCGGGACGCGCCGTCGGGCTGGCCGAGTGTATCCAGCAGCGCAGCTGTGGCAGTGGGCATGACCGGCTGCGCGAGGATAGCCACAATCCGAAGCACTTCCAGCGTCACGTACAGCACTGTGTTCATGCGTTCGACGTCGGTCTTGCGCAGGACCCAGGGCGCCTGGTCCGCAAAGTAGGCGTTGGTGTCTCCCAGGACGGCCCAGATGGCCTCAAGGGCGCGGCTGAACTCCTGCTTTTCGAAGGCGGCCCGTGCCGCCTCGAGCAACCCGTTGGCCTGCTCCAGGATCGCCGTATCCGCAGCGGTGAATGTACCGGGTACCGGTACCTTGCCTTCGCAGTTCTTGGCCACCATGGACAGTGACCGCTGAGCCAGGTTTCCGAAGTTGTTGGCGAGGTCGGAGTTCATGCGCCCCACGATGGCTTCGTGGTTGTAGCTGCCGTCGGCGCCGAACGGGACCTCGCGGAGGAAGAAAAACCGTACCTGGTCCAGGCCGTACTGCGCCACGAAATCTGCGGGCGCCACGACGTTGCCGAGTGACTTGGACATCTTGACGCCGTTGTTGTGCAGGAAGCCGTGGATCATGACGCGCTTGGGCAGTTCCAGCCCGGCGCTCATCAGGAAGGCTGGCCAGTAGATGGCGTGGAAGCGCGAGATGTCCTTGCCGATGACGTGGACGTCGGCGGGCCAGAATTTCCTGAACGATTCCGAGTCGACATCGGGGTAGCCCACACCGGTGAGGTAGTTCGTGAGGGCGTCCACCCAGACGTACATCACGTGCTTGTCGTTGCCGGGGACGGGAACGCCCCAGTCGAAGGTGGTTCGGCTGATGGACAGGTCTTCGAGGCCGCGCTTTACGAAGCTGATGACCTCGTTGAACCGGGACTGCGGCGCGCCAAATTCGGGCTGTGCCTCATACAGCGCCAGAAGGCGCTCCTGGTAGGCGGACAGCCGGAAGAAGTAACTCTCCTCCGCAGTCCAGGTCACCTCTGTGTCGGTCTCTTTCGAGTAGCGCACGCCGTCGTCCTTGACCACGGTGTCGTCCTCAACGTAGAAAGCTTCGTCGCGGACGGAGTACCAGCCCTCATATTTGGACAGGTAAATATCGCCGTTGGCTTCCATCTTCTTCCAGATGGCCTGCGAGGCGGCGTAGTGGTCCTCGTCCGTGGTGCGGATAAACCGGTCATAGGTGATACCCAGGGCAGAGTGCGCAGCCTTGTAAACCTCGGCGTTGCGGTCCACCAGCTCCTTGGGAGTGATGCCTTCCTTTTCGGCCGTCTGGGCGATCTTCATGCCGTGTTCGTCCGTGCCGGTCAGGAACATCACGTCATAACCGTCCAACCGCTTGAACCGCGCCATGGCATCGGTGGCGATGTACTCATACGCGTGGCCGATGTGGGGCACCCCGTTGGGGTACGTGATGGCAGTGGTGATGTAGAACGGGGTTTTCTCTGGAGCAGTCACGTGCGGACGGTACCTTTGGTGCGAAGGGACGGGCTAGATAAGTTCAGTCAGCGTATCGCTCAGGCGGACCAGTTCGTGGTCGTGTGAAGCGACCAGCACTGCGATTCCGTCGTTAGTGGTGTCTTTGAGGATGCTGATGATGCGGTTGGCGGATGCCCTGTCCAGGCTTGCGGTCGGCTCGTCCACCACCAGGACACGGGTGCCCAGGATCAGCGCACGGGCAATGGCCACACGTTGGCGTTCGCCGCCCGAGAGCTGTGCGGGGCGGTGCCTCATCCGGCGGCCCAGCCCAACGAGGTCCAACAGGTCCTTGGCCATGTCGCGGCGCTGCTCCACCTCGCCGTCAGGCACGGCCGGCAGCAGCACGTTTTCCAGCGCGCTCATGCCGTCGATCAGTGCCCCGCCTTGGTCCACGTAGCCGATCAGGGCCCGACGGCGGTCGGCGATTTCGTCGTCGCCCATGCTTTCGAGCGAATCGCCTTCCCAGAAGACACGGCCCGACGTCGGCAGCGTCAGCCCCGCGCCCACGGTCAGGATGCTGGTCTTGCCGGATCCGCTTCGGCCGGCGACACAGTGCATCTCGCCGGCGTGAAGCGTCAGGTCAAAGCCTTCGACAACGCTGACAGCTTCCGCACCGCCCTTGCCCCCGCCATACCGAATGGTAATGTCGCTCAGTTCCAGCGGGGTCCCGTGGTCCGAGGCCTTGACGATGGTGTTGGCACGGGTCTGCAGGGGCGCCTCAACCGAGCCGGACCTCCGGCTCCGGTGAACATTCGTCTCGTTTGTCATTGGACCACTTTCGTTGCAATCGGTATCCAGCAAAGTACAGCCACGAGGCCGGCGACTCCGGCCCACAGGGCGGCATAGGGGGCAAGGAGGAGCCCAATGCCCAGCGCGCCCAGCACGCCCAGCGGCAGCGCCACCGTGCCCACCAGCGCGTTTTCGAATAGGCGGACCTGGCGGAGCATGTCCGGATTCCAGCCCATGGCTTCAAGGATGCCAAGGTACTGGCGTTTCGCGTTGAGCTCAAACCGTCCGGTCACCAAAGTGAGCACGAGTCCCACAATCACGCCCGAAAGGGCCAAAAGGATGCTGGGGAAAGCGACGCTGGCGGCGGCGAGTCCGCTCAGTGCGCTTGCGCCGGCGGCCCGTGGGATGTCGATGAGCAATGCGATCAAGCCGCCAACAGCGGCCCCGAAGACACCCACGGCCACGGCCAGCGAGAGCGTGTTGAACTTGTTGGTGCTGAGCTGCCTGTTGGCGAACGTCAAGGGAGAATCCACCGGGATCAGGCGCTCGTCGTGCTGCGGTTCCTGGTCCACAACGTCACGGTGCCGCAGCTGCTGCGCCGCGAAGAAGGCTGCTGCCGCATACAGCACGAGGACTGATGCGGACACGATGACCGTTGTCAGGCTCCAGCTCACAACGCTCAGGACGATTCCCGCCACGGCGAGGAGCGCGGCACCAACGCCGAATTCCTCCAGCACCCAGCTGCGGATCCGCCGTTGGGTCCAACCCATGGCGCGCAGGGTTCCGGCTTCACTCTTGCGTTTGCGGATGTAGCTGACGGTGGAGGCACCTGTCAGCAGGGCAGCTCCGCAAAGCGTCAGGAACAACAGGGTGACGTTGGTTCCGGTCAGCGAACCGGAAACGGCGTCGGCGGCGTTCTGCCGTACCCATGACTGCTGGACGGTACCCAGGGCCGATTCCTTGCCGGCGCCGTCCTTTGAGTAGCCGGGAACGAAGATGCTGGCATCCTCGCGGGCGGAGCCGGCAACAACAGTGGCTTCCAGGCCCATCTCGCGGATCTCACTGGCCAGCTTTTCGACGTCGGGCTGTGCCTGCTTCCAGCTTCCGGGGGCCTTGGCCCGGACCCGCACAGCGTCGATGACGGCGGCGTTGTCCTTATAACCGCGGGCAGCGGCGAGGCCGTAGTAGTCGGTGATTGCACCAGCCGATTGGCTCGCCAGGCCGGTGGCGCTGAGGGAGGGCTCGAGTTCGGTAGCCGTGACGTCCTTGCCGTCCGCGTCCTTGGTCAGGGTGAACGGCGTGGGGTCGTAGCCGCCCAGTGGGAGCCGGTTGACGTCGCCGGCTGCCTTTGCCACAGCTGACGGGTCAAAGGTTCCGTAGACCATCGCGAGGGGCGCCGCCAGCTTCTCCCCCGTCTCCAGGTTTTCGCGGTACGAGCGCTCATCCACGGGCTCACGCTGGGTCTGATCCACCGGACCGCCGGACGGTGTCTTCTCAGGCAGCCTGTTAACGGTCACCCACTCTCCGGGAACGGCCGACTTTTCGACGGCGCCGTTGGCCGCGGTTTCGCCATCGGTGTACTTCGGCGCGGCGGCAAAGTCGGTGCTCCAGGTGGCCGGTGTGTAAAGGCCCTGGTTGAAGTTGCCCTGGTTGCCAAGGACGGACGAGTGATCGGTTGAACCGGGCCAGGACAGCGCGAAGGGATCCTTGGACACGAACGGAAGGTAGTCCTTGTCCAGGGAACGGGAGGCAGTCCCGACCTCCTTGACCACCTTGCCGGAGTCGTCGATCTCTTCGATCTTGACGTTGTACTTCAGGTCCAGGGATGTGCCCGAACGGACAATCAGGGGGATGGCCTGTGAGTCCGCCGTGAGCTGTCCGTTACGCTTTGCCTGCTGGTACTGGGTCATCAGGGGTGCCCAGTACTTGAGCTTAACGCCCAGGAAGTCAGGGCCCTCCGCCAGCTCTTCCGTGCTGATGCCGTTGGTGAAGAGGCTTTCGAAGTGACGGCCAATGGCCCCGGCGTTGCGGGCATCGGCGGGCGGCGCCTTCTCCAACGGAGCCAGGAAGTCACCAGCCGAACCCAGCAGCGCACGTTCGGCCACAGGATCGACGGCGACGACGGACTCCGTTACCTCGGGCGACAAGGGCAGCGACACGGAAAGATTAAAGAGGTTGTGCTCGGAGCCGCCGGCCGGGTCAGGGAACTTGATCCCGGTTTCGTCCTTGGGGGCGGCAATGCGGATGCTGCTTCCTCCGGCGGCCTGTTCCTCCACGAGCTTGGCCTTGCCGAGGCTGCCTTCCGCCGTGGATTTGAAGAGGGTCTGCTCGGAGACGCCGTCGGAGCTGACGGCGCTGGCCGTGAGGCGGTACTTCTTGGCGGTGTCGCTCAGGACCGATTCTGCGGCCGGCCACTTGTCCGGTGAGGTCGCACCCGCGGCCTGGTCCGCTGTGGCGGTACCGGCGAGCCCGGCGTTGTAGCCGAGGTAGTCCATGGCGTCCAACCGCGGTGCTTCAAGGTTCTGGGTCACTCGCGAGACCAGGCTGATCGGCGCTGCCACCGACGTGCCTGTCAGGTCGCGGATGGACTCCAGCTGTTCGAAGCTGATGCCCCCGCTGCCGCTGGCGATTTCCGGCTGCATCAGCGCGCCGGATCCCGCTTTGGCCTGGACCAGAACATCGTAAAGTCCGCGTGAGTTCTCATCCACGGTCCTGTTAAGTGCGGCCTGCGACTGGCCTTGGACGAGGACCGACAAGCACATGGCTGCGATCAAGATGGCCGCGGTCAGCAGCAGCACTTTGCTTCTGATGAACCTCTGGACGGCGTTCATTGGGCTCCCTGAAACCTGGATTGCGTGCGCACACCATCATCCGCGGTTGACGGACGTGAGGATTGGTTTCCTGCCTGGTGTGCGTAAAGTATTGGCCGGCCTGCCGGCCTGGTCCTGAATCAGGACCTAGCCATTGTAAGCAGACCGGCCAATCATACGTGGCCGACGTTAAGTCGAGGTCACGCGTAGTTCACATGCTGGGGATGCTAGTCCTCGAGGTCCACTTCGCGGACCATTTCGGCGCCGATGCCTGCCTTGATGGCGTCCAGCACCTGCTGCGGCACGGAGCTGTCGATCGTCAGAAGGGCCAGGACCTGGCCACCCTCCGCCTGGCGCGCAACCTGCATTCCGGCGATGTTGATGTTGTTCATGCCCAGGATATGACCGATGGTGCCGATCACGCCGGGACGGTCGGAGTAGGCCACCACCACAAGGTGCTCGCTGATGGGAATCTCTACGTCGTAGCCGTTGAGGCCCACGAGCTTCTCAACCTGCTTGGGCCCGGTGAGGGTACCCGCAACGGAGATCTGTGAGCCGTCGCTCAGCGCACCCCTGATGGTCAGGACGTTGCGGTAGTCCTCTGCTTCCGGCGTGGTGATCAGGCGGGTGTTGATGCCGCGCTGTTCGGCAATGACCGGGGCGTTGACGTAGGAGACCTGCTCGGTCACGACATCGGCGAAGATGCCCTTCAGGGCTGCGAGTTCGAGGACCTTGACGTCCAGCGCAGCAATTTCTCCGGCAACCTCGACGTCGATCTGGGTCAGCGAGGCGTGGGTCAGCGCGGTGAAGATCCGGCCCAGCTTCTCGATCAGCGGGATGCCCGGGCGGACGTCGGGGGCAATGACCCCGCCGGCGACGTTGACGGCGTCCGGAACCAATTCTCCGGCCAACGCCAGGCGCACGGACTTGGCGACCGAAACGCCAGCCTTCTCCTGGGCCTCATCGGTGGAGGCACCCAGGTGCGGAGTCACGATGACGTTATCCAGGGTGAAGAACGGCAGATCGGTGCTGGGTTCCTTGACGAAGACATCCACGGCTGCGCCGGCGATCTGCTTGTCCTGGAGCGCGGCGTAGAGGGCTTCCTCATCCACCAGGCCGCCACGGGCGACGTTCACGACGTAGGCGGTGGACTTCATCTTGGTGAAGGCGTCCGCGCCGAGCATGCCAACGGTTTCAGGGGTCTTGGGCATGTGGATAGTGACGAAGTCGGACTGGCTCAGGAGCTCGTCGAGGCTGACCAGCCTGACGCCGAGCTGCGCCGCGCGGGCCGAGGTGATGTAGGGGTCGTAGGCGAGGATTTCGGTGTCAAAGCCCTGCAGGCGGGCGGCGACCAGGGCGCCGATGCGGCCGAGGCCGATGATGCCGATCTTCTTCTCGAAGAGTTCGATGCCCGTGTACTTCGAGCGCTTCCATTCACCGCCTTTAAGGGCGGAGCTGGCCTGCGGGATGTGCCGTGCCAGGCTCAGGATGTGGCCTACCGTCAGTTCCGCGGCGGAGACGATGTTCGAGGTGGGGGCGTTGACCACCATCACACCTGCCTGCGTTGCAGCCTTGATATCCACGTTGTCCAGGCCGACGCCGGCACGCGCGATGACCTTCAGGTTCTTCGCTGCGGCGATGGCTTCGGCGTCCACCTGCGTGGCAGAGCGGACCAGGATGGCATCCACATCGGCGATGGCGGAGAGCAGCTGGGACCGGTCGGCGCCGTCCGTCTGGCGGATCTCGAAGTCCGGGCCCAGGGCCTCGATCGTGGCGGGCGAAAGTTCTTCGGCGAGCAGTACTACGGGTTTTGACACGGTTGATCCTCTGCGTTGCAGTCCTGGGGATAAGTCAAGTCTAGGCTGACGGAAAGGCCGGGCTCACATTGTTAAGTGTGAACCCGGCCTCACTGGCGCGCCGTGAAGGGCGCGTGGGGGCGCAACCTTAGCGGGCTGCTGAGCCCTCTACGTAGTCCTCGTCCTGCTGCTGCCAGGAGAACAGACCGCGAAGTTCACGGCCGACAGCTTCGATCGGGTGCTGCTCTGCCTTGGCGCGCAGGGCCTTGAACTCCACACCGCCGTTGTCCTGGTCCTCGATGAACCGCTTGGCGAAGGCGCCGTTCTGGATGTCCGCGAGGACAGCCTTCATGTTTTCCTTCACCTCGGGGGTGATGACGCGCGGGCCGGAAACGTAGTCGCCGTACTCTGCGGTGTCGGAAACGCTCCAGCGCTGCTTGGCGATGCCGCCTTCCCACATGAGGTCAACGATGAGCTTGAGCTCGTGCAGCACCTCGAAGTAGGCGATCTGCGGCTGGTAGCCGGCTTCAGTGAGGGTTTCGAAGCCGTACTGGACCAGCTGGGAGACGCCGCCGCACAGGACGGACTGCTCACCGAAGAGGTCGGTTTCGGTTTCTTCGGTGAAGGTCGTCTTGATGACGCCGGCGCGGGTGCCGCCGATTGCCTTGGCGTAGGACTTGGCCAGGTCCCATGCAGCGCCTGATGCGTCCTGCTCAACGGCGATGATGTCGGGGATGCCGCGGCCGGCTTCGAACTCGCGGCGCACGGTGTGGCCGGGAGCCTTCGGGGCGATCAGGATGACGTCAACGCCCTCCGGGGCCTCGATGTAGCCGAAGCGGATGTTGAAGCCGTGTGCGAAGGCCAGTGCCTTGCCCGGGGTCAGCTTGTCCTTGATGGAGTCATTGAAAATCGAGCGCTGGTGCTGGTCCGGTGCCAGGATCATGATGACGTCTGCCCACTCGGCGGCGTCGGCCACGTTCTTGACCGTGAAGCCGGCGTCCTGAGCCTTGGCGATGGAGGAAGAGCCTTCCTTCAGGGCGATGGTAACTTCGACGCCGGAGTCGCGCAGGTTCAGCGCGTGGGCGTGGCCCTGGGAACCATAGCCGACAATCGCAACTTTGCGACCCTGGATGATCGACAGGTCGGCGTCGTCGTCGTAGAACATTTCAGTCACTTGGGTAACTCCTCTTGAGTGGTTTCTCTGGGTAGACAGTCTGTGGTGTTGCGGTACTGCACGGGCATTGCGCTGCATAGCGGGACGGACCCCGCCAGTTTCAAGCGCTGCGCAAGGCCCTGTCACTCATGGAGCGGGATCCCCGTCCAACGGCCAAGGTGCCGGACTGCACAATTTCGCGGATGCCGAAGGGCTCGAGCACTGACAGCAGTGCGGTGAGCTTTTCGGGGTGGCCGGTTGCTTCAATGACCACGGAGTCTGTGGAGACGTCAACCACTGAAGCACGGAACAGGTCTGCAGCCTGGGTCACCTGCAGGCGAGTCGCGGCATCCGCACGTACCTTGACCAGGATGTGGTCTCGCTGTACGGAAGATTCGGAGGTCAGCTCAACGATCTTGATCACGTTGACCAGTTTGTTGAGCTGCTTGGTGACCTGCTCAATGAGGTCACCGTCGGCATCGACGACGACGGTCATCCGGGACATGCCCGGGACTTCCGTCGGGCCGACGGCCAGGGAATTGATGTTAAAGGCCCTGCGTGCGAACAGGCTCGCGACGCGGGTCAGTACACCGGGCTTGTCTTCGACCAGAACGGACAGTGTGTGGCGGCTCATGATCAGTCCTCCTCTTCCCATTCCGGGGTCATGTTGCGGGCAACCTGGATCTGGTCGTTGCTTACTCCGGCGGGCACCATCGGCCACACCATGGAGTCGGGGCTCACCACGAAGTCGATGACCACGGGGCGGTCGTTGATCTCGAGGGCCTTCTGGATGGTTGCGTCGATGTCTTCGTCACGCTCGCAGCGGAACGAGGCACAGCCGTACGCCTCACCCAGCTTAACGAAGTCCGGAATCCGGACGGTCTCATGGCCCGTGTTCAGGTCGGTGTTGGAATAGCGGCCCTCGTAGAACAGGGTTTGCCACTGGCGCACCATACCCAGCGAGGAGTTGTTGATCACTGCAACCTTGATGGGGATCTTGTTGATCGCACAGGTGGCCAGTTCCTGGTTGGTCATCTGGAAGCAGCCGTCGCCGTCGATGGCCCAGACCACGCGGTCCGGGTCACCCACTTTGGCGCCCATGGCAGCCGGAACCGCGTAGCCCATTGTGCCGGCGCCGCCGGAGTTGAGCCAGGCATGCGGACGTTCGTACTTGATGAACTGCGCAGCCCACATCTGGTGCTGGCCCACGCCTGCCACATAGATGCCTTCGGGGCCCGTGAGTGCGCCGATGCGCTCGATGACGCGCTGCGGGGCGGAAAGCCCGTCCTCCGGTTCCGTCCAGCCCAGCGGGTAGGTTTCCTTGAGGTTGTTCAAGAACGCCCACCACGTAGTGAGGTCCGGAGTGCCGGTGGCCTCAAACTGCGAGCGTACGGCCTCGGTGAGCTCTGGAATGATTTCCTTGACGGAGCCCACGATGGGGACGTCGGCCGTGCGGTTCTTGGAGATTTCGGCGGGATCGATGTCCGCGTGGATCACCTTGGCGTTCGGCGCGAACGTCTTGAGTACGCCGGTGACGCGGTCGTCGAAGCGGGCGCCCAGGGTGATGAGGAGATCGGACTGCTGGAGGGCAGTGACGGCCGACACCGTGCCATGCATGCCAGGCATGCCCACATGCTGAGGGTGCGAATCCGGGAAAACACCGCGCGCCATCAGTGTGGTGACCACGGGGGCGCCTGTCAGCTCGGCCAACTCGCGGAGTTCCGCGGAGGCATGGGCCTTCACGACGCCGCCGCCGACATACAGGACGGGCTTGGTAGCCGCCGCGATGAGCTTTGCTGCTTCGCGGACCTGCTTGTTGTGTCCGCGAGTCACGGGCCGGTAGCCGGGGAGGTCGATCCTTGGCGGCCAGGAGAAGGTCATCTGACCCTGCTGGGCGTCCTTTGCGACATCAACGAGCACGGGCCCCGGACGCCCGGTGGAGGCCAGGTGGAACGCCTCAGCCATGACGTGCGGGATGTCGTTGGGGTCGGTCACCAGGAAAGAGTGCTTGGTGATGGGCATGGTGATGCCCACAATGTCGGCTTCCTGGAACGCGTCGGTGCCGATCACACCGCTGGACACCTGGCCGGTGATGGCCACTAGGGGCACCGAGTCCATGTGGGCGTCCATGATGGCGGTAACGAGGTTGGTGGCACCAGGGCCCGAGGTGGCAATGCAAACGCCCACCCGGCCGGTAACCATGGCATAGCCTTGCGCGGCGTGGCCGGCTCCCTGTTCGTGACGGACCAGTACGTGATTCATGCTGGAGGCCATCAAGGGGTCATAGGTAGGCAGGATCGCGCCACCAGGCAAACCAAAAATATCGTCGACGCCGAGTTCTTCGAGCGAGCGGACGATAGCTTGCGAGCCGGTCATCACCGTTGGGGGTACAACGTTGTTCGGCCCAAGGACAGGAGAGACAGCGGCAAGATCAGCGACGACTGCGGCATGGTCAGCCGTTCGGTCGGCGCGTTCCGGGGCCTTGGGGGCTCCAGCGGACTTTGTAGCCATCAGCGAGGGGCTGATCGGCGATCCTTTGCTCATCGGACTCTTCCTTGTGGATCATCTGTATTTTTGGGAACTGCGGGAAATAAAAAAACCCCTCAGCCTTGTGGCTCTTCGAGGGGTTGCGCGTGACGGTTCGTTACCCGGGGCTAATGTGCCACGCGCTTGGTAAGGACGACGACTGCATCTGCAGCGATGCCGGCGGTAACGAATGCGATCATGCGATCAGTTTTCCCTCTGCGTGAGATGCATGTCAACGACGACGATACGCATCTCACCATGTGGACTCCATTGTCCACCAATCGGCCGCCCTCCCAACTAGGTAGCAGCAGGTGTCGTTTTGAGGGCCCATAACGACATCTGCTGCTACCCAGTTGGGTTCAGGCGACCGGCTGCGGTGTACTACCCGCAGTATGCGCCGGTGGAGGCGCTGTGGACCAGCTTGGCGTACTTGGCAAGGACGCCCTTGGTGAACTTGGCCGGCAGCGGCTCCCAGCCCTCCTTGCGTGCTTCGAGCTCTGCGTCGTCGACCAGCAGGTCGAAGCTGCGGGCTGCGATGTCGACCCGGATCCGGTCGCCGTCCTTGACAAAGGCGATGGGGCCGCCGTCGACGGCTTCCGGCGCTACGTGGCCGATGCACAGGCCCGTAGTGCCGCCGGAGAAGCGGCCGTCAGTCAGCAGGAGCACGTCCTTGCCGAGGCCTGCACCCTTGATGGCACCGGTAATGGCGAGCATCTCGCGCATGCCCGGCCCACCCTTGGGTCCTTCATAGCGGATGACGACGACGTCACCGGCGTGGATTTGGCCGTTGTCCAGCGCATCAAGGGCGCCCTGTTCGCGCTCGAACACGCGGGCCGTACCTTCGAAGACGTCTGCGTCGAAACCGGCGCTCTTGACGACGGCGCCTTCGGGTGCCATCGAACCGTGCAGGATGGTGATGCCGCCGGTCTTGTGGATCGGGTTGTCCAAGGCGCGCAGGATCTTGCCATCGAGGTCCGGCGGGTTGATGGACTCGAGGTTCTCGGCGAGGGTCTTGCCGGTAACGGTGAGGCAGTCGCCGTGCAGCAGGCCGGCGTCGAGCAGTGCCTTCATGATGACCGGCACGCCGCCGATCTTGTCCACGTCAGTCATGACGTAGCGGCCGAAGGGCTTGAGGTCTCCCAAGTGCGGGATTTTGTCGCCGATGCGGTTGAAGTCGTCCAGGGAGAGCTCGACTTCGGCTTCACGGGCGATGGCCAGCAGGTGCAGCACAGCGTTGGTGGAGCCACCAAAAGCCATGGTCACGGCGATGGCGTTCTCAAACGCCTTCTTGGTCATGATGTCCCGGGCGGTGATGCCCTTGCGCAGGAGGTTCACCACTGCTTCACCGGACTTGCGGGCAAAGTCATCACGACGGCGGTCTGCCGAGGGTGGGGCAGCGGAGCCCGGCAGGGACATACCGAGGGCTTCGCCGATGCAGGCCATGGTGTTGGCCGTGTACATGCCGCCGCAGGCGCCTTCGCCGGGACAGATGGCCTTTTCGATCCGCGTGAGGTCTTCCATGCTCATCTTGCCGGCGGCGCATGCCCCCACGGCCTCGAAAGCGTCAATGAGGGTGACTTCCTTTTCGGAGCCGTCCTCGAGCTTGACCCAGCCAGGCATGATGGAGCCGGCGTAGAGGAACACGCTGGCGAGGTCCAGGCGGGCAGCTGCCATCAGCATGCCCGGAAGGGATTTGTCGCACCCGGCCAGGAGGACCGAGCCGTCGATCCGCTCGGCCTGCATCACCGTTTCCACGGAGTCGGCGATGACTTCGCGGGAAACCAGGGAGAAGTGCATGCCTTCGTGGCCCATGGAGATGCCGTCCGAGACGGAGATGGTGCCGAACTGCATCGGGAACCCGCCGCCTGCGTGGACGCCTTCCTTGGCGCCCTGGGCCAGACGGTTCAGGGAAAGGTTGCAGGGAGTAATTTCATTCCAGGAGCTCGCAACGCCGATCTGCGGCTTGGCGAAGTCGTCGTCCCCCATGCCGACCGCTCGGAACATGCCGCGCGCGGGGGCGGCGTGGATTCCGTCGGTGACGACCCGGCTTCGGGGCTTGATGTCAGGCTTGTTTTCAGTTGCGATCTGGGTGTCCTCACTCATGCGTCAAAGTCTATGACTCAGATTGGGAGGCCAACGACACGGAAGGGTCCGTGAAGCCCAATTCCATGAATATTTCGATCAAATAGTGGACTCTCGTCTCATATATTGAGATCGGAGCTTGGGGACTCCCCCGCAACGTGTCAGAAATCACTCGGGCCACGGCCAGCAGCAACCGACTCAGCTTCCTGCTGGAGCATGTCCAGGACCTTCCGGATGGTGGTCCGTGCCGCGACGTCGGGCCGGGCGAGGGCCACGATGCTGCGGCGTGCCGTCACACCCACCAGCGGCCGCAGCACAAACCCGCGGTCCTGGTTTGCCACCGCGGTGTACCGCGGCAGCAGTGCAAGGCCGTGTCCGGCGCTGACCAATGCTTCGAGCACCCGCAGGTCCGGAAAGAGCTGCGCCCGGACCGCGGTGGATCCGGCCTGCTTTTCGATCTGCCGCAGCACGGCGTCGAAGGGGAACCCCTCGGGGACCCCCATCCAGGGATAACCCACCACATCCCGGGCGGTCAGCCTGGGTTTCGACGCCAGGGCGTGCCCTGACTGCATGGCAACGTCCAAGGGCTCATTAAGTAGCGGGACCACGATCAGCCCGTGGGAGGAAAACACGTCCGGGCCATCCACGCTGTGCGCCAGCACGATGTCATAGTCGGCGGCGAGGCCTGCGAAACCGTCCACTCCCGGGTCCTCGAAATGGGCCTCAAACTGCAAGCCGGCGATGGCCTTGACCCGGTGCAGGAGTCCTGGCAGGAACATCTCCGCCGCGCTGGGGAAAAACGCGGCCCGCACATGGGCCTGCCAGCCGTGCCGGTACGTATCGATGGTGGCCTCCGCCCTGGCCATTGCTGTTGAGACATCCGCAGCGGCCGAGGCCATCGCCAGCCCGGCTTCGGTCAGCCGAACTCCCCGGCCGGCCTTCTCGATTAGGACCACACCTAGCTCGTCCTGCAGGGTTTTGAGCTGCTGGGATACAGCCGATGGCGTGACGTGCATGGCTTCGGCCGTGGCGCCCACAGTGCCCCGGTCGGCAAGTTCGCGCAGAATCCGCAGCCTCTTGAAGTCCATGTAGAGAGGCTACTGGACTGACGCTGCGTTGTTCGGGCCGTCTTCACTGTCCGCCGGACGGGCTGCTCCCTGCCGAAGACCTAGACAGTCCCGTTTGCCCCGACGTACCGTCAGGTGAACGGCAACCCTGCCATCCGGACTGAAGGGCCCTGATATGGATTTTGTCTTCTGGATCATTCTGATCGTGCTGATCGTCGGTGTCGTCTGGTGGCTGCTGAACCGCGGCAGTTCCACCAAGTCCACCAGCGAGGACGACAGGTCAGCGGCAGCTCCGGCCGGTTTCCGCGCGGACGGCGCCCTGGCGGGAGGGAGTGCCGCGGCTTCCGCGGAAGCCGCGGGTACCACTGGGATCGCCACTGCCGCAGGCTTTGGACGGCCGTCCGACCCTGTGCCACCGACGACGGCGGATGACGCCTCCGAGCTGCCCGAACCCTCTGATGCCGGCCGGGTTGGCGAACAGGACTCCCCTGCGCCGGAACGGACGGAAGCCGGACCGGGGACCACATCCGCGGAGACATTTGCAGCCCCTGCACCAACAGGCGCCCCGGACGCAGGGGATATGCCGGAAGCCCCTGTTCCGCCTGCTGTTGACGGCGCCACTGAGGTTCACGGCGCCCAAGCAGCCCAGGGCGGAGGGGCCGCGCAGTCCGCGGGCACAGCCCAGGCTTCGGGTCCATCTCAGGTCAGCAGCGACCAGGGCGAGTGGGAGACCCAATGGTCTGAGGCCGGCGGAACGCCCGCTTCCCATGCAGCGGCCCCGACTACAGCGGCCCCAACCGCCCCTGCGGCGGGTAGTGCAGCCGGGGGTCCCACGGACGCCGGCAAAGCAGGCCAGTCCGGGCCGGTCCATCGCCCCGAGTACACCGGGCCACACGCGCCCACGCTGCCGGGTGCTGAATCTGCAGCAGCCGAGGTTGTGGTGGACGAGCCGGCGGCCGCCGAACAGGCCGAATCCACCCGCGTCCAGGCCAGTCCAGGCGAAGTGGATGAGGTCGAAGCCATCCAGGCAGAGTCCCCCACGTCCGTCGGCTCGGAATCAATCCCCGAACCCGCGGGTTACCTGGCGGCGGACCGCCCGTATGGTGAGGGGTCGGCGTCGCCGTCCCCCGACGGCAGCGGCCCGGCCGATTACACCGTCAAAGGCGACGCGGACTCCATGGTCTATTACGAAGAGGGGCACCCGGAGTATGAGCAGACCCGCGCAGGAGTCTGGTTCGAATCAGCTGCCCACGCCGAAGCTGCCGGCTTCCGGGCCCCGCGGCGGACCCGGTCCCAGTAGGTTCGGCCGCGCCCCTGCGGCGTGGACCGTCTGCCTCGGGCTCCTCCTGACCGGTTGCACAGGTGATGCCAATGGGCCGCCCACCACAGTCAGCACGAGTGCGGGTACCGGCGGCACCGCGGGAGCGCCCGCTGTGGTGGAGCGGCTTGACCTCGGGCTCCAGATCCCGTGGGCAGCGGTGTTCCTGCCGGACGGAACGGCCGTCATCTCGGAGCGTGATTCCCGACTGCTCAAGGTGGTCCGTGACGGGCGGTCCTCCACCATCGGAGAGGTTCCCGGAGTAGTTCCCGGCGGGGAGGGCGGCCTGCTCGGACTCGCGCTCTCCCCCTCTTTTTCCTCGGACAATTTGCTCTACTTTTACTTCACGGCCGAGCGGGACAACCGGATTGCCCGTGCGGTCCTCAGGGCAGACGGCGACGGGAAATTCGCCATCGGCTCTCCGGAGGTCATCTTCACCGGCATCCCGAAAGCATCAACGCACAACGGCGGCAGGATCCGCTTTGGACCAGACGGCCTCCTCTATGTGGGGACCGGCGACTCGCAGCGCCGGGAGCAGCCGCAGGACCCGAATGCGCTGGGTGGAAAGATCCTGAGGTTGACGCCCGAAGGCCGCCCGGCGCCGGGCAACCCTTTCGGCAATGCCGTCTACAGTCTCGGCCATCGGAACGTCCAGGGGCTGGCTTGGGACAGTGAAGGGCGCTTCTGGGCCAGCGAATTCGGCCCGGACGTCAACGACGAACTCAATCTGATCCTTCCGGGGGCCAATTATGGCTGGCCCCAGGTCACTGGGGCACCGCACCGGGACGGATACCGCGACGCGAAAGTGGTGTGGCCATCCACGGCTGAATCCTCCCCGAGCGGGCTGGAAATTGTTGGCGCCACAGCGTACCTCGGGGCACTGCGCGGCCAGCGGCTGTGGACGGTTCCGCTTGAAGGCGAGGAAGCCGGAAATCCTGTGGCCTATTTCACACGGGAATATGGCCGGATCCGCGATGTCATCAAGGCTCCGGACGGACGTTTTTGGCTGCTGACGAACAACGAAAACCCCGACTTTGTGCTGGTTTTGACGCCTTCGGCGTGATGCTGCCAACCGCCCGCCACCCCGATTTCACATGGGCCAAAAGTTCGTGTAGAGTTTCATGTCGTTGCGGAGATCAACCGGGAAATAAAAGCCCCGGGGAGATCAAAACAAGAGATGCACCTCTAGCTCAATTGGCAGAGCAATTGACTCTTAATCAATGGGTTCCGGGTTCAAGTCCCGGGGGGTGCACCAAGAAAACCCCGTCTTCATGGCCACAAGCCACGAAGGCGGGGTTTTGCTTTGCCCATCGATCAGGTCGAGGGATATTTCGGGCTGATAACTGGGCCGATCAGCCGACGGCGCCGCCAGCTATCGCAGCCGCGGGCCACGTTGAAGACACCGCGTGGCGCAGACTCACGTGGCCCCTATTTCTCGTCCCAGTCTTTCGGGAGGGTCATCGGGCCACCTCCTGCCTCCGGAGCTTCGCGGAATGAGGGAAATAGTCAAGGGTCATCTGGATGCGGGAATCAGGGTGCGTGAGGAACCACTCGTAGGCGTGGTCATCAGCAGCCTGCCACCAGGGCTTCGGGAGACCTTTGAGCTTCCGGGCCTTCCTCCCCCGCCATTCTTCTTGGACGTTAAAGTATCCCTGGAGGACCCCGAGGCCGAAGATGAGCCCGAAGAAAACCATGACGAGTGTCATGAGCGGCATCTTGAACAGCGCAAGGAGGCCGAAGACCAGGCAGGCCAGCGAGGCAGGGAGAAAGATGAGAGCCGTTGCCAGGAGGCTGAAGTAGAAGGAGCGGATCAGTTTGTGATCGCCTCCGCCGGAGCCGGCCCCAATGCCCCACTCTTGCTTCGTGTACGCGTACACAGTTTTGCCCGTCCTGGCGTACCCGTAGTAGTACGGCCGGTTAAGCGCTCTTCTGAAAGGTTCGTCCTTGGTCCCCACGGGATTAACCTTATCTGTCGTCATGCTGCGGCCACCGTCCGGTGCCAGCCGAGGCAAGCCACGAAGACCCGCAGGCGCCCTTACTCACAGGTGCCCAGGATCCCCGCGATCGCAGCATGCTCGGCTGGGGTAACCCACAGCTGGTACTTTGCCTTCACGGCCGTCTGGCGGGCAACGTATTCGCAGCGGAACGCCTTGTTCGGTGGAAGCCACGTCGCTGCGTCTTTGTCTCCCTTGGCGCTGTTGGTGGGACCGTCCGCGGCCATGAGGTTCAGCGGGTCGTTGGCCAGTTGCCTGCGCTGGTCAGCACTGAGCCGCTGGGCACCTTTCTGCCACGCGTCCGACAGCGCGATGATGTGGTCGATCTGGACCGCTGAGCTGGTAGTGTCGCCGCGGACAAACCTGATGCTGGTGCCGGTGTAGCTGTCATCCAGCGTGCCGGACGCGACAACACAGTCCTGTGTTCCTGGCTTGAACGTCTCGCCCTCAAGATCCCTGGCAAGGATGTCGTTGCGGGTATCACAGCCGTTGCGGTCCACATCCGCCCAGGCGGGACCGAACTCCTCACGGCTGTAGCCGGTCTTGGGAGCACGCCCCTTCACCGGGATGGTTTCCAGCTGGGCGAGGGCAGCGGCGGCTTCGGTTCCGGAAACCCTTGGTTCGGCATGGGCTGGGGCATCGCAGCCGGCAAGGGAACCGGCAAGGACCAAACCGGAGATGGCAGTAAGCGCGATGGTGACGGCGGAGCGGTAGTACAAGAAGTTCCTTAATGTGCACGGCGCAGGGTCACCGCCGCGCGAGGAAGCGCAGCGGCTGGCGATCCTGGTTCAAAGATTAAAAGAAAAACGCGCAACCACTGAGGAACCAGTGATTGCGCATGGAGGCCGTGATGCGGCTACCCCACTGGGGAACCGTCCGCCAGTGCCTTGGCTTCAGGGGAAGCAAATTGGCTGGCAAGTTCCCGCACCACAGCCTGTAGCTCCTGGCGCAGGACGTCTGGATCAATGGACGCGGCAGCAAGCACCGAACGTTCCATCTCCACTGCTGCGGTGACAGCCTCGCGTCCACGGTCCGTCAAAGAGACAACATGGCTACGGCGGTCCGAGGTGCTGCGGACGCGGGCGATGTGTCCGTGCGTCTCCAGCCTGCTGAGCGTCTTGCCCATTGTCTGCGCCTGGACGCGGACGTACTGGGCCAGCTGCGCCTGCGTCATGGGGCCCTGGGCCGCAAGCACTTCGATCGCGATAACACCGGCGTGTGTCAATCCAATGGCGCCGAGTTTTTCGTTCCAGGAGTGTTCTACGAGACGGGCCGCAGTGGACAGTAGGCGCCCAGTGGGCCAATGATCCATATCAGGCATACCAGCAGTATAGCCAAGTGACGATTCGCCCCGGTCCAGCACGCTTACTAAGCTGGTATGTCCCGCCTTCAACTAGGAGATTAATTGTGGCTGACAGACTCATGACCGGCACCGAAGCACCTGGCTTCACTTTGAAGGACTCGCAAGGTAAAGACGTCAGCCTGGCTTCCACCCGGGGGCGCAACACCATTGTGTACTTCTATCCCGCCGCGTCCACGCCTGGCTGCACCAAGCAGGCGTGCGATTTCCGAGACAGCCTGGCTTCCCTGCAGGCGGCCGGTTATGAAGTCCTGGGCATCTCCCCGGACCCGGTGGAGAAGTTGGCAAAGTTTGCCGCCGCAGAAGGACTCAGCTTCCCGTTGCTCTCGGATACAGACCACGCCGTGGCAGAGGCCTACGGTGCCTGGGGGGAAAAGAAGAACTACGGAAAGACCTACCAGGGGCTGATTCGTTCGACCATCGTGGTGGACACTGAGGGCAAGGTTGCCGTGGCGCAGTACAACGTCCGGGCGACCGGTCATGTTGCCAAACTGCGCCGTGACCTCAAAATTGATTCCTGACGGGTCCGGCGACTGACCGGACCCACCGCCGGCCGGCGCTACAATGGAACCTGGCATCCGCCGTCGCAGGTTTCTGCCGCGGCAGCCAAGCGCGAGTGGTGAAATTGGCAGACACGCAGGATTTAGGTTCCTGTGCCTTCGGGCGTGGGGGTTCAAGTCCCCCCTTGCGCACTGTTGAACGTCATGAACCATGGAATCCCGGGCCCAACGGCCCGGGATTCCGTCGTTAAGTCCGCCCGACGCCGGGCTTTCGCAAGTTTCAGTCCCTCGGCGCCCAACCGCAAAAAAACTCCTTGAGATCCACCCATCCGCATCGAGGCACCACCCGAATACACAGTGAGACACCAGCCAAGGCAGGTGCCCACCACGTCGGAAAAGGCCATAAGCGGCAGGCAAGCTGTCCGCAAAGGCAACGATCGGCACTAACAAGGAGAACCGAAATGCAGTCAATCAAACGCACAACCTTCACCGTCGCAGGCGTTGCCGCTGCCGCATTGCTCAGCCTGACCGCTTGCGGCGGCTCCGCCACCACGGCAACGTCATCGTCGGCACCGGCCTCCACGCCTTCATCCTCCAGCATGGCTCCGTCACCGTCGGCAAGCTCCGCTGCCCCGATGGACCCGGCTGCGAACCTGGTCGGCGCCGGCTGTGCCGGCTACGCCGAGAAGGTTCCCACCGGCGCGGGCTCTGTTGCGGGCATGGCGCTCGATCCCGTGGCTGTTGCAGCCTCGAACAACCCCATCCTTACCACCCTGACGGCGGCGGTCTCGGGAAAGCTGAACCCCAAGGTTGACCTGGTGGACACGCTCAACGGCAGCGAATTCACGGTCTTTGCTCCGGTGGACGACGCCTTCGCCAAGATCGACGCCGCCACGATCGAGACGCTCAAGACGGACGACGCCCTGCTGAGCAAGATCCTGACCTACCACGTGGTCCCCGGCCAGATCACCCCCGACAAGATCGCCGGCACCCACGCCACGGTCCAAGGCGGCTCCGTAACGGTCACCGGCAGCAAGGACGCCCTCATGGTTGACGGCGCCAGCGTGATCTGCGGCGGCGTCCAGACTGCCAACGCCACGGTCTATCTGATCGATTCGGTGCTGATGCCCAAGTAACCACGGGCACCAGCGACACCGGGCAAACCGGAGCCGCGGGGCGTGACTCCCCCGGCGGCTCCGTGCAATAGTTGGGCCCGGCCTGTACAGGCCGGGCCCAGCTGCGTCTCCAGGATCATCCTGGTCCGTCAACTAGACTGGGCTGGGGCCCGCAGACCGCGGAGCCGGCCAGCAGCCCAGAGGTGATCAACGAGTGCCCAGCAGTACATCGCGACGAACGGTGATCAAGACAAGCGCCGTTCTCCTGGCACTGGGAGTGACGTCCTGCACCGGAGTTCCGGGCCCTTCCCCGTCATCGCCCACAAGTTCAACGCCGTCCACTGGCCCTGAGCCCACAGCTACCTTCAGGTTCGGAACAGCATCCCAGCCGCTCGGGCTCGACCCCGCCCTGTCCAACGACGTGGAGTCGCACCGGATCACACGCCAGATCCTCGAAGGCCTGGTCGGAGTGGACCAGACTACGGGCAAGCCCACACCGCTGCTGGCAACCGAGTGGACCGAATCCGACGAAGGCCGCTCCTACACATTCAAACTGCGCAGCGGAGTCACGTTCCAGGACGGAACCCCCTTTAATGCCGATGCCGTCTGCGCCAACTTCAACCGCTGGTTCGCGTTCCCGGTGGCTCTCCGGCAACAGGCACCGGGAAGCTCCTTCAAGGGTGTGTTCAAGGCCCATTCCGATGAGGCATCGCTGTCCATCTTCAAAAGCTGCACCGCCCTTTCCGCTGACACTGTCCGGATCGACCTCACACAGCGCTTCACCGCCTTCCTCCAGGCCCTGACCCTGCCGGCTTTCGCCATGGCATCGCCCACAGCACTGGCGGCCGGGACTGCCGATGTCCTGGACAGGGACCGGGGCGGACAGCCTCTGTCAGGCTTTGCCACGAATCCGGTGGGAACCGGGCCCTTCCAGTTGGGCGCCTGGGACGAAACCAGCGTCACGCTGGTCAGCAACAAGGACTACTGGGGCAACCGCGGGCAGATCGCCACGATCAACTTCCTGACCTACGACCACCCCCAGACCCGCATGCAAGCGCTCCTGGACAGCAAGATCGACGGCTACGACGCCGTCACGGTGGGAAACTTTGACCAGCTGGTCAAACGGGGCATGCAGATTGTGCAGCGGGACCCGTTCTCCGTGATGTACGTCGGCATGAACCAGGAAGTCCCTGCCCTCCAGGATGTGAAGGTGCGGCAGGCGGTTGAAATGGCGATCGACAAAGACACCCTCATCCGCAAGTTCTTTATCGACAACACCGCCCAGGCAACGCAATTTGTTCCGCCGAAAATCAGCGGCTTCAATAACGAGGCGCCTTCCTTGGGCCACGACCCCGCCAAGGCAAAGACGTACCTCGAAGAGTCCGAATATGACGGCGAAGAGCTGAAGTTCTACTATCCGTTGAACGCCACCCGGCCTTACCTCCCCACGCCAGAGAAGGTCTACGCGGAGATCAGCCGGCAACTGACCGCCGTCGGACTGAACATCAAGCCTGTACCGGTGGACTGGGCAAACGGATACCTCCAGAAAGTCCAGTCCCCGGGCGACCACGCCCTCCACCTGCTCGGCTGGAATGGCGCCTACGCCGACGCCGACAACTTCGTTGGCCCCCTGTTCGGCGAGAAAAACGGCGAGTTCGGCTACCAGGATCCCCAGGTCTTCTCAAAGATCAACCGGGCCCGCAGCATGCCACAGGGACAGGAACGTGATGAGCAATATCACACCATCAATGTCCAGATCGCTGCCTCGGTCCCGGCTGTTCCCATCGCATTCCCCATCTCCGCATTGGCCCTCTCTGACCGCGTGGCCAGCTACCCGGCCTCACCGGTATTAAACGAAGTTTTCACCAAGGTCCAACTAAAGCCTTGACGCAGCCGTCCAATTTCAGTAAGAGGGTGGCGCGGGGATATTCTGTGACAGCCAGAGCCGCTGCTATCGGAGACTCACTGTGACTTTTATTTCCAAGACCAAAAATGCCGACGTCGTCCTGATCGGCGGCGGCATCATGAGCGCCACACTTGGGGCGTTCATCAAGCAGCTTGAACCCACCTGGACCATCTCCCTCTTCGAGCGCCTCGATGAGCCCGGACTGGAAAGCTCCGGTCCGTGGAACAACGCCGGCACCGGGCACGCCGCACTCTGCGAGCTCAACTACTCCCCCGCAGCCAAAGACGGCTCGGTGGACCCCACCAAGGCGCTGCTCATCAACGAGCAGTTCCAGCTCTCCCGCCAGTTCTGGGCCCACCTCGTGGAGCAGTCGCTGATCGGTTCGCCCAAGGGCTTCATCAACACCGTCCCGCACATGAGCTTCGTCATTGGCGAGGACAACACCAAATTCCTGCGGACCCGGTACGAGGCACTGAAGCCGCACCCGCTGTTCCGCAGCATGGAGTATTCCGAGGACCACGCCCAGATCGCCAAATGGGCTCCGTTGATCGTCAAGGGCCGCGACCCGAAGCAGCGCATCGCTGCCACCCGCGCAGCGGAGGGCACCGACGTCGACTTCGGTGCACTCACCCGCGAGCTGACCACGTACCTCGGGAACAACGGCGTCGACATCAACTACGGCCACGACGTGACCGGGATTTCCCGGGCGTCCGACGGCGGCTGGGACCTTTCGCTCAAATACCCGGCTTCCGGGGAACACAGCAGGATCCACGCGAAGTTTGTGTTTGTCGGTGCCGGCGGCGGTGCCCTGCACCTGCTGCAGGCTTCAGGGATTCCGGAAAGCAAGGGCTTCGGCGGCTTCCCGGTCTCGGGCCAGTTCTTCCGCTGCACCGACGAAAAGATCGCGGCCCAGCACAGTGCCAAAGTCTACGGCCAGGCCTCAGTGGGCGCTCCGCCCATGTCCGTGCCGCACCTTGACACGCGCTACGTCCATGGGAAGCGCTCCCTGCTGTTCGGCCCGTACGCCGGTTTCTCCACGAATTTCCTGAAGAACGGCTCTTACCTGGACCTGCCGCTGTCCATCCGGCCGAGCAACATCATTCCCATGCTCGCCGTGGCCAAGGACAACATGGACCTGACGGCCTACCTCGTGAAAGAGGTGGCGAAGCGCCACGGCGACAAGGTGGAGGCGCTCCGCGAGTACTACCCCGAGGCCAAAGACGGCGACTGGGAACTGATCACCGCGGGCCAGCGTGTACAGATTATTAAGAAGGACCCGAAGAAGGGCGGCGTGCTGCAGTTCGGCACGGAAGTCATTGCCGGGCGTGACGGCTCCATCGGGGCGCTCCTGGGTGCCTCACCCGGGGCTTCCACCGCGGTGCCCATCATGATTGAACTGCTGCAGAAGGCCTTCCCCAAGAACTTCAAGGGCTGGCAGGGCAAGCTCAAGGACATGATGCCCGGCTACGGAACCAAGCTGGACAGCAACCCGGAGCTCGCGGCGGAGCTTGAAAAGGCAACTGCCGCGGCCCTTCAGCTGGAGAGCGTTTCCGCGACCCGTTGACCTCGCCGGGGTCGGCGGGCAGCAGTCGATGTCCGTACCAGTCCGCCAACCCCTTCAGGAGACCATGCGATGTTCCGGCTGGCACAACTTTCACTGGCGAACCGGGCGCTGATCGCCCTGATCACCGTCTTCGCGTCGGTGTTCGGGGTGATCACCATGTCTTCGCTGAAGCAGGAACTGATTCCTTCCATCGAGTTCCCGCAGATCACAGTGCTGTCGGCGATGCCCGGGGCCTCGCCGGAGGTAGTGGACAAGCAGGTCAGCGAGCCGCTGGAGAAGGCGCTGAACGGCGTCGAAGGCCTGGAGTCAACGTCCTCAACGTCGCGCACGGGTGTCTCGCAGATCTCAATGACGTTCACGTACGGCTCCAACCTCGATCGTGCGCGGAACCAGATAGACCGGGCCATCTCCAACGCCAAACGCCAGCTGCCGGAGGACGTCCAGCCGCAGGCCATCGCCGGCAGCATCAGCGATTTCCCCATCTTGTTCCTGGCAGTCTCGTCGGACAAATCACTGAGCGAGCTTAATGCCGACCTGCAGCGGCTCAGCGTCCCACGGCTGCAGAAGATCGACGGCGTCCGCAGCGCCGATGTAACGGGCGGCGCCACCCAGCACATCCAGATCCTGCCACGCGCGGACGCCATGGTGTCCAGCGGAGCAACCATTCCGGCGATCCGCGATGCTTTGTCCAACAACGGGGCGCTTATTCCTGCCGGAACCATCGAGGAAGAGGGCAAGACCCTCTCCCTCCAGATCGGCAGTCCGGTGGACTCCCTCGACGCGATCAAAGCGCTGCCCCTTGCCGGCACGAAGGCGCCTGCCACGGTCGGCTCGGTGGCGGACGTGTCGCTCAAAGACGATGAACGGACGTCCATCTCCCGCACGGACGGCAAGGAAACGTTGGCGGTTGCCATCACCAAAAAGCCCGAAGGCGACACCGTCGCCATCTCCCACGCCGTGGCCGGCATCATCGGCGACCTTGAGGCGGAGCTGGGATCCAACGCCAAATTCACGCAGGTGTTCGACCAGGCACCCTTCATCGAGAAATCCATCAAGGACCTGACCACTGAGGGCCTGCTGGGCCTGGGCTTCGCCGTCGCCGTCATCCTGGTGTTCCTGATGTCCACGCGCTCTACGTTGGTCACAGCCGTGTCCATCCCGCTGTCGCTGCTCATCACCTTTATCGGGCTGTCCGCGACGGGCTACTCCCTGAACATCCTGACCTTGGGTGCCCTGACCATCGCCATCGGCCGCGTGGTGGACGACTCCATTGTGGTGATCGAGAACATCAAACGGCACCTCGCCTACGGTGAGGACAAGGTGACCGCCATCCTGACCGCCATCCGCGAAGTTGCCGGGGCGATTACCGCCTCAACGCTGACCACGGTGGCCGTCTTCCTTCCCATCGCGTTTGTTGGCGAACTCGCCGGCGAGCTTTTCCGCCCGTTCGCGCTCACCGTCACGATGGCATTGCTGGCCTCCCTGCTGGTGTCGCTGACCATTGTTCCCGTGCTCGCCTATTGGTTCCTGAAGTCGCCGTCGGCCGCTGTCCCCGGGTCCCCCGCCGCACGCGAAGCCGCCGCGGCCGTCCGGGCAAAGGCGCTGGAAGCCGAGCAGAGAAGCAGGCTGCAGCGTGGCTACCTGCCCATCCTGACCAAGACCCAGAAGCATCCGGTTGTCACACTGATCGCTGCTGGGTTGGTGCTTGTAGCAACGGGCGCCATGACACCGCTGCTGGCCACTGACCTGCTGGGCCAGTCCGGACAAAACAGCCTGACTGTGCGCCAGGTCCTGCCGGGCGGCACCAGCCTCTCCGAGACCAGTGCCGCCGCTGTCCGGGTGGAAGGAGTGCTGCGCGGCATTGAAGGCATTAAGACTGTTCAGGTCACTTCCGGCAATGCCCAGGCGGGCTTCGCCGCGTTAGTATCCTCCGGCGCCTCCAATTCGACCTTCACCGTGGTCACGGATGAGAAAGCGGACCAGGCGGAGCTGCAGGAGAAAGTCCGCACGCGGCTCGCTGACGTCCCCGACGCCGGCAAGATCTCCGTAGGCACGCAGCAGGGTGGCTTCGGCACATCGTCCACAGTGGACATCACCCTCCGCGCTGCCACGTCGGCCGACCTCCGCGCCGCCAGCGACGCGATGGTGGAAGCGATGAGCGGAGTACCGGGCACCAGCGAGGTGGCCACCAACCTGGCAGCGAGCCAAAACGTTGTCCAGGTCAAGGTTGACCGTGCGAAGGCCGTGGCCGCCGGACTGAACGAGCAACAGGTTGCCGGCGTGCTTGCCTCCACCATCAGCCCGGTCCCGGCAGGAACGGTGCGGATTGATACTGACGACTTCCCCGTGCAAATCGGCGAGGGGACCCGCTTCACCAGTGTCGAGGCCGTCCGCAACATCCCGCTTCCGGGCGGACGGGCCACCTTGGGCAGCATAGCCTCCGTGGAACAGGTCGAGGTTCCGATCTCCATCACCGCCAGCAATGGGCAACGGACGGCGAAAGTCTCCCTGACGCCGTCGGGATCCAACCTTGGCGCCGTGAGCGCCGAAGTCCAAACCCGCCTGGATGATGTTCAGCTGCCGGCCGGGGTCACGGCCACTTTGGGCGGGGCAACCACCCAGCAGGCAGAGTCCTTCCGGCAGCTCGGGCTGGCCCTGCTGGCCGCCATCGCCATTGTCTATGTGATCATGGTGGCCACCTTCAAATCCCTTGTTCAGCCACTCATCCTGCTTGTATCCGTCCCGTTCGCGGCCACCGGGGCCGTCGCGCTGCTGCTGGTAACCGGGGTGCCGCTGGGTCTTCCCTCCCTGATCGGCATGCTGATGCTGGTGGGAATTGTGGTGACCAACGCCATCGTGCTGATCGACCTGATCAACCAGTACCGGAAACCCGGTGACGGCCGGCCGGGGATGTCAGTGGCGGACGCCATCACCCACGGCGCCCGCCAGCGCCTGCGTCCCATCCTGATGACCGCATTGGCCACAGTTTTCGCTCTGACGCCCATGGCGCTGGGCCTGACAGGTGGCGGTGGCTTCATCTCCCAGCCGCTCGCCGTCGTGGTGATCGGCGGGCTGGTGTCATCCACCGCCCTCACGTTGGTCCTGGTCCCCGTCCTGTACCGGCTGGTGGAGGGGCGGCGCGAGAAGAAGGCACTGCTCCGGGCTCTTCATGAGCGTCCGGAGCTGGGCCCGGCAACCGACGTCGACGACGAGTTCCGCGACTGGACCACCGGAATGGTTCCCAAGGTCAGCGGCCGCCGCGCCGCACCTGGAGACCCTGCCTAAAACCGCCACGGACATCCAGGGAATAATCCCGCCCGGGAAGTGTTGTACCCGTCGATAGATGCATATGCATCTAAATCGGGTATAGTGGTGATAAGCCACCACGGACATCCAGAACGGAAGGCACATCATGCAGATCGGCGTATTCAGCGTCAGCGACATCACTACTGACCCCACCACGGGACAGACCCCCACGGAGAACGAGCGCATTAAGGCGTCCGTGGCGATCGCCAAAAAGGTCGAGGAAATCGGCATGGACGTGTACGCCATCGGCGAGCACCACAACCGGCCGTTCTTCTCCTCCTCCCCCACCACCACACTCGCCTACATCGCAGCACAGACCGAGCGGATCACGTTGTCCACGGCCACGACACTGATCACCACGAATGATCCGGTCAAGATAGCTGAAGACTTCGCGATGCTCCAGCACCTGGCCGACGGGCGCGTGGACCTGGTACTGGGCCGTGGCAACACAGCCCCGGTGTACCCCTGGTTTGGCAAGAACATCCAGGACGGCGTGGAACTGGCCATCGAGAACTACAGCCTGCTGCGCCGGCTCTGGGACGAGGACACGGTGAACTGGTCCGGAAAGTTCCGGACCCCGCTGCAGAATTTCACCTCCACACCCCGCCCGCTCGACGGCGTCGCCCCCTTCGTCTGGCACGGCTCCATCCGCACACCCCAGATCGCCGAGGTCGCCGCGTACTACGGTGACGGGTTCTTCGCGAACAACATCTTCTGGCCGAAGGAGCACTACCAGCAGCTCATTGGCCTGTACCGCGAACGCTACGAGCACTACGGCCACGGCAAGGCGGACCAGGCGATCGTGGGGCTGGGCGGCCAGTTCTTTATGCGGAAGAACTCCCAGGATGCCGTCAAGGAGTTCCGGCCGTACTTCGACAACGCGCCGGTCTACGGTCACGGCCCGTCGCTGGAGGACTTCACCTCGCAGACTCCGCTCACCGTGGGCAGCCCCCAGGAAGTCATCGAGAAGACCCTGACGTTCCGTGAGTACTTCGGCGATTACCAGCGCCAGCTGTTCCTGATCGACCATGCCGGCCTGCCGCTGAAGACCGTGCTCGAACAGCTTGACCTGTTCGGTGAGGAGGTCCTGCCGGTCCTGCGCAAGGAGTACGCAGCCCTCAAGCCCGCGCACGTCCCGGACCCGCCCACGCATGCCGGCCGGGTTGCCACGCTGCTGGCTGCGCAGAGCACCGAGACAAGTCCTTCGGAGGCGTGATGGCAACCGACGGCGAATCACCGGTCCGGCTGGC
Organism: Pseudarthrobacter sp. NPDC055928; assembly: GCF_042270935.1. Lineage (NCBI taxonomy): Bacteria > Bacillati > Actinomycetota > Actinomycetes > Micrococcales > Micrococcaceae > Pseudarthrobacter > Pseudarthrobacter sp. NPDC055928. The sequence continues at coordinate 97,677 of NZ_JBHJZH010000002.1, forward strand.
CGCCGAGACCTGGGAGTCCCTGTTCCGGGCCCAGGTGGCGGTCATGCGCAAGCTCCAGGCCGGGCCCGCCTTCAGGAAGGTGGCGCTGAACGAGTACGACGTCCTGTTCACGCTTTCCCGCTGTCCGTCCGGTTGGCTGAGGCTTAACGAGCTCAACGACAACGTCCTGCTCAGCCAGTCCAGCCTCAGCAGGCTGGTGGAGCGGCTGGAAAAGCGCGGACTGGTGGCACGGATGCCGGCCCCGGACGACGGCCGGGGGGTGCTGCTGAAGCTGACCGAAGCCGGCGCAGAGCTGCAGAAGGACATTGGCCGGGAACACGTCCGGGATATCTCCGGGCTCCTGGGGCCGGCCCTGACCGCGGCGGAGCAGAAGGAACTGAAGCGGCTCACCGAGAAGCTGCGCCATTCGGTAGGCGCACGCCACTAACAGTGATTCCGAGGACCCGGCGCCACTTGACGCGGTGCCGGGTCCCGGTCCGCTAGCGCAGCACCACGAGCTTGCCTGGATCCTCAACCGGCAGGCTGCCGTTCACGACGGCGGTGACGCTCATCTGGTTCAGGGTGAGGCTGCCGCCGACCGTGGAGAGGAATGCGGTATCGGCGGAATCGCGGCCGGCCGTAATCCTGAGCATCGATTCCCGCGGGGCCAGCCCCGTGGGGTCGATGACGTGCCACGCACCGTTGATGTGGCCCTCGGCCACAGCGTGGAAATCCATCGGGCTCAGTCCCGGTGCATAGACAGCCGTCAACCGCGCGGGGATGTCCTTGGACCGCAGCAGGGCGATGGCAAGGTGGGCGAAGTCCCGGCAGACTCCCCGGCGGTGCAGGAGGGTTTCCACCGCACCGTCGGTCCCGCGCGAGGATCCGCTGATGTACCTTAGTTCGCCGTAAACCCAGTTCCGCACGGCCTGCAGGAGTTCCTCGCCGTGGAGTCCGCCGAATTCGGCATAGGCGGTAGGCAGGAGCCGGTCCGACTCGGCGTAACGGCTGGGGCGCACGTAGCGGATAAGGTCCTCCAGCGGCGCGTCCTCCGGAGTGGCCTGGCCGCCCACCGAGGCCGAATACTCAACAGTCACCTCGGCCGGGTCCGGGAATTCCATGTAGTGGATCCTGCCGCCGTGGTGGTCTGACAGTTCCGTCAGCGCCACCTGCGCCCCGTCCGCCGTAACTGACAGGGATTCCTCAAAGGAGGTGTAGCCGGGGTTCCTGGCCACTGTTATGGCCAGCGCAACCTTGGTGTCGGCTACGGTCCTGAAAACCAGGCGTGCGGAAACAGAGCGGTCCATGGATCTCCGGGGTGTGTGGAAGCGGCTGGCCAGTCTCCACTCGGCCCGGCAGGGTGGGCCGGCGGCAGGACTAGTTCTTGATCTCCAGAGACATTAGCATCCGTTGGACGTTAGCGAATTCGGTCCCCTCGTCCACGTACTTGGCCGCCTGGTCGAGGGTGTCAAAGGCCTTGGCCGGTGCAACCTTTTCATCAGGCGCGAACGCCTTGAGCACCGGCAGGTCCCCGAAGGAGTAATCGCCCTTGCCAGCCGGGCCGCGGACCACGTTGCGCAGTTCGCACGCCTGGCCGTCGGCGCCGCCCACAATGTTCGTGATCCCGAAGGACCCGAAATACCGGTAGCCCTGGATCACCCTGAACACCACGTGCGGGGCGATGGTCCCTTCGCCTGTCAGCGCCGGAAGGTCCACGGGCAGGCTGCTGATCACGGTGTAGGGCCGGCGCGCAGCTTCCGCGCATTCAGGGGCCGACGGCGGCAGTCCCGTCCGCAGCGCCGCAACAACGGTACCGTCCGGCTTCTTTACCTCCACCTTCAGTGCACCGGCCAGCGTCCCTTCCTCAGGGGTCACAGACTGTGCGATCCATTCCTCCGGCAACTCAAAGCTCACTTTCTTGCCGGCATCCGCGAAGGTCTTCCATGCAGCTGACGTTGCCGCCGCCCCAGGCGACGGGGAGCCGGACTCCTGGGTCGCCGTCGGATCGCCCGACGGCGTGACCGTCCCGGTAGGGGAAGAAGTTGACGGGGACGCCTCCGGCTCCGCGGTCCAGGACGGCTGAGCCTGGCCTGGCGCGTTGCACCCGGCGGCCAGACCGCCGCCCACCAGCAGAGCCATGATCCGAAACCCAAACACTGTCCTCTTGCGCGTCATGCAGCCAGCGTAGCGCCGGGTGCCGCCGCCGCGACGGAAGCGCGCTCCGAGGCACTAGGCTGGTGGCTATGGCGGAAGAGCAGTATGGCGTGGCGGATGACAGCCCGGCGGACATCTCCGCCATCGACATTGCAGATTGGCGCCTGCGGACGTTCGCTTTGTATGAAATGGTCCGGAAGATTTCGGTAGAGAGCCCTGCGGAGGCCCATTCGTATTGGCGGCACGAACGCGACCGGATGTTCGCCACGCATCCCGCATCTGCTTTGACAGCCCAGGACAAGGCACGCTTCTCAGGGCTCAGGACGGCAGACTACGATCCCATCTACCGATTCCATGTGCCGCTGACGCTGGAGGGCGCCGGCCGGGAAATGTCAGTGGAAACCGCCACGGATGGCGTCATCAATTTTGTCCGGCTGGGAACGTTCGACCTTCCGGAGATGGGGCAGCTCGCCGTGTGGAAGCTTGTGGGGTACGGCGGCGGCATCTTTGTACCGTTCCGTGACGCAACGGCAGGTCAGCCCGGAGGCAGTTACGGTGCAGGACGCTACCTGATCGACACCATCAAGGGCGCTTTCCACGGTGTTCACGGCAGCGGACCCGGTGCGGAATTCGTCCTTGACTTCAATTTCGCATACAACCCTTCCTGCGCCTACAACGAGGCGTGGGCGTGCCCATTGGCCGGCCCCTCGAACCGCCTCGCCGTCGAGATCCCGGCCGGCGAACTGTACTGACCTGACTGTCCAGCAAGCAGGCGCCTGCCGCCGTCGCACATCTCTCAAGGAATGCCCATGACCCAGCTGCGACTTGCCCGAGTCCGTCCGGCCTCCCCCGCCACACCAGGCGAGCAGTTCTTTGTAGCCAACAGTGCTGCCGACTTCGCCAGCGATGCCGGAGCCACCTGGACGGTGGTGGACACTCCCTTCCCGGGTTCCCCGGCGAATGCGTCGAGCACTCCGCGCCCCGGATGGGAGCCCGGAGACCGGGTGCACCAGGAGGGCTTCGAGTTCCTTGCGCCCAGCGTCCCGGCCAATGTGCTGGGCATGGCCCACAACACGGGCAGTGCGGGCCGTGAGCTGCCCCCGCAGGCATTCCACAAAGCCGCCACCAGCGTGATCGGCCCCGGCGACGCCATCGAGCTGGCAACGGATGCCGGCCACGTAGACCCCGAAGCGGAGCTGGCCATCGTCATCGGCCGCAAGGTGCGGGGACTGACTCCGGACAATGCGCGCGCCGCAGTGCTGGGATTCACTATCGGCAACGACGTGACCTCCCGGGACCTGCAAAACTCGGACGAGCTCTGGATCAGCGCCAAAAGCCAGGACACCTTCACGCCTGTGGGACCGTGGATCGTTACCGCGTTGGACGACGCCGATGCAGCCATCAGCATCGTCCACAACGGCGAGGCACTGGGAGCCGCCAGCAGCGCGGACCTGGGCTGGAAGGTTGACGAGATACTCGTCTACCTCACATCCTTCATGACCCTGCACCCGGGAGACCTGGTCCTTACCGGCTTCCCGGCAGAGTGCGCGCCCATCGCTCCCGGCGATACGGTCACCTGCCGGGTGGAGGGCATTGGCGAACTCACCAACCCTGTGAAGGCAGCGCCTTGGGAGGGTTCCGCGGCCTGATGTGTCAGGCTTGACCCATGGAATCCCCTGCTGCGCCCGCCGCCCCGCAGACGCAGCAGCCGGGCGTTCACGAAGGCCGTCGGGCTCCCGCCACCAGGCATTACCGGGGGATTCTACGGTTCCCGGTCGTCCGCCAACTCATCCGCTTCACCGGAGTGGGCATCGTCTGCACGGCCGCTTCGCTGGGGCTCTATGCCCTGTTACGCCCCTGGCTGGGCCCACAGCTGGCCAATGCCGCAGCGCTGGTCGCCACGTCTTTGCTGAACACGGCCATGAACCGCAGGCTGACGTTCAAAATCACCGGGCAACGCCGGATGGCTCGGGACCACCTGAACGGTCTCATCGTTATTGCGGTAGCCCTGTTCATCACGGGCAGCAGCCTGGGCGTCCTGCATTGGCTGAAACCGGAGGCAAGCGTTGCCGACGAACTCTGGACCACCACGCTGTCCGGTTTCCTGGCGACGGCCGTCAGGTTCACCATGCTCCGGCACTGGATTTTCCGCCGCGCCCGGCACATCTGACGCTTTCCCTGAACCGCGTCGCGCCCTGGCGACTAAGTAGCAGCAAATGTCGTTTTCAGCGGTCAAAACGACATCTGCTGCTACTTAGTTGGGGGCGGAGCCTAGGCCCGGCCCAGGGTCCGGACGCTCGCGACGGCGGCCAGCACGGCTTGGGCAGCGGCCTCCAGGTCCGCGGCACTGACGGATGAGGCAAAACTGAACCGCACCGCCGTCTGCGCCACCTCGGCAGGGATGCCCAGCGCGGTCAGGACCGTCGACGGCGCGTCCGAGCCGGCAGCGCACGCCGAACCGCTGGAACACACCACGCCCTGCCGTTCCAGTTCGAGAAGGACGGACTCCCCGCTGGTACCGGGGAAACAGAATGACGCCACGGAAGGCAGGCGTTTGGTGGGATGGCCAGTCAGGACGGCCCCCGGCACGCCGTCGAGCACAGCGCCGACGAAGCCGTCACGCAGCCCTGCCACGCGCTCCTCAAGGCCGACCTGGTCCCGTTGGGCCAGAGTGAGGGCTGTGGCCAGCCCCACGGCTCCGGCCACGTTCTCGGTGCCCGAGCGGCGTCCGCGTTCCTGTCCGCCGCCGTGGACCAGCGGCTCAATCCGGGTCCGGCCTCGGACGTAAAGCACGCCGCAGCCCTTCGGCGCCCCGAGCTTATGGCCTGAAATGCTCAGTGCGTCCACCCCCAGCCCTTTGACGTCCAGGGGAAGCCAGCCTGCGGCCTGGACAGCGTCAGTGTGGAACGGGATGCCGTGTGCCCGTGCCAGGGCTGCCAAATCTGCAATCGGCTGGACGGTACCCACTTCATTATTGGCGTACATCACGCTGACCAAAGCGGTCTCAGGGCCGAGCACGGCGGCGAGCGCCTCGGGCGTGACCAGTCCCGTCGCATCAACGGGAACCACGTCGACGGCGAACCCGTGGAACCGCTCAAGGTAGCGTGCCGACTCCTCCACGGCTGGATGTTCGATGGCGCTGACCACCACACGGTTGAGCCGGGGATCCGAGGCCTGCCGTGCCAGGGCTATCCCCTTCACGGCAAGGTTGTCCGCCTCGGTACCGCCCGAGGTAAAAGTCACCTCCCCGGCCCGGCAGCCCAGGACACTGGCGACGGCGGCACGGGCGTCCGCGAGCGCCGCGGCGGCAGCTTCGCCCAGTGAATGATGGCTGGAGGGGTTGCCAAATTCTCCGGTAAGGTAAGGCCACATCGCATCGAGCACCTCGCGGCGGACCGGGGTGGTGGCGGCGGCGTCGAGGAAAATCACGATGCACTCATCCGACGCTTAGCTCAACATCCAGGCCCAGGTCCAGCGCCGCCACACTGTGGGTCAGCCCTCCAATGGATATGACATCCACGCCCGTGGCGGCAATTCCGGCCACCGTCTGCAGGTTGACGTTCCCACTTGCCTCAACGCGTGCACGGCCGCCCACCAGTGCCACACCGGCACGCAGTTCTTCCACAGTGAAGTTGTCCAGCATGATTGTGTCCACCCCTGCTGCCAGGACCGGCTCGATCTGGTCGATGCTGTCCACTTCCACTTCGAAATGTGTGGTGTGGCCGAGCTGGGCTTTGGCTGCCGCCAGGAGCACGGTCAGCTTGGCAGGATCGCCGCCGGTCATGACCGCCAGGTGGTTGTCTTTGGCCAAGACGGCGTCCGACAGGCTGTATCGGTGGTTCGCCCCTCCCCCGCACCGGACGGCAAAGCGTTCCAGGACACGCAGCCCGGGGGTGGTTTTCCTTGTATCGGTGATCCGGGCAGTGGTGCCCTCCGTGAGTTTCACGAATTCTGCCGTTTTGGTGGCAATGGCGGACATGCGCTGCACCAGGTTGAGGGCGACTCGTTCTGCGAGCAGCACAGAGCGTGCCCGGCCGCTGACCCGGGCAAGGTGCGTTCCGGCGTCGAACGTGTCACCGTCGGCGAGCAGGAGCTCGACGTCGGTATCCGGGTCGATGAGCAGCATGGCGTCCCGGAACACGGTGGCGCCGCTGAAGACGCCGGGGACACGCGCGTTCAGGACGGCAGTTGCCTTGGCTTCGGCTGGGATCAGCAGTTGCGAGGTGATGTCACCGGCAGGGGCGTCCTCGGCGAACGCCCGCTCCAGGATCTCCCGCACCGGCGCAGTGGGGAGGGCCAGGTCAAACACCGTGGATTCAGTCATGGACGAGGCTCGCTTTCGGGCGGGTGTAGGTCTCTTCAAGTTCTTCGTGCAGGTCGGCGGCTTCGGCAGGGCTGTCGCTGCGGTAGTGGGCGCCCAGGGATTCGGTGCGCTCCCGCGCCGCAGCCACGAGCAGCCGGGCGGCAAGCAACAGGTTGGCGTCCTCGTGCGCCCGCGGGTCCCCGTCACGGGGAACCACCTCAGGACGCACGACGCCGGCCCAAGCCTCCAGTAAGCCCCCCGCCTCCTCAAGGAGCACGCCATTCCGAAGCACCCCGGCCTTGGCAGTCATCAACCGCCGCAGCGCGTCCCGCGAAAACGGCTCTGGCTCGGGCACGACAGTCCCCCACTCAGACGCGTCGGCCGGAAGCATTTCCCGACCAGCACCCAAACTGGACTGTTCAAGGTCGCCTGAGGGTGCTCCGGAAGCGTGCGTCAAGGGGAGGCCGCCAGCGGCCGAGACAGCACGCGGAGGAGTGCCGTCAGGCGACTCCCAAGGAGGCACGGCAGCGCTGCCCCCAAGAAACGCCTCAACAGCACGCCGGCCAAAGACAAGACCCTCCAGGAGTGAGTTGCTGGCGAGCCGGTTCGCACCCTGGACGCCCGTGCAGGCAACTTCACCGGCGGCATAAAGCCCGGCAACTGAGGTTCTGGCGTGGAGGTCGGTGGCGACGCCGCCCATCCAGTAGTGCGCCGCCGGGGCCACGGGTACAAGCTCGCGGGTCCAGTCGACGCCGGCTTCGCTGGTGCGCTGGCTGAGGGTTGGGAACCGTCGTGCGAGGAATCCTGCACCCTTGGCAGCCTCGATGACGGTTGCGTCAAGGTAAACGTGGCCGTTGGGATCCCCGAGCTTGGCCAGGTGGAGGGCGATGCTGCGGGACACGACGTCCCGGGGCGCCAGTTCGGCGTCCGGATGGTATTCGGGCATAAAGCGCCTGCCCAGGGCGTCCAGCAGGATGGCGCCTTCCCCGCGGACGGCCTCCGAGATCAACAGCGGGTCCGAGTCCGCAGGGCTTTGGGTCCGGGCCGGAACCAGGCAGGTGGGGTGGAACTGGAAAAATTCAAGGTCAGCCACGGCAGCGCCTGCACGCCATGCGAGGGCCAGTCCGTCGGCGGTTGCAACAGCGGGGTTGGTGGTTTGGGCAAACAGTTGGCCGGCGCCGCCCGTCGCCAGCAGAACAGCGTCTCCCTGCACGCTCAGGCTCCGGCCACCGTGGAGGTACCTGACACCGCACACGGTGTGGCCGTCCATCATCAGTTCGGTTGCCAGAGCCTGCCCGACAATCCTGATCTTTCCTGTTCCCTGCTGCGACAGCACGGAGTTGATGAGGGCGTGGACCACCCCCGCGCCGGTGGCATCGCCGCCGGCGTGGAGGATCCGTGGAGCGGAATGGGCGGCTTCGAGGCCAAGGGAGGGCCCGCCGTCGTGATCCTGGTCGAAACGCACACCGAACCGCACCAGGCCTGCGATGTCCCTGCGCGCCTCAGTGCAGAGCACGCGCACAGCTTCGACATTGCAGTGCCCGGCACCTGCGGTCAGGGTGTCTGCGATGTGGGAAGCAACGGTGTCGCCCGGCGCAGGTTCGTCCAGCACCGCTGAGATCCCGCCCTGCGCGTAGAACGTATTGCTGTCTGCGAGCGCACCCTTGGTCAGCACTACTACATCGACGCCCGCGTCCGCTGCCAGGAGGGCAGCGTACAGGCCGGCGATGCCGCTTCCGACGACGATCAGCTTCTGCGGGGCAGAGCTGCGGTCGGCAGCGGCCGGGGTCTGTCCGACGGCTGGGATGGCGGTCATTACGGCCTGGCGGCGAGCATACGCTCGAGCGCTGTCCTGGCGTTCGCCTGCACGGCGTCCGCGACGGTGATGCGGTTGACCACCCGGCCGGCCACAAGCTCCTCCAGAACCCAGGCGAGGTAGCCAGGGTGGATCCGGTACATCGTGGAGCAGGGGCAGATCACCGGATCGAGGCAGAAGATGGTGTGCTGGGGGTATTCGGCGGCGAGCCGGTTGACCATGTTGATTTCGGTGCCGATGGCGAACGTGGTGGGTTCGGTAGCCGCAGCGATGGCCTTTTTGATGAAGTCGGTGGACCCGGCGGAGTCGGCTGCGTCCACGACTTCCATGGGGCACTCGGGGTGGACAATGACGTTGACGCCGGGGAAGTCGATCCTGGCCTTCTCGATCTGGGCCACGTTGAAGCGCTTGTGGACCGAGCAGAATCCGTGCCAGAGGATGACACGGGAATCCAGCAGGGCCAGTTCGTCGTTGCCGCCGAGTTCCTTGCGGGGGTTCCACATGGGCATCTGCTCAAGCGGTACGCCCATGGCCTTGGCAGTGTTGCGGCCCAGGTGCTGGTCCGGGAAGAACAGGACGCGCTGGCCGCGTTCGAAGGCCCATTCCAGGACGGTGCGGGCGTTGGAGGACGTGCAGACGATGCCGCCGTGCTCGCCGCAGAAAGCCTTCAGGGCTGCGGAGGAATTCATGTAGGTGACGGGGATGACCGGTACGCGGCCGTCGGCGTCGGGCTCGGTGCCGAAAATTTCCTCAAGCTGTTCCCAGCATTCTTCGACGGAGTCCGTGTCCGCCATGTCAGCCATGGAGCAGCCGGCTGCCAGGTTCGGCAGGATGACGGCCTGCTCGGGCCGGGACAACGTGTCCGCGGTTTCCGCCATGAAGTGCACACCGCAGAAAATGATTGCCTCGGCGTCGGGCCTGGTCAGCGCGGCGTTGGCCAGCTGGAAGGAGTCACCCACGAAGTCGGCGTACTGGATGACCTCGTCGCGCTGGTAGAAGTGCCCCAGGATCACGGCACGGTCCCCCAGCGTGGCTTTCGCCGCGCGGATCCGCTGGTCGAGTTCGGCGTCGGTGGCCAGCTTGTATTCTTCGGGCAGCTGACCCTGGCGGGGCGTAGCGGCGGGGGCAACGTCGGCGCTGGATGCTCCCGGGCCGTAGGCGGGCACACCGGCCAGGGCCTCGGCGAGATCGTAGTCCCAGGGCCCCTTGGCGAGTGCCGGGCTGCACGTTGATTTGCCTGCGGACGCGGTGCGTGCGGCGCTTTCGGCCTGTTCGCGCGTGATCAGCTGGATTGCTGTGTTGACGCTGCTCATGGGGTGCTCCTGTTATCTGGGTCAAGGCCGGGGCGGCCGGTGAAGCGGTAGAGGCGGGGCGGGCGGTGTTTTCCGCCCTGAAGGTATTCGCCGGTTTCTTCAATCTCCGGCGTGGAGATGATCTGGCGGCGGAAGTTGGCCGGGTCCAGTTGGCGGTCCAGGACCGCTTCGTAGACTTCCCTGACTTGGGCCAGCGTGAAGTACTCACCCAGGAAGTGGTAGGCAATTGAGCCGTACGCCAGCTTGTTCCGCAACCGCCAGAGGGCGTAGTCGACGATGGCGTTGTGGTCGAAGGCCAGGTCGCCGAGCCGGTCGGCGCGGAACCACCTGACGTTTTCGGATTCGTCGGCGAGGGCGGCCTCGGTTGGCTGTACCAGGGCCCAGTAGACGATGGAGACAACACGCTGGGTTGGAGAGCGGTGCAGACCGCCAAACGCGTAGAGCTGCTCCAAGTAGCTCGGCGCCAGGCCGGTGGTTTCCTGCAGGTTGCGCGACGCCGCGTCCTGCAAGGATTCCGAATGGGTCAGCGGCCCCCCGGGCAGTGCCCACAGCCCTTTGAATGGTTCACGGATGCGGCGGACCAGCGGGATCCACAAAGTGGGGCGCCCGGACTTCTCACTGGGGCGGAGGGCGAAAATGACCGTGGAAATGGCGAGCGACGGCGGCGCGGTACGGCGTTCGGCCACATTGGCTGCGCTGGTGTACATGCTTTCCACCCACTCTCTCCACGGTAGTTAAAGTCATAATGACTAGAACTGATTCTAAGGCCAGCGGGGCGCTTATCAAAATGTTTCGCAACTTGGACCCACGCGGGGTCCGCAGCCCGCAGGGTCCGCAGCCCGTCTGGTCGTCTTATCGGGCCGGGGCGGTCGAAGCCGCCGCTTCCAGCAAGTTGAGCGTCCGCCCTTGGAAGTGCGTGTTGAGGACTATTACCGAGGAGGCGCGGAGGATCGTCTTCGTGGCAATCATGGCATCGAGCACTCGCTGGAGATCCGGGTTGGAGCGCGCGGCGATCCTTGCCATCAGGTCCGAGCTCCCCGAAACCGTGTGGATTTCAATGAGCTCGGGTATCGCAGCCAGCGCTTCCGCTACCGCGTCATGGCCGAGGTCCTGATTGATGGTCAGGGAGCAGAAGGCCACCACCGGGAAGCCAAAGCTGGCGGGATCGGGCTGCGGCACCCAGGAACTGATCACCCCTGCCTCCGTCATCCTGTCCAGCCTCGATTGGATCGTCGCGCGGGCCACGCCCAGCACCCTGGAGGCCTCGAGCACCGACGCCCGCGGCGAGTCAGTGAAGAATCGGACAATTTTGGCGTCTAAGGCGTCCACGTTCATACAATTTTCCTTCTGGGGCCAGCGGAAAAAGGCAACCTGTGAGCCCCTTGCCGTGATGACTAATCAAACTGAGTCCATGATGGCACGACGGCCGCACGCTGGCCGGCGGGCGAGGCGGTAAATTCGAGTGGTCCCACGAGGACCACCACCTACACCCCAAGAAGGTTCAAAAGGCATGACAATGAAGTCCGCGCACGTGCGGCCGGAAACCCACCTCGGCCACACCATGAAACCCCGCCAGCTCACCATGATGGGGCTGGGAAGCGCGATTGGCGCCGGCCTCTTCCTGGGCTCCGGCGCAGGAGTCCAGGCTGCCGGGCCTGCCGTCCTTGTTTCATACCTGGTGGCCGGGACGCTCATCATCCTCGTCATGTGGGCGCTGGGGGAAATGGCTGCCGCCAACCCCACAAGCGGCGCGTTCTCGGTGTACGCCGAACGCGCACTGGGGAAGACAGCGGGCGCTACCGTGGGATGGCTGTGGTGGCTGCAGCTCGTCGTCGTGATTGCCGCCGAAGCCCTGGGCGCGGCAGGGCTCCTCTTCTCGGTCTGGCCGATCATCCCCGTGTGGGCCCTTGCATTGATCTTCATGATTGTGTTCACCACCATCAACCTCGCCGGAGTCAAGAACTTCGGCGAGTTCGAGTTCTGGTTCGCCATCCTTAAAGTCGCCGCGATCGTGCTCTTCCTGGTGGTCGGCGCCAGCCTGCTGCTGGGCCTCCTTCCCGACGTCACATCGCCGGGGCTGGCCAACATCACAACAGACTTCGCTCCGGCGGGCCTCGGCGGAGTGGCCACCGCCCTGTTTGTGGTGATCTTCGCCTTCGGTGGCACGGAGATCGTTTCCGTTGCCGCAGCCGAGACCGAGGACCCCGAACACAGCGTGGGCAAGGCCATCCGGACGGTGGTGTGGCGGATCCTGGTCTTCTACATCGGCTCGGTTTTTGTTATTGCAGCAGTGTTGCCTGCCACCTCAGAGGGCCTCGCGTCGCCATTCGCGGGCGTTCTCGATGCCGCCCGGATCCCGGGTGCCGGCACGGCAATCACGCTGGTGGCCGTCGTCGCGCTTCTCTCCGCCCTGAATGCCAACCTCTACGGCGCCTCCCGGATGGTCTACTCGCTGTCCGAACGCGCCGAGGCACCACGCTTCCTGTCCCGGCTGAGCAGGGCGAGCGTGCCCGCGCTCGCTGTTGGCGTCTCCGTGGCCTTTGGTTTTGCCGCAACGGTGCTGGAGCTCTTGTTCCCTGAACGCATCCTCCCGGCCCTCTTCCAGCTGGTGGGGTCCACCTGCCTGGTGGTGTGGGGCACGGCCCTTGTCTCGCAGCTCATCCTGCGCCGCAGGGCAGACCGTGACGGGATTGCGCTGCCCTTGCGAATGAAAGGCTATCCGGGATTGACCATCCTCGGACTGGTTCTCCTGGGCCTGATCTTCGCCGTCGGCTTCAGTGCGGAAAGCAGCCGTGCACAGCTGCTCAGCACGTTCGCCCTGGTGGCCTGCCTCGCCGCGGCCTGCCGGATCGGCGCCCGGCTCTCCAGCCGCGAACGGCAGCCCAAGTAGGTAGCACTAAATGTCGTTATGGACGCTCATAACGACACTTACTGCTACCCAGTTGGGCGGGCCGACGGGAGCGCCGCAACATGAGCAAGTTGCTAGGCAACATGGTCAACAGGGCGGCAACTTTTGGCAGTTTGGTCAGTGGAATGTGAGCTGATTGTTTAGGCTTTCGACGGTGACTAGGGTCACAGGCATGGGCACTCTTCCTCCACCGCCTCCCGGTGAACCCGCTGCGCCGTTGACCCCGGACGAACTCCGCGAGCTGTACTCCCTCATGGTCACGGTCAGGCACTTGGACACATCCGCCGTCGCGTGGCAGCGGCAAGGGATCATCCCCGGCTATGCCCCCGAACTGGGCCAGGAAGCAGCCCAGGTGGGAAGCGGGTACGCCGTGGACCTGTCCCGCGACTTCGTGTTTCCCACGTACCGCGAAATGGGCGTTGCCCGTGCCATGGGGGTGGATATGGTCTCCTACATGGCCACGCACAAGGCCACCTGGCACGGCGGCCTATACAACCCGCTCGAATCCCGGCTTGCCCCGATCCAGGCAGTGGTGGCCGGCTCCGTGCTTCACGCCGTCGGCTGGGCCCACGGCCAGACCCTGGATCACAAGGACGGCGTGGCCCTGAGCTACTTCGGGGACGGCGCCTCATCCCAGGGCGACGTCCACGAGGCCATGAACTTCGCGGCGGTCCTGAAGGCGCCGGTGGTGTTCTTCGTCCAGAACAACGGCTGGGCCATTTCAGTCCCTACCGAACGGCAGGTGGCGGGCGGCTCCGTGGCCGCCCGGGCGGATGGTTATGGCATCCCCGCCAGCCAGGTCGACGGGAACGACGTCGTGGCAGTAGTGGACGCGACGCGGAAGGCGCTGGCGAACTGCCGTGCCGGCAACGGCCCTGTCCTCATCGAAGCCATGACATACCGCCGCGGCCCGCACTCCACGTCCGATGACCCCGGCCGCTATCGCTCACTTCAGGAAGAGCACGACGACGCCGGCCAGGACCCGCTGGAACGGTTCCGTCAGGTCCTGCTCACCAGGGGGATCGCCGGCGAGGCATTTTTCGCCACAGCCCTCGCCAAGGCCAAAGCGGAAGAAGAGATGGTCCGCTCAGGCCTTCAGGCGCTGCAACCACGCCCTGGCAGCGAAATGTTCGATCTGGTGTTCCAGGAAACCACACCTGCCCTGCAGGCCCAGGCTGCCAACTGGCGGGAGGAGTCGGAGCATGTCTAACTCCATCCTTGAAAGCGAGGCCTCCATGGGTCAGGGAAATCCAGGACACGAAGTTGTGCAGTTGTCCATGCAACAGTCCCTGAACCGGGCCCTTCACGAGATCCTCGCGGACAACCCCAGGGCAGTCGTCTTTGGCGAAGACTGCGGCCGGCTCGGCGGAGTCTTCCGAATCACGGACGGTCTCCAGGCCAAGCACGGCGAGCAGCGGGTCTTTGACACGCCGCTGGCGGAATCAGGCATCCTGGGCATGTCCGTGGGCCTGGCCATGGCTGGTTTCCATCCCATCCCCGAGGTGCAGTTCGACGGCTTCGCCTACCCGGCGGTCAACCAGATCGTCTGTCAGATCGCCCGGCTGAATTACCGCAGCCGCGGCACCTTGCCGATGCCCATCACCCTGCGCGTTCCCAGCTTCGGCGGGATCCGCGCCCCCGAACATCACGGCGAATCCCTCGAGGCGCTGTTCGCCCACGTTCCCGGCCTGAAGGTGGTGTCTCCGTCGAACCCGCACGAGGCCTACCACCTGCTCAAGTACGCAGCCACGCGGCCGGACCCGGTGATCTTTATGGAGCCGAAGTCCCGCTATTGGCAAAAGGGCGAGGTTGATATCGCCAATGCCGAGGCCGACGGCGGCTCTCCCGACGCTGCGAAGGTCATGAGGCCAGGCAGGCACCTCACCCTGGTCGCCTGGGGTGCGATGGTGGCACGCTGCCTGCAGGTGGCGGAACTGGCGGCTGAGGACGGCGTGGACATCGAAGTCCTGGATTTGCGCTGGCTCAAGCCCATCGACGCGCCAGCTTTGGTGGCATCCGTAGCGAAGACGCGGCGCGCCGTCGTCGTCCATGAAGCACCGCTGACTTCCGGCCTCGGCGCGGAGGTGGCGCAACTGATCACGCAGGGCTGCTTTGACACGCTCAAGGCGCCCGTGGAACGGGTAACCGGTTTCGACGTGCCGTACCCTTCCGGCGACCTCGAAGACGAATACATCCCCAATGTCGACCGGATCCTCAACGGGATCCAACGCGTATTGGAGTACCGCCGTGGCTGAAATCTCGTTCCCGCTCCCCGACTTGGGCGAGGGCCTCATTGAAGCAACCGTGCTCGAATGGCTGGTTTCCCCCGGTGACCACGTGGAGCGGAACCAGCCGCTGGTGGAAGTCGAAACCAGCAAATCCGCTGTTGAACTGCCCAGTCCGCAGGCAGGTAAAGTGGTGCGTACCTTCGGTGGGGCAGGTGACAGGATCAATGTCGGCGACCCCCTGATCGTGTTCGAGGTGCCGGATAACACCGCCGGAATTGTTGGCACGGTCCCGAAGGACGAGGCACCGAAGCGCCGGGTCCGCCTGAGCGCCGTACTTGATGAGGACTGACACCATGAGCGGCAGGCACACAGGCGAGATGCATTCCCACACCGTTGAGGGCACCGATCCCCAGCTGTACGTGCGGGTGCACGATCCCGCGCAGGACGCCGGACTCCGGCCCATCCTGCTGCTCCACGGATTTTCCTCCTCGAGCAAGCTCAATTGGGAGGACACCGGGTGGGTGCCGGCCCTGCTGGAGGCGGGCCGGCGTGTCATCACCGTGGACCTGCCGGGACACGGCCGCAGCGGCGCCCCGGAGGACCGGGATTCCTACTCCCCCAGCCGCATCCGCGCTGACCTGCTCCAGATCGCGTTCGACGCCGGCGTCCGGCCATTGCACGACGGCGACCCTGCCAGCGGGATGGACGTTGTGGGCTACTCGCTGGGCTCCAGGCTCGCCTGGGAATTCGGCGCCACCCAGCCCGAGATCGTCCACCGGTTGGTCTTGGGCGGTCCGAACGTCGCGGACCCGCTGGCCGCTTTCGACCTCGTGGCGGCCCAGCGATACCTTGCAGACGGGACTCCCATCGCGGACGAGTCCACCGCGGGGCTGCTCAAGATGGCCATGCTGCTGCCCAGCAACAACATTTTTGCCCTGCTTTCCTTGGTTGAAGCGATCAAGGACGAGCCCTACGATCCTGCCGAGGCCGTCCCGCACATGCCCATGCTCCTGGTTGCCGGCGACAAGGATGAGCGCGCCGCAACCATGCCGCAACTGGCCGAGCTGGCCAGGACGGCAGGTTCCATGGCCGAGCAACTGCTGCTTCCGGGCAGAAACCACACCAACGCCATTACCAGCAGGGCCTTCAAGCAGGGCGCCATAGACTTCCTGGCGGTTTGACCCGCAGGGGTTTCATAACTCCCGTCCGCACCACGTCCGAAGGCTGCTGAATGCTTGTGGCCTGCCGGGTTGGAACGGGCCGGTACTTCCCGGTGCTGCCACCGCAGACGGTAGGCTGGAAGCGGGGCGGAGTCAGCCGGGAGAGGGAACAATGAGCACGCGTTTTGAAGACCGCACGGATGCCGGTGAGCGTCTGGCTGCGGTGCTGACGCAGTTCCGGGAACGTCCCGACGCGATTGTCCTGGGGCTCGCCCGCGGCGGAATCCCGGTTGCGGCGGCCGCGGCGAAGGCCCTGTACCTGCCGCTCGGTGCCGTGCTGGTCCGGAAGCTCGGAATCCCGGGCCATGACGAGACCGCGTACGGAGCCCTGGCGTGGTCAGACGGGCGCGTTGTGCGCCTGCTCAACAGGCCCCTCATGTCCCGCGTCCTGGAACATGGCGTCCGGCAGGAGTGGCTGGATGAAGTGGAGCAGAGGGAGCGCGCAGAGCTTCTCCGACGGGTTGAAACCTACCCGGCCATCAAGCATGACCTCAAGGGAAAAACGGTCCTGCTGGTCGACGACGGCCTCGCGACTGGAGCCACGATGAGGGCGGCGGTCGAAGCGGTCCGTTCCGGCGGCGCAGCCCACGTGGTGGCCGCGGCGCCCGTCGGTTCAGTGGAGGCGGAGGCTACCGTGTCCGCCGTCTGTGATGCTGTCCTCTGCCTGCACCTGCCGGGCAAGTTCCGCGCCGTGGGAAGCTTCTACCGCCATTTCGAGCAGCTGACGGACGAGGACGCCATCAGCCAGCTGGAGCAATAGCCCGCCGGCCTTCACGACAGGGACGGCAGGCACGGAACCCTTCGGTCCGTGCCTGCCATCGAAAGATCCGCTGATGCGGCGCCTTCTCCCTAGTGGTGGCTGATTCCCAGGGGGCGGCCCTTGGTCTCCTTGGCAAGCAGGACGCCGACGGCCGAGATCACGCACAGGATCATGATGTAGATACCGATCGAGCCGGTCCACTTGGTGCTCAGCAGCAGCGACTCCGCGATGGTGGCAGCGAACGCTCCGCCGAGGATGGCACCGAAAGCGTAGCCAATGGAGATGCCCGAGTAGCGCACGTTGGCCGGGAACATTTCGGCATACATGGCGGACATCGGACCGTAGGACAGTCCGAGCCCGATGGTCAGGACAAACAATGCCACGCCGTAGAGCATGATGTCCTTCGTGTCGATCAGCGCGAACATCGGGATCATCCACGCAAAGACGATGCCATAACCAATCAGGAAGGTCTTGACCCGGCCGATCCGGTCAGACAGCCAGCCGCCGACCAGGGTGAAGATCAGCCATCCGAAGGACGCCAGCGTGGTGGCCAGCAGGACCTGCGGGGTGGGCATCTTCAGGATCCTTGTGGCGTAGGAGATGAAGAAGGCAATCAGCAGGTAGCCGGCGGCGTTGTTGCCGATGAAGATCATGGTGGAGTACAGGACAGCCTTCTTGTGCTTCCGAATGAGTTCGCCGAGGGGTGCCTTGCTCGCTTCCTTGCGGGCAGCCATCTCCTTGAAGACCGGGCTCTCGGCCACGGCCCGGCGGATCAGGTATCCGACCACGATCAGGACGATGGACAGCAGGAACGGCACCCGCCAGCCCCAGGCGGCGAAGTCCTCCTTGGACATGCTGCTGTTGAGGAAGAACAGCAGACCGGTGGCCAGGATCATGCCCACGGGAACACCAATCTGCGGATAGGCGCCGAACAGGCCGCGCTTGTTCAGCGGTGCGTGTTCGACCGCCATCAGCGCGGCACCGCCCCATTCCCCGCCCGCCGAGAAGCCCTGGATAATGCGCAGGGTGATCAGCAGGATCGGTGCCCAGACGCCGATCTGGGCATACGTGGGCAGCATGCCGATCAGCGCCGTCGCGGCACCCATCATGACGAGGGTGAACACCAGCATCGCCTTGCGGCCGAGGCGGTCACCGAGGTGGCCGGCGACGACAGCGCCCAGGGGCCGGAACAGGAAGCTGATGCCGATCAGGGCAAACGACAGGATCTGCGCCAGTCCGGGGTTGGAATCGTTCAGCGGCGCCAGGAACAGCGGGGATAGCAGCGTCCCCGTCAACTGGGCAAAGATGAAGAAGTCGTACCACTCGATGGTGGTGCCTACGAGGGTCCCGGCCAGGACCTTGCGTTCTTCCCTCCGGGTGCTGGGGCCGGCAAGTGAATCCACCAAAGAAGGTGTGGTCATTGAAACTCCATTGTTTAAGGCAGGGGTGCTGCCAGGTGAAACGCCTTCATGATTACCGACAGAACGGTCAGTTAGTTAGTAGCGTACTACGAATATGTGAGGGAAAACACGCCCCTCGCAGATATTTCGACAGATGGCGGGATCGGATGCATCAGTCTTCCCTCGTCAGGAACTCCCTCACCCTCGCCCGGACCGGCCCGCGGTCGTAGGAACTGACCAGGGCGCCGGCCATCCGCACGGGGTCCCCAAAGAAGAAGTACTCATAAAGCGCCTGCCGGCCCGAGAACGACGAGACGCTCGCGTCAAACGCCAGCTTGAACAACCTCACGCGCTCCGGGCCGGTAAGAGTCTTGGCCTGCAAGTAGAGGTCTATGTCCGGCCGCGCTTCCCCGGCGACGTCAGCTTCGCCGGGAAGGGCCATCAGGCCGGACGCCGAAAGCTTCCGGATGATTTGGGGAAAGCGCTGGGCCACTTTGGGATACCAGTTCCGGGCGGCATTCAACGTAGACCACTTGGGCAGCATCACGCCGTCGTCGTTCAACGCCGCTTCAGCCTCCGCTGCCGTCATCAGCGCCTTGCCGATCTCAACGGTCTGGATCAGCTCGGCGAGATCCTCCTGGATGTGCTGGAAGCCGTCGATGCCGATCGAATCCGCGATTTCGGAGGCGAGGCCAAGATAGAACTCACTCTTGGCAATCGTGCGCGTGACCACCTGGTGCGTCATGAGTGCGGCGGCTCCGGTTTCGGAATAGAAAACGTTGCAGAGTTCCGGATGCCCAAGCATGAAAATCCGCTCGTTAGGGATAAAGACGTCGTGAAAGACCACGACGGCGTCCGTCTCCTCGAAGCGGCTGGCCAGCGGTTCGTCGTGCCTGCTTCCACCGTGGAACAGCGAGGTGCGGCACAGGTACCGGACGCCTTCGGCGTCGTTCGGGACCGCGAAGGCGTAGGAGTACGGGGCATCCTCGGGGGTTCCGCGAAGGATCGTCGAAGGGAACACCAGCAGTTCGTCGGCGATCGGGGCGATCGTGGCCAGCATCCGGGCACCCCGAACCACGATGCCGTCCTTGCGCTCTTCAACGACGCGGGCGGAAAGCTGGCCGCCGAGCTGCTCAGAGCCTGAGACGGAGCGATTGGCCTGCGGAGGGATCAGGGTGTGGGTGGCGAGCAGGTCGTTTTCACGGCAGTGCTCGTAGTAGTTGCGGATGTTTTGGCCGAACATCGGATCCACCCGCGCGAACCACTTTTCGGAGGCCGCGAGCGCCGTCAGGGCACTGTTCATGTAATCGCCGGTGCGGCCCAGGAACCCGTTGGAGTACTCCGCCCACGTCCTGGTGGCAGCCCGCCGGTGGGCCAGGTCCTCCCTTGTCCGCGGGATCAGGAAGGAAGCGCTGACCGTGTCACCGGAGGTGGGCGAGACATAGGTCAGCGCAGCGGCGTGCTGCGGCTCGTGCTGCATGTCAAAGAGCCGGGCGTACGTGCGGGCCACGTTGGCGAAAGACGGATGCTCTGCGATGTTCCCGGTGACCATCTCGCCGTCGATCATTACTTGCGGCGTCATGGAATTGAGCTTGTCCAGGTATTGCTGGCCGGTGCGGATGCCCATCGTGTTTTCTCCGTTCGTCGTTGAACTGCCAAGTGCTGGTCCTGTGGCGGGAGCAAGGGGTCAGAGGAGGTTCTCCATTCCCAACTGGCTCTCCGGAATGGTTGTGAAGCTGCTGTTGGCAAAGGCCAGCGCGTCACCGCTGCGGTAGTTGAAATCGGCCACCTCGCCCACGTAGAGCGTGTGGTCTCCCCCGGGGTAGGCGGCCCAGGGCCTGCACTCGAACCAGGCCAGGACACCTGATAGCCGCGGCGCCGACCCGCCCTCAACCCACAACGGCTCCGGCCCCGGCCGCCCGGCGAAGTGCAAGGCCAGTTGGCGTTGCTCGGCACCAAGGATATTGACCGTGAACGCCCGGCCGGACAATTCGTCGTGGGCCCTGGCGCTCCGGGCGATGCTGACGAGCACCAAGGGTGGCTCCATGGACACGGACGTGAAGGAGTTAACCGTGATGCCGTGGCGCCTGGTTGCGCCGTCGAAGGTCACAATGGCGACCCCCGTGGCATATCTGCCCAGACTGCCGCGGAAGTGATGCGACCGCGGGGCCGAGGTCCGGCCGGCGGCTGACGGATCGGCCGTGTTCCGTGAATCGGAAATCATCACTGATCCTCAACGCAGGACCCGCGAGCGCCACATGGTGGACGCTTTCACGTGCGAGTTCTATATTTGAACTACTAATTCGTATATAGGACGCTACTCGGATGAAGGCGTCAGCACAAGAGTGTGCCCGATCCCCCGCCCGGAGCCGCCTAGGATGGACACCATGAATCCCACAGCCGCCGCCCCCGCCGGAGCAGCGCAGGCGTCGCCGTCGCAGACACTTTCCCGCGGCATCCGGGCGCTCGAGATCCTGGCCGCCGCCCAGAGCCCGATGACCATCGCCGAGCTTGCCGACGCCATGGGCGTCCACCGGTCCGTCGCGTACCGGATCCTGCGGACGCTGGAGGACCACTCGCTGCTGGTGCGCGACGACGCCGGCCGCGTGCAGCCCGGCCCCGGCCTGGCCGTCCTGGCTCGGGGCGTCTCACGAAATCTCCAGACTGCCGCTCTCCCCGAACTCACCCACTTGGCCAACACCCTGGACATGACGGCTTTCGTGGCCGTCTGGGACCACCTCGACTGCATCACCCTGGTGACCGTGGAACCGCGCCATTCAGGGGCGACAGTCGCCCAGCACCCTGGCACGCGGCATCCCATCAGCGCGGGGGCACCGGGCATCGCCATCCAGTCAGCACTGACAGAGGCCGAGTGGGCCCAGCTGGCGCCGGGGATACCCTACCGGCCCGAGGCTGCTGATGCCCGCCGCGCAGGGTACTCAGCCAGCCATGACGAGGTCATTGCGGGAGTGTCATCCCTGGCTGCCCCGGTCCGGGTGCCTGGGGGGCGGCCGGCCGCCCTCGCCGTCGTCTATATCCGGTCCTCGCATGACCCCGCCACTATGGGTGTTGCCTTGGCCGAAAGCGCTGCCAGGATTGAACGCCAGCTGGCCTGACGGGCGCTGCTGCGGCGCGGCGGCTTAGGGCCGCTTCCGTCGAAGCACGACGGCGGACGCAGCACCAAGCAGGATAAGGGCAACCGACGCTGCGACGGGTACGAGGAACGCCACTGAATAGCCATGGGCCTGTGCCAGCTGGCCCGCAACCGCGGATCCGACGGCTGTGCCTGCCACAATGCCGCTGGCCAGCGCCGTCATGACCGTTCCCAGCCGTCCTGCGGGAGAGATGAGGCCGCCGATGGCGAAGACCGTCACCATCACCGGGCCAACCGGGATTCCCAGAACCAGCAGCACCAGCACCATACCCGCAACCGACGACGGAACGAAGAGCAGGAACGCCAGGGCCGCCATCATTACGGCGCCGAGCAGCCACCGTGCCGAGAGGGTGAGGCGTTGCGGCCAGTACGCTACGGACAATGCGGCGACGGCGGAGCTCACGCCCATCACGGCATACAGCAATCCGGCGATTTCGGAGGTGGCAAAGCCCGCTGCAAACGAACTCAGTGCTGTCTGCGTGGACCCGAAGAAGGTGCCCATGCAGACCATGGCCAGAACAGGGAGGGCCACCGCCCACGGGATGGTGCGTGGGGTGGCTTTCGGCGCAGCTGCGTTCGTGCCCTCATTGCCGGGGCTTAAGGGTCCCCGGGGTACCGTGCGGTGGACAGGAACAGCCCGGTGGGTCCGGTGGATGGCAAACGCAGGGACCAGGGTGATGGTCAGGGCAGCAGCAAGGGCAAGGGGAAGCCAGGGCGCGACCAGGCTGGCCAGGATTCCCACCAAGGCAGGACCCAGCACAAACGTGAGTTCGTCCGCGGTGCTCTCATAGGACAGGGCTGTGTCCAGGTCCTGCCTGTTCGACGCCTTGCTGTCAGCCGGGCTGTTTGGGGAGTTTTGGGACGTCAACGCCATCCAGCGGACCCGTGCCAGCGGGCCGACCTGCGGGCAGCTGGCCCCGGCGGCAAACGCGGCCGCGAGCAGGGCTGCGGGGAAGGCCCCGGCCAGGACCGTGGCGTAGGCTGCGGCAATCAGCGCGAGTACGGCGAGGGCGTTGAGGGCGGCTGCGATCAGCAGGACAGGACGCTGACCCCGGCGGTCTGCCATCGCCCCGAGTACCGGCGCGCCGAGCGCGGAACCGATACCGACCGCACCTGCCGCAGTGCCGCCCACAGCGTAAGAGCCGGTGATCGAAGTCACCAGGGTCAGGGTCCCTACTGTGAGCATGGCCAAGGGCAGCCGGGCGAAGAGTCCCAAGGGAATAAAGGTACGTCCGGCCAACTGCGGAAGCTGCGCGAAGCGCCCCCTGGCTATCGGCTGGGGAGCGTCAGTTGGAGGACTGCCGGTCTTGGAACCGTGCTGCAGGGAGGGAGTTGATGGGAGGGTTGAAGGATTCAAGGTTCCGGGCTCGTTCAGTCATGCGCATCGTCCCTCCTCCCGATGCGCGCAACCCGGTAACTGTCCGATTATAGCGGTTGCCAGCACCTGGGGTTTCGACGATCCGGTGTCAGGAAAGCGGCGAAACCGTATCTGAGATGTGCAGTGCGGACCCGTTGCGGCCTTTGACCACCTGGAGCTGCACTCCGATGCGTTGCTTCATTTCGCCCACATGGCTCACGAGCCCCACCACCCGACCGCCGTCCCGCAGCCCTTCGAGGGCGTCCATGACCTGTTCCAGCGATTGCTCGTCCAGGCTGCCGAAACCCTCGTCCACGAACAAGGTTTCGATCTGGATTCCGCCGGACTCATGCTGGACCACATCGGCCAGGCCAAGGGCCAACGACAGGGATGCCATAAATGATTCACCGCCGGAGAGCGTCGACGTGTCACGGCGGTGCCCGGTCCACTGGTCCACCACCTCCAGTCCCAGCCCCGATTTGGCCCCGCGTGCCGCTTTGGCATCGGTGTGCTGGAGCAGGTAACGGCCGTCGCTCATGGCAACCAGTCGCTCAGATGCTGCCAGGGCCACCTGTTCCAGCCTCGCCGCTAGGACGTAGCTGTTCAGGCTCATGCGATAGGTGTTCTCACCGCGTCCGCCGGCGGCGTCCGCCAAGGCTGTCAGCATCCGTGCGCGCTCCCGCGGAGCGTTTCCGGAGCCGGCGAGGTCCTGGTATTCCGCCATGATGCCATTCAGGGATTCCACGCAGCGCTTCGCCATTGCCGCCGAAAGGCCGGCCGCGCGTGCCTTCTCCTCAGCCTGTGCAGCAGCTGCCTGCAACTCCCCGAGCTGTGCCTCGTCGGGGAACAGCTCCAACTCCTGTTCCTCAAGGGCCAGCATCACTTCTTCGGAGGCAAAGAGCTCCGCAACCCTGGCCTGTTCATCGTGGCCGGCGCGGATCTCTGCCTGCAGGGACGCAGCCTCGGCGCTGTCAAGCAGTTCCGCCCGGGCATCCCCGGCTGTGTTGAAGCCTGCCTCGGGCAGGGCCAACTCCAACTGTTGCCTGGCGTCGGCGGCCCGAACCTCGGCCTGGTCCAGCTGGGCCTGCGCCTGCACCGTCTTTTCAAGCGTTCGGGATGCTTCCTGCAGCGCGCGCAGCCGGTGCGCGAGGTCGCGGTGGCCGGAGCGGAGGCCAGACAGTGACTCGTGGAGGGCAGTTGCCTGTTCCAGGACCTCAGCCAGTGTGGACTGCACCTGCGCAAGCTCCTCGCCGGCAGCGGCCCTGGCGGTCTCTGCTTCTGCGATGCGCGTTTCGATTTCCGTGAGCCGCAGCCGCATCCCTTCCAGTTTGGCAGCCGCCTGATCTGAGCGTTCAGCGGCCTGCCGGGCGTCGTCCGCCGCTTTCCTGGCTTCTGCTTCGGGTGTGTCGCCACCCTGGCCAGCAAGGACGGCCACCAACTGCTTGGCTCCTGCCAGCTCCGTGCCCAGCGTTGAGAGCCGGGCCTCGGCCGCCTCGAACACCTCCCGGGCCTCTTCTTCGGCCTGGCCCAGCTGGAGGGCTGACTGGGCGGCCTTTGCCGGGGATGGGTGATCCGGGCTGCCGCACACGGGGCACGGAAGGGCGTCGGCCAGCTGGGCCGCCAGTTCAGCTGCCGCATTGGCCAGGCGCTCTTCGCGAAGGTCAAGCCAGTGGCGCTTTTTCTGCAGCTGATCCTCACGGCATGCCTCGTAGTGCTCTGACGCCAACAGTTGCGCCGCAACCGCCGAATGATGGCGGCGGACGACGTCCAGCAGTTCGTCGGCCGCGGCGGCTTCCTTGGTGTGCATGACGGCGGCTGCTGCCAGCTCGGCGAGTGGCTCCAGGCCCGCGGACACGTCCGCATACTCCGCCCGCAGGGTTTTGAGCCGGCCATCAAGTTCAATCCCGTCGGCCTGCAGTTCTTCCTTTGTGCGGCCGAGCGCTGTCCGCCTGGCCGTGAGGGCACGAAGCCGCTCTTCGTCCAGCAGCCGTGCTTCCACAACGGCCAGCAGGGAGCGCAGCCTGTCCAGTTCCCTTTCAGCATCAGGGGCGTCCGGATCAAGCCTCCCAAGCTCCGGATCCTCCTCCACTGCCATTCGCAGCAGGGTGAGGGCCGCCTCACGTGCGGCAGAGGCACTGCGGAGTTGGGCCTCCGCCTTCTCCACTGCCTGCAGCTGACCGGTCAGGACTTCCGCCTGGCGGTGCCGGGAAAGCCGGGCGGCGTGCGCCGCCAGCAGCGGAGCTGCTTCCTCCGCGGCGGCCTTCCGCGCTGTTGCGGACTCCAGCCGGCTGCGGCGCCCGGTCCGGGCCACCGCGGTGTCCAGGGCCTGCCGGTGCTCCCTGCTCAGCGAAGCGGCTGCCTCGGCCTCGCCGGCCAGGCCGGCGGCGCGGACGGCGAGGGCTGCCTGCAGCCACTCAATCCGGGCCGCCGGGTCTGCTGCCGGCGGCGCGTCGGATTCATCAATGCCAACAGCGGATACCTCGGCTTCTGCCCTGGCCGTGAGCAGCTCAAGTTGTCCGTTGAGACGCGAAACATCGTTGCGCGCTTCCTGGGCAAGGAGGGAGAGCTCCTGCTCCACTGCCTCGAAACGCTGTGTGCCAAAAAGTTTCTGCAGGAGGTCCAGACGGTCCGCCGCCTTTGAGCGGAGGAATGCGGCGAAGTCTCCCTGTGGCAGCATGACCACGCGCGTGAACTGTTCCCGGTCCATCCCCAAAAGGCCGGTGATTTCGGCGCCCGCTTCATCGTTGCGACCGGATTTTTCCGTCCATTCCCCGTTCACCCGTTCGCGGAGCAGGGTTTTGGCCTGCTGGGTAGTGAACCCATTTTTCCCCCGGGTGCTGGGCTTGTCCCAGGACGGCGAGCGGGTGACTTCGAAATGCCGCCCCTGGGCTGAGAACTCGCAGCTGACGGCCGGTTCGGTGGCCGGGTCCGCGTGGTCGCTGCGAAGGCGTTTGCCGTCCTGCCGCGCGCCGGGTACAGAGCCGTAGAGCGCGAAGCAGATGGCATCCAGGACGCTGGTCTTCCCTGCGCCGGTGGGTCCGTTCAAGAGGAACAGCCCATGGGCGCTCAGCCTGTCGAAATCGATTTCCTCGGTGCCGGCAAACGGTCCGAAAGCGGAGATCCTGAGCCGATGGATCCTCACAGCGACGCCTCCTGGAGCCGCACGTTGTCCAAGGCAGCTGCCAGGGCACTCCGCTCGGCGTCGTCGGGTTCACGGCCACGGACATGGTCCAGGAATCCGCAGCAGACGGAGAGGTCGTCCTCTGCCTCGGCCAGCCTGCTGCTGTAGGTCGACGCGGGCTTCGTGGCCGCGCCCTGCGGGTCAAATCCCAGCACCAGCGTGTCCGGGAAACGTGACCGCAGGCGTTCCATGGCCTGGGCGGGCCGCTGGGCGTCCGTCAGGGTGATCTGGCAGTAGGCATCTTCTGCCCAGGTGTGGTCACTGGATTCCAGCAGTTCCGCGATCCCGCCGCGGAGTACCGCCAGTTTCCGGGGGGCCTCCCAGGCCACTTCGGTCACGCTGGCGACTCCGGCCGGGCCGACGTCGATAAGCCAGCCCCCTTTTTGGTGCCTGGCTTCCGAGAAGGAATAGGCCAACGGGGATCCGGAGTACCTGACCTGGGCAGAGAGCGTCTGACGGCCGTGAAGGTGGCCCAGGGCCGTGTAGCTGAAGCCGTCGAACAGGTCCAGGGGGACGGCCCCGACTCCGCCGATGCTGAGGTCCCGTTCGCTGTCCGAGCTGATGCCGCCGCTGGCGAAGGTGTGTGCCAGCACGACGGAATAGACGGTGCCCTGCCCGGCGCGGCGCCGAAGGTCCGCGCGGATGAGGTCCGTAGCTGCCCGGGTGACCTCGAAGTGGCTGGCCGTCTCCACGCCCAGCGGCTCGGCCACCAGCCGCGGTTCCAGCCACGGAATGCCGTAGATGGCCAGTGTGGCGCCGGCTGCGCCGTCTTTCACGGGCGTTGCGTCCAACGGCAGCAGCACGGGCTGGTCCAGTTCGGCCAGCCGAGTCCGAAGATGCACCCCGCCCCGTTCCAAGAGCCGGGAGGCAAACCCCAGCCTGATGGCGGAGTCGTGGTTGCCGCTGGTCAGGACCACTTGGGCGCCGGCTCCGGTGAGCCTTACCAGGGCATCGTCCAGCAGGCCCACCACATCCACTCCCGGCAGGGCGCGATCGTATACGTCGCCGGCGATCAGGACAACGTCAACAGCGTTTTCCGAAACAGCCTTGACCAACTGGTCGATGAAGGACCGCTGGGCATCGAGCATCCCGACGCCGTGGAACGACCGGCCCAGATGCCAGTCCGATGTGTGCAATAACCGCATATTCCTACGCTATCGGCTGCCACTGACAGTTTGAGCCAACCCCGCTGCAAGGGCCCCTGCGCAGTGCATGCGGGGACCCTTGGCCGGGAGGCCTAACCGCGTTTTCCGTCAAAGAACTCCTGGGCCTCGTTGCTTTTGGTCGCCGGGACCGCCGCGGGCTCGGACGCAACCGAGCCTTCCGGCCCGTCCAGGTTTTCCGCTTCTTCGAGCTCATCGGATTCTTCCAGGTCCGCGTCCGCCGCGTCAGCGGAAACAGCAACGGACGTTCCGCCGGCGGCAGGAGTCGAAACCGCGAAGCCGCGGAAAACCAGCCCTGCGATGGCTGCGCCCACCAGCGGTGCCACCCAGAAGACCCAGAGCTGCTCCAGCGACCAGGACGAGCTAAAAACGGCAGACGCCGTGGCGCGGGCAGGGTTGAAGGGCGCGTTGCCCACGGACTGGCCCAGCTGCAACAGCACTGCGAAGGCGAGGCCCACTGCGACGGGTGCAGCGGCTTTGTTCAGGCCGTTCCGGGCGGTGGTGCCCAGGAACACGGCAACCAGGATGGCGGCGCCCAGCACTTCCAGCAGCAGGACAGCGGCCATGGGCGCCTGGATAATGGAATGCTCACCAAAACCCGCCGTGACGGTGTCGAACGCCGTCCGGCTGTCCTGGATGCTGGGAAGCGTGCGCAGGATCGCGAAGAGCGCCAGGGCGCCGAGCAGGGCACCTGCCAGCTGCGCCCCGATGTACGCAGCGGCGTCTGCCAGGCGGATCCGCCCGGCCACGGCATGGCCGACGGTCACGGCGGGGTTGAAGTGTCCGCCCGACACATAGCCGAACGCCAGCATTACGGCAGTGACAGCGAGGCCAGCGGCGAGAGCCGCAGGCAGCGGGCTGGACTGCGGAATGGTGAAGAGCGGCACACCGAGGCCCGCCACCACCAGAAACAAGCTGCCGAATGCTTCGGCTGACAGTCTGGCCACCAGCCCGTAACGGACGGCGACAGCGCCGCTGCCGTACGGCTCGGCGTTGTGGGCGTGGTGAACGGGCACAGGCGTGGTCATGTTTGGACGGTCCTTTTCGTAGGGGTCAGGCACAGTGGCCGGGAACTGCGGTGGGCTGTAATGCACCAGGCAGCCCCTGCATTGTGCCACCGGAGTCTGGGCGTTGGCTGGAACCGAGCTTAGCGTCCGGTGCAGGCGACGGCCTTCGCCACGGTAAATTTACTGGCATGAGCTATGAACCGGGCGCCCTTGCCGTGCCTTCGTTGGAGTCCCGCATCCATGGTTGCCTGCTGGGCGGGGCGCTGGGCGACTCGCTGGGTTACGCCGTCGAGTTCGACTCCATCGCGGACATCCGCCGCCGGTTCGGTCCGGAAGGACTGACGGATTTTTCAGCGGTCGACGGCGGCAGCCACTTTTCGGACGACACCCAAATGACCCTTTACACCGTGGACGGCCTCGTCGAGGCCCTCGAATGGGCCAATTCCGGCGTGGGCGCCGACGTCAACGCCTGCCTGTGGCTGGCATACCTTCGCTGGCTGGCCAGCCAAGGTGAGGCGGCACCGTCCTCCGCCCCGGTTCCCCAGCCACGCTGGATCGACACTCAGGAGGTGCTCCGGCACCGCCGCGCCCCAGGCTCGGCCTGCATCAGCGGACTCGCCACCGGCGAGATGGGCACGTCCTTCCGTCCGGTCAACCCCGACTCCAAGGGCTGCGGGACGGTCATGCGGTCCGCACCGTTCGGGCTGATACCCCACATCACGCCCGACGCCGTCTACAAGCTCAGTGCCGACGCCGCGGCCCTGACGCACGGCCACCCGTCCGCGCGCCAGAGTGCGGGAGCGTTCAGCCTGTTGATCCACCGCCTGGTGTCCGGTGAAAGCCTGCAGTCGGCTGCGGCGGCTGTCCTGGTTGATGTGCGGGCCATCGCCGACGTCGCACCGGAATTGCCGGTGCGACTGGAGGCTGCCGTCCGCCTGGCCGAAACCGGGCTTGCAGAGCCGGAGGAACTGGTGCAGCAGCTCGGCGAGGGTTGGGTCGCGGAGGAGGCGTTCGCCGTCGGGCTTTACTCGGTCCTTGCCACCGCCCCTGACGAAACCGCCCCAAGCGCACCGGAAGACCACTTCCGTGCCGCCATCGGCCTGGCCGTCAACCATAGCGGGGACAGCGACTCCACCGGTTCCATCGCCGGCAACATCCTCGGCGCCTACTACGGCGAGGCGTGCCTCCCGGCTGCCTGGCTCGAGCGGTTAGAGGCTCCGCACGTCATCCGCGGCATGGCGGACCTGCTGGTGGGCGTCACAACCGCCTAAGGGAGATGTTGTTGCAGGCTTCGCAGACTTCCTCGGGAATGAGGCCACGGCGCTGCAGCAGCCCGAAGATGACACAGCCCAGGCAAAAGCCTGCAAAGGCTTCCAGCGAGGCTGCCAGGATCAGCACCGCCAGCACGATCCAGGCTGCCGGGGCTGCCCCAACGGCGAAAAGGATCAGGGCGGTGGTGGAGACCACGGTGCCCAGACCTTGGGCGAAGCGCTTGGGAGGTCCCGGGACGAGCTTAGGCCGCCCCAGCCGCGGTGCCAGGACTTTCACCGAAAGCAGGGCCAGCGGGGAGATCCTGGGGCCGAACAGCACCCGGAGCCAAAACCCGGCGGCGATCAACAGCAGTCCCCACCCGGAACCGGTTAACAGCGTGATGCCGGCCAGCAGCACTACAAGCCCGGCCGTGATCCGGGCAGCGTATTCGTTGACCGGGTTGGGGAAGGCAAACACCACGCGCCAGTCGATCCCCGTCCGCGTGGTCGGAGGGGTGGTCTGAACGCCCGTGGATTTGATCATGCTGCAAGGCTAGGAGTACACCGGGCGGCGTGGAAGGTTTGTTGCGCCAGATGAATTGCGCCAGGGATCAGGCCGGGTGGGCTCCCGCACCAACGCCGGCAGTGGCGTAGCCGCCCACCATCTGGAGGAACTCGCCTTCGGAGAGTACTTCGATCATCTGGCCACGTTCGTGCAGTTCCAGGACCCGCCGGGCTTTGCCGGTCAGCCTCCCCGAGCGCAGGTCCGAGGCCACAAACCCGTCTCCCACCACGAGCACGGTGGTCCGTGCCGTCACCCTGCTTTCGGGCCGGGCGCCCAGTTCTGCCGAGCGGACCTTGGCTTCGGGCCTGGCCATGGAAAGCTCTCCGGTGAAGACGACAGTCTGGCCGAACAGCGGATGGCCGGGTTCGGCGTCGCCATTGGGCAGCGGGTTGGCACCCTCCTCAGGCCAGCCCGACCGGAACGGCAGTGGACGGGCGGCGCCACTGCCGCCGGTGCCGGCAACGTCGATTGCAGCGAGGCTTTGCTTGGACAGGGCGTCCCGGGATGGATCGAAGGCCTGCTGGTGGGGCACGGCAAGGCCAAGTGACAGGTACAGCTCGGCGATGCTGTTGGCCCCGTTTCGTGCCGCGATGTCGATCAGGATGCCGGCGCATGCCCGCGCGTCCTCCCCGGCGTCGTGGTGGTTGACCAGCGGGACGCCGGCCTCCTCGGCGGCGAACGGCAGGGAATTGGAGACCAGCGAGTAACAGCGGCGGGACAGCATCACGGTGCAGACGTAGTCGTAGGCGGGTCCGGGAAGGCCCGACACCTCCAGGCCTGACCTGATGACGCCGAGGTCGAAGGCCGCATTGTGCGCCGCAAGGATGTCGTCGCCGATGAAGGCACCGATTTCCGGAAACAGCTCACCAAACCGGGGCAGCCCGGCAACGTCCTCGGCCCGGATGCCGTGGATCCGGACGTTATGGTAGTCAAAGTGGTCGTGGTTCGCCGGGGGCCGCATAAGCCAGGACGCCTCGGCTACGACCTTTCCACCCCGGACCTTCGTCAAGCCCACCGCGCACGGTGAACCCCGGAAGCCGTTGGCCGTTTCGAAGTCGATCGCCGTAAAGTCCAAACCCACGGCCCACACTTTACCGCCGCGCATGGCCCTTCCGGCGGCACCACGGCGGCGCTGTCGCGGATATCACCTGCACGAGGGCGGGTGGCGGCGAGGATGAGCAACGGATTCCCGTACTTGGTCCACTGAGCGACGGGTGGCATCCGCGCCACCGCCACTGGCTAGGTCAAGTACCCTGAGTAGGTGAACTTTCTTGCGATCAGCGACCTCGCCGTGCCCATGCTGGGAGGTGCAGGACCGGTCCAGCCGCAGCTGGCATCATTCCTGCCCGACTGGCTGAACCCCCAGGTCTTCCTGGCCGACCCTGCACTGGCTCCCTGGGTGGTGCTGCTCGTCTGCGGCATCGTCTTCGCCGAGACAGGCCTGCTGGTGGGCTTCTTCCTGCCCGGCGATTCGATGCTGTTCACGGCCGGCCTGCTGGTGGCCACCGACACCATCAAGTTCAATGTCTGGCTGCTGGCACTGCTGATCACCGTCTCAGCCATCATCGGCAACCAGACCGGCTACCTGATCGGTTCCAAGGCCGGTCCTGCCATCTTCAACAAACCAAATTCCCGCCTTTTCAAGCGTGAAAACGTGGAGAACGCCCACGCATTCTTCGAAAAGCACGGCGGCAAGGCGCTCATCCTGGCGCGCTTCGTTCCAATCATCCGGACCTTCGTTCCGGTCATTGTGGGCGTGGCCCAGATGGACAAGAAGAAATTCTTCCTCTTCAACGTGATCGGCGCTGTTCTCTGGGGCAGCGGCGTCACTCTCCTGGGCTACCTGCTGGGCGACCGGGTCCCGTGGGTCAGGGACAACCTGGACATCATCTTCATCGCAATCGTGCTGGTCTCCGTGATCCCGATCGGCATCGAAGTACTCCGCGGCATCTCGGCCAAGCGCCAGGCAGCCGTCTTCGGAACGGATGCGGTGGACGAATTCATCGAAGAGCACGCCCCCGCTGAAGAGCGCAAGACCAACCTGGACTAGGTCCTGAAGAGCACCGCCGGCACAACGCCTGCACAAAGGAAGGGAGCCCTGCTTATGCAGGGCTCCCTTCCTTTGTCTCTTCGATCCGGTGTCATCAGAGACCGCGCTACGTCCGGGCGAGGGCCTCAACGATGGCGGGCAGCAGGGCCCGGAAGGCCTTGCCCCGGTGGCTGATCGCGTTCTTCTCCTCCGGGGACAGTTCCGCGCAGCTGCGGTCCTCGCCGAGCGGCTGCAGGACGGGGTCGTAGCCAAAACCGCCCACACCCCGGGGCTCGCGCAGCAGGATCCCCTCAAGCTGCCCGTATTCCACCGTTTCGTGGGCCGTGCCGCCCGGCGCAGGCACGGCGAGCGCTGCGGCGCAGACGAAGGCCGCACCCCTGTGCCCGTCCGGGACGTCGGAGAGCTGGTCCAGCAAGAGCCGCAGGTTGGCGGCGTCATCACCGTGCCGGCCGGCCCAGCGTGCAGAAAAGATGCCAGGGGCCCCGCCAAGGACGTCCACAGCCAGCCCTGAATCGTCGGCGATCGCCACCATGCCGGTTGCCTCGGCCACGGCACGGGCCTTGAGCAGCGAATTCTCGGCAAACGTCACGCCTGTTTCGACGACGTCCGGCGCACCGGCCGTCGCGGCGTCCACTACCTGGGTGTCGACGTCGAGCCCTGGAACCTGGCCGCGCAGGAGCTCACGCAGCTCGCGGAGCTTGCCCGCGTTGTGGGTGGCGAGGACCAGCCGGGGCACGGTGCCGTCCAATCCGGCGCTATCCAATCCAGCGCTGTCCAATCCGGCGCTATCCGGAAGGCCGCCGCCTGGTGCTGCCGGGCTCACAGGGCATCCGCGAGGGTTTCGCGCTGGATCGCCGCCAACTGGGTTGTGCCCAGGAGGGCAAGATCGAGCAGCTGGTTCAGCTCGTCACGGTCGAAAGGCGCCCCTTCCGCAGTGCCCTGGACTTCCACGAACTTCCCTGACCCGGTGACCACAACATTCATGTCAGTCTCGGCCCGGACATCCTCGACGTAGGGCAGGTCAAGCATGGGCACGCCGTCGATAATGCCCACCGAGACTGCGGCGATGGTGTCGATCAGGGGCTGGGCGTTCTTGGCGATCAGCTTGTTGTCGCGGGCGAAGCGGATGGCGTCGGCCAGGGCAACGTAGGCTCCCGTGATGGCCGCGGTCCGGGTTCCGCCGTCGGCCTGCAGGACGTCGCAGTCCAGCACAATCGTGTTCTCGCCCAATGCTTTGGTATCGATGATGGAGCGCAGCGAACGGCCGATCAGCCGGGAGATCTCGTGCGTCCGCCCGCCAATCTTGCCTTTGACCGATTCGCGGTCCGAACGGGTGTTCGTGGCGCGGGGCAGCATGGCATATTCGGCGGTGACCCAGCCTCTGCCCTCGCCCTTGAGCCAGCGCGGAACGCCAGCCGTCAACGAAGCCGTGCACAGGACCCGCGTGTTGCCGAACTCGATCAGGGCCGAACCCTCTGCCTGCTTGGACCACCCGCGCGTGATGCTGATGGGGCGGAGCTGGTCCGGCGTACGGCCATCGGCGCGCACTACGGGTACCACGGGCACTGCGGTTGCTTCTGAAGTCATACCTTTAGCTTATCGACTAGCCGCGGGCAGCCCGGCCACGGGCACCCCTGCCGTGCTCCACCCCAGGCCCGGTACCAGTACTTACCCAACGGGCACGTACTCCTAGATCGTGTAGTGCACTCCGGCCACCGCGACCGCGACGTCGCCGCCAAAGACCGGGCGGGCCTCGGCCATGACGGTAGTAGGTGAGGTCCAGACGGGGATGTGCGTGAGCAGGAGCCGGCGCGCGCCGGCAACCGCCGCCGCCTCGCCCGCGCGCTTGCCGGTCAGGTGCACGTCCTTGATGCCGTCGTCGCGGCCCTCTTCGAAGGCTGCCTCGCAAAGGAAGAGGTCAGCGTCCTTGGCCGCTTCCTCCAGGCCGGCGCAGGAATCGGTATCCCCGGAGTACGTCAGCACCCGGCTGACCAGGTTGCCTTCCTTATCCGGCTCTGTGACCTCCACCCGAAGGGCGTAAGCCTCCTCCACCGGGTGGTTCACGGCGAACGGAGTGATGGTGAATGGGCCAAGGGTTACGGACTCGCGTTCGGTCCAGTTGGTGAAGTCGAATTCCTCGTGCATGCCGGGATCCAGCTCCAGGCCATACGCAGTTGCCATGCGGTCGGCCGTTGCCGCCGGACCCCACACAGGAATCCGGCCGCGTCCCCAGCCGCCTGGCTTCCAGCGGACCGCCACGTGCAACCCGCACAGGTCCATGCAGTGGTCCGGGTGCAGGTGGGTCAGGAAAATCGCATCGATGTCCTCGAGATCGGTGTAGCGCTGGATGGCGCCCAAGGCTCCGCTGCCCAGGTCCATCACGATCTTCCAGGTCCGTTCGCCGTCGTTGGCGGTAAGCAGGTAGCAGGACGCCGGCGAGCCGGGTCCCGGGAAGGAACCCGTGCAGCCAACGATGGTGAGCTTCACTGGGCAGGACCCCCGGCCCGGCCGGCATTGCCCACGAAGTTCGACAACCGCCGCTGGGGCCTGATGCTTCCGGCTCCGCTCTGCGCAGCGGCAATCATCTCAGGGGTGATCCGGGCCAGGCTGCCTGTGGGGTACTGGGCGGAAACATGGTCCACGTGCCGCACTGAGAGGACCTCCGGCCCCAGGAAGCGGCGCGCGAGCGCTTCGAACTGTCCGGCATCGCCCGTGGCGATGAAGTGGTGTTCGGGCGGCGTTGCCGTGGTGCGCTGGAGGTCGTGGGTTGCCAGCGCGCGGTAGACATCCTTGGCCGTCTCCTCCGCGCTCGAGACCAGCGTCACGTCCTCGCCCATGACGTAGGAAATGACCCCGGTCAGCAGCGGGTAGTGGGTGCAGCCAAGGACAACGGTGTCCACGCCGGCGGCCTTCAGCGGTGCCAGGTATTCTTCGGCGATGGCGAGCAGCGCCGGGCCGGTGGTAATGCCTGCTTCGACGTAGCTGACGAACTCAGGGCACGCGACTGACGTGATCTCCAGGTCCGGTGCGGCGGCAAAGGTGTCCTCATAGGCTCGGGACCCAATGGTGGCGGACGTTCCGATGACGCCCACGCGTCCGCTCCGGGTGGCAGCCACTGCCCGCCGCACAGCGGGCTGGATCACTTCAATAACGGGAATCCCGTATTTGGCGGTGTACCTCTCACGTGCGTCGCGCAGGACAGCGGCCGACGCCGAATTGCAGGCAATGGTGAGCAGCTTGACGCCCGAGTCCACCAGTTCGTCCATCACGCCCAGGGCGTTTGCCCGGACTTCGGCGATGGGCAACGGCCCGTACGGCCCATGGGCGGTGTCGCCAACGTAAAGGATCGATTCGTTGGGCAGCTGGTCGATGATGGACCGCGCCACGGTCAGTCCGCCGACGCCGGAATCAAAGACGCCGATGGGCCGGGATCCCAGGTGACCGCCGGGAATGCTGCTGGCTGGGGACTCCGCCGCAGCTGCTGTCGAATCCGTGCTCGAGGCTGTTGTCATGATTATTCGAGGATAGGTCTTCCCTGTGGGTGCGGCCATCACATTGTGTCGGCCGACTCATGTCTAATTTGTCACACTGCAGGATATATCCCCGAAGCAGGAGGCTGACGCACACCGGAAAGGAGAGCCCGGACAGGACAGCATTCAGGCCCGCGTGTCCAAGGACTGGAGCATCGCCTGGACCAGCGACTCCTGCAGCCATGTGGCGAAGTTATATACGAGGGCAAGGTAGCTCTCCACGTCCTCCGCCTGGGACCAGTCCTGCATGAGGTGGACGTGCTCCGCGTCCTCCTCATCCCGGATGTCAAGCCGTTCCGCCAGCACCAGGCGGACGTCGTTCAGGGCCATCGACCAGTGTCGGGCGCCCTCAGGGGTCAGGAGAATTTCGTCTTTGTCCAGGTCCAGGGCGGCGGCCCGGAGGGCACCGATCTTGGTTTCCCGCAGTGAACGCTCGGTGAGCTGGCGGAATTCCAGGGACGCGCCGTCGTCGTTCTTCATCACGTTGGGAAGCAACCGCCGGACCGCGCGGTCGGTGGGTTCCTGGACGTCCATGTCCAGCCCGATCATCGCAGTCAGCGGATCCTGGTTGGCCCGCTCCTCCGGCTGAAGCATCGAGATGACGTCATCGATCAGGCTGCGGAGCAGTTCCCGTTCTGCAGGTTCGAGGAATCCGGTGATGCCTTTGAGTCCGTATTTGAATGCTTTAGCCACGCTTGCCTCGTCCCTGCCCGGATCCGCCCGGTTTGCCGGAATTTCCTCCCGGCCCTCCGGATGCCTTCTCCACGGTGGCCCACAGCCCGAAGCCGTGCATGGCCACGGCATGGCGTTCGACCTGTTCCTTGCTGCCGTGCGCAACAATGGACCGGCCCTTCTTGTGGACCTCCATCATGAGCTTGTTCGCCTTGGATTCGGAGTAGCCGAAGTAGCTCTGGAAAACATAGCTGACATAGCTCATCAGGTTGACGGGATCGTTCCAGATCACCAGGTTCCAGGGGATGTCCGGGGCGGTCAGGGAGTCGGTGGACGCCTCTGTCCCGGTCCGGGTGCCCTCCTGTGTATCAGGGCCGAGCGCAACGCTTAAGGTCATCTGTCCATTCTATGGGGAGGCCCACGCTGGGTGGGCCCACGCCGGCGAGGGCCCCGCGGCGAAGCGAAGCGAGACGTTGGGAGCCGGTGGGGACTAGAGTGAATTTTGTGAGTACCTCTGCCGGCTGGGACCATCCCCGCACGTCCTTTTACACAGACCACTACGAACTGACCATGCTGCAGGCGTCGCTCCATTCCGGCGCCGCGCACCGCCGGTCGGTCTTCGAGGCCTTCGCACGGCGGTTGCCGGACGGCCGCCGCTACGGGATTGTGGCGGGCACGGGCAGGCTCCTGGAAGGGCTCGCTGACTTCCGGTTCGGCGAGGCGGAACTGGATTTCCTCGGCCGGACCGGCGTGGTCAACCAGGACACGCTAGACTACCTGGCGAACTACCGCTTCTCCGGGGACATCTGGGGCTACCCGGAGGGCGAGGCCTACTTCCCCAACTCGCCCATCCTGATCGTCGAGTCAACGTTCGCCGAAGCCTGCATGCTGGAGACTTACCTGCTTTCCGTCCTGAACCACGACAGCGCCATCGCCTCCGCAGCCTCCCGCATGATCACTGCGGCCGGCAACCGGCCCTGCATCGAGATGGGATCCCGCCGCACGCACGAGGAATCCGCCGCGGCCGCCGCACGCGCCGCCGTCATCGCCGGGTTCGACAGCACGTCCAACCTCGAAGCCGGGATCCGCTACGGCATCAAGACCGTGGGCACCGCCGCGCATTCGTTCACGCTCCTGCATGACACCGAAAGGGAGGCCTTCGAGGCGCAAATCGCCTCCCTGGGGCCGGCCACCTCGCTGCTGGTGGATACGTACGACGTCGAAGCGGCAGTCCGTGCCGCCGTCGAGCTGGCAGGGCCCCGGCTGGGTGCGGTGCGGCTGGATTCCGGCGACCTCGTCGCGCAGGCACAATGGGTCAGGCAGCTGCTGGACGAACTCGGCAACGAGGACACCAAGATCGTGGTGACCTCGGACCTGGACGAGTTCGCCATCGCCGCACTGCAGTCCGCGCCTGTCGACTCGTATGGCGTGGGCACGTCACTGGTCACTGGCTCAGGCGCACCCACTGCCAGCATGGTCTACAAGCTCGTCAGCCGCACCGACGACGACGGCAACTTCGTCTCGGTGGCGAAGGCTGCCAAGAACAAGACCAGCATGGGCGGGCGCAAGTACGCCCTGCGGAAGCTCAATGAGCACGGAATCGCCACCCAGGAAATAGTAGGAATCGGACACCGACCCGAGGACGACGGC
The DNA here is from genome assembly GCF_042270935.1 of Pseudarthrobacter sp. NPDC055928. NCBI lineage: Bacteria > Bacillati > Actinomycetota > Actinomycetes > Micrococcales > Micrococcaceae > Pseudarthrobacter > Pseudarthrobacter sp. NPDC055928. The sequence goes on from NZ_JBHJZH010000002.1 coordinate 135,337, forward strand.
AACGACCGGCCCCTGCTCCAGCAGTTCATGAAGAACGGCGAACTCCTTCCGGGCTGGACCGGGCACGAAGGCGTTCTTCGCGCCCGGCAGCGGCACGCGGACACCATGGCCGAACTTCCACCCGTGGTCAACCGGCTGCAGCGCGGCGAAGCCGCCATTCCCACCATCTACGAGGAGTACTGATGTCACGCGCCTTGATCATTGTCGACGTCCAGAACGATTTCTGTGAAGGCGGTTCACTGGCTGTGGCCGGCGGCGCGGAGGTAGCCGCGGCAATCAGCGATTACGTGGACGCACATCACCTTGAGTTCGACCACATCGTCGCCACGCAGGACTGGCACATCGATCCCGGTGCCCATTTCTCCGAGGAGCCCGACTTCAAGGACAGCTGGCCGCCGCACTGCGTTGCGGGGACCAAAGGGGCAGAACTCCATCCGGACCTGGACACCGAATACATCCAGGCCTATTTCCAGAAGGGCCAATTCGCAGCAGCGTACTCGGGATTCGAAGGGCTCCTGGCGCCCGAGGACGCAGTGCCCACCGGGGACCGCCAGCCCGGGTCCCTCTCCGCCGGTGATCCCGAAAGCTACGCCGCAGCCGACGACGCCATCGGGCTTGATGACTGGCTCCAAAGCCATGATGTCGAGGACGTGGTGGTTGTGGGGATCGCCACGGACTACTGCGTCATGGCAACCTCCCTCGATGCGGTCCAAGCGGGCTACTCGGTAACGGTCATCCGCTCCCTCACCGCCGGAATCGCGGAAGACCTCGACGACGCCGTGGCCGAAATGGAGCTCGGGGGCGTAGACGTCGCCTGATTGCAGGGCGGGCACCTGCAGGAGTGGCCCGGTGCTCTGCACCGGGCCACTCCTCTCTTTACGTCACGACAGCTCCAAACGGGCTGCTATTTCCTGCCGATAAACCAGTCCTGGAGCTTCCGCAGCCTTGACTGCAGCTGTTCCTCGTTCGCCTGGGCCACCGGGGGTCCGCCGCACACCGTCCGCAGCTTGGTGTGCACCACACCGTGCGGGGTTCCGGTCCGCGCGGACCAGGCCGCCACGTTCTTGGCCAGTTCGTTGCGCAGGTCCATGAGCATCCTGTGGTCCGGGATCGCAGGAGCGGTCGGCGCCTGTTCGGCCGCCGGTGAGCGCCGGTTCTTCCGGTTGAGCTGGTCGTGCTGGCGCTGCCGGAGCAACGTGCCCACCTGCTCGGCGTCAAGTAGCCCCGGGATGCCGAGGAAGTCCAGCTCATCCTCCGAGCCCACTTCTCCCCCGGTGCCGAACTCGCCGCCGTCGAACAGGACACGGTCAAACGAGGCCTGCGAATCGAGGGCCTCGAACTTGCCCTTGGTCAGGCTGTCCGACGCTTTGTCCTCCCGATTCGCTTCCGCCATCAGGGAATCCTCGGGATTGAACAGCCCGTCGGCGTCCTCCTTCTCGGGGCGGTCAAGTGCGTGGTCGCGCTCGGCCTCCATCGAGTTTGCCAACGCCATCAGCTGCGGCACGGACGGCAGGAAGACCGATGCCGTCTCACCCCGTTTCCGGGCACGCACAAAGCGTCCCACAGCCTGGGCGAAGAACAGCGGAGTGGATGTAGACGTTGCGTACACCCCCACTGACAACCGGGGAACGTCAACGCCTTCGGATACCATCCGGACGGCGACCATCCACCGTTTCTCGCTGGCCGTGAATTCCTCGATCTTGCTGGAGGCTTTGGCGTCGTCGGACAGGATCACCGTGGGCGACTCGCCGGTGATCCGCTTCAGCTGCCCGGCGTATGCCCTGGCGTCCTCGTGGTCGGTGGCGATGACCAGGCCGCCGGCGTCCGGGACCGTACGACGCACCTCGCTGAGGCGTTTGTCCGCTCCGGCAAGGACAGCCGGGATCCATTCTCCGGCCGGATTCAGCGCCGTCCGCCACGCATGGGAAGTAATATCCTTCGTGACCGCAGCCTCGCCAAGCGAAGCCGCCATCTCCTCCCCGGCGCTGGTGCGCCAGCGCATCTGGCCGGAGTACGCCATGAACATTACGGGACGGACCACGTGGTCCCGCAGGGCGTTGCCGTAGCCATAGGTGTAATCCGCTTTGGAGCGGCGGATGCCGTCCCGGTCCTGCGCGTATTCCACAAAAGGGATGGGCGACGTATCCGAGCGGAACGGGGTACCCGTCAGCGATAGCCGCCGGGCAGCGGGATCGAACGCCTCGCGCAGCCCATCGCCCCAGGACAGGGCCTCGCCGCCATGGTGGATCTCATCGAGGATCACCAGGGTGCGGGCGGCCTCCGTCTTGGCCCGGTGCAGCATAGGTTTGCTGGCCACCTGGGCATAGGTGACGGCGACTCCGATGAACCCGCGGCCGTGCTGGCCATCGGAGTTCTTAAAATTGGGGTCGATGGCGATGCCTACTTTGGCAGCGGCGTCGGCCCACTGCCGTTTCAGGTGGTCGGTGGGCGCAACAATCGTGACACGGTTGACCGTCCCGGATTCGATGAGCATGGACGCCACACGCAGCGCGAAGGTGGTCTTTCCTGCCCCGGGGGTGGCTACCGCCAGGAAATCCCGGGGGCCGGTGGTGAAGTAGAGGTCCAGGGCTTCCTGTTGCCAGGCACGGAGTTTTGGGGCGGTTCCCCAGGCTGCACGTTCCGGATAAGCCGGGGGCAGGGTGGGGCCGCCAAAGAGCGTCTCCGTCACTACTTGTTGTTGCCCGAGTCCCCTCCGGGACCCTTGCCGCCGTCGTTGCCCGGGCGGAGGCCTTCATAAACCTCTTTGCACATGGGGCATACCGGGAACTTCTGCGGATCCCGGCCCGGCGTCCACACCTTGCCGCAGAGGGCAATGACGGGCTCACCCGTCAGCGCGGATTCCATGATCTTTTCTTTGCGCACGTAATGCGAGAAGCGTTCCCGGTCACCGGGCTCAACTTCCTGGCGCAGTTCCTCGCGCTCAATAGTGGCCGTGGACGTTCCAGCCCCGGAAAGCTCGCGCATCGGGTCGTTTTCGAGAGGGTCCGTCATGCTAGTCATGGCATCCATCTTAGCCGTTCCGGGAGAGTGGCGTCCGACGGCGGGAGGACCGTTTCGCTTCTCACGGCCCCTGCGCCTATAGCCCCTGCCAGGCGGGTTTGTTGTCGTAAGTGTGCCGGTAGAAATCAGCGAGTTTCAGCGACGACGCTGCCGCCTCGTCCAGCAGGATGGTGGCATGCGGGTGGAATTGCAGGATCGAGGCCGCGCAGATGGCGGCGACAGGCCCTTCCACAAAGTCACGGACAGCCTGGGCTTTCTGCGCTCCCGTGGCGATGAGGATAACGTGCTTAGCCTCAAGGATGGTGCCCAGCCCCTGCGTCACCACGTGGTGCGGCACCTCTGCGAGGCTGTTGAAGAACCTGGCGTTGTCCCGGCGCGTCTGCTCGATCAAGCTCTTGATCCGGGTCCGGGACGCGAACGACGAGCCCGGCTCATTAAAGCCGATGTGGCCGTCCGTGCCAACGCCCAGAAGCTGCAGGTCCACTCCCCCCATGGACCGCATCTGGTCCTCATAGGCCTCGCAGGCAGCCGGAAGGTCCTCGGCGGCACCATCCGGAGTGTGCACGTTCTCCGGGAGGATATTCACCCGGTTGGTGAACTCGCGCCTGACCACCTCGCGATAAGACTCCGGGTGCCCGGGCTCCAGGCCAACGTATTCGTCCAGCGCAAACGCGTGCGCCGCGCTGAAGTCCAGCCCGTCACGCTCGTGCCGTGCCGCCAGTTCGTCATAGACGGGAAGGGGCGAGGAGCCCGTGGCAAGCCCCAGAACCGCGGCGGGCTTTCGACGCAGCAGCGCTTCGACGGCGTCTGCTGCCAGTTTCCCGATCTGTTTGCTGCCTGGAAGGATGACAACTTCCACTCGGGGCCACCTTTCTGGAGTTCTGCGGATTCAGCGGTTAACGGTCAGCTGGGCCAGCAGTTCGGGTCCGCGGGCGTCAAGCCACTTGCCGCCCAGCCGGATCCCTGCCCCAAACAGCGCCAGCCCCAGCATCAGTCCGACGGCCAGGTTCGCCCACCCGAAGGCAGGGTTGCCAGTGACAAGCTGCGCGATGAACAGCCCCACCTCAGGCAGGACCAGCAGGCTCAGGACTCCCATCCCTACGAACTGCACCGCCAGGGTCTGGCCCACATTGCCAGGGGGCTTCTTGAACGGGCTGTCCCCGGGCAACGGCACGGCCACCGTGTAGCGTGCCGAGACCACGGACGATAAGCCCAGCCCGGTGAACAGGATGCCCAGGCTGAGGCCCAGCTGGGCCGGGAGTGCATCCCAGCTGCCCGTGAAGAAGCACTGGCCCACGGCGAAGATCAGCACCACCGGCAGGGCGAAGGTGAGGCAGGCGAGCGCCCTGCCGAGCCGGTCATCGGTTCCCTTCACACCGGTGGCCAGGTGCAGGGCGAAAGCCGTGTTGTCGTAGGAGACATCCGCCGAGATGGACCACGCCAGCAAGAATGCGGCCAAAGGCGCTGCCAGCGCCAGGGTGGCATAGTCACCGCTTTGGCTGCCTTGGAAGACGAGGAGGATGGGCAGCAGCGGAACCACAACAAGTGAACCTGAGTAACGGGGATCGCGCAGCCAGTACGTCAACGCCCTCGCCGTGACGGCACCGGCAGGAGTGGCCGGCAGCAGGCCAAGCAAGCCAAGCTTTCCGCCTTTCCGGCTCCCGCTTCCGGCATAGGGCGGATTGACGAGGGCCCGCTCAAGCAAGAGCTTCCAGCACCAGGCGAGGCCAGCGAGTGTTGCCAGGGCGATAAGGAATTTCACCGCCGCCGAACCCGGGTTCCCGGAGGCAACGTCGCCGCCGAGTGACCAGGCAGCCCCCAGGGGCGTCCAGGACAACGTGGCCGCCAACTCCGGCAGGAAGCCCGTAGAGGCGGAGACACCCCTGCTCACGCCCGCCACGATCGGGCCCATCATGATGAGCGGGATCATAAAGACAATGGCGCTGACGTCCTTGAAGCGCCGCGACGACGCAAGGCTGGCGGTTGCCGTGGTCACCACCTTGGACAGGACAATACAGCTGAGGACGCCGACGGCGGCACCCAGCAAGGCGGCGACTGCCGGCAAGGGTCCGCGGGCCCACGTCCACACGGTAGCGAGCGCCACCAGTGCAGTGGCGAGGCCGGGAATGCCAATCAGCCCGCCAAGTGCCAGGCCGGTCAGGAGCTGCCGCATGGGGATGGCGGACGTGGTGAAGCGGGCAGGATCCAGGGTCAGGTCCGCAGCGGACGCGGCCAGGGGGATAATGGCCCATCCCACAAGGGCCGCCGAGCCGCCGAGCACCACCACGGTCTGGGCCAGCTCCGGGTCCGCGCCGCGCAAAAGGACCAGCGCCACCACCAGGGCGCCCACGAGCCCCAGCGCGTACAGCCCGCCGATGGCCATGCCCACCAGCTGCCAGGGACTGCGCCGGAGGCCATTGCGGAGCAGGGTCAGCTTCAGCCTTAGAAGGTGCGCAACCATTCCAGGCCTTCCGTGTGGTTGCGGCCGCCAACGAGCTGGACAAACCTCTCTTCCAGGGAGGCGCCGGCCCGGACCTCGTCCACCGTCCCGGCAGCGAGCAGCCGGCCCCCGGCTACCACAGCGACGTGGTCGCACATGCGCTGCACCAGGTCCATGACGTGGCTTGAGACAATCACCGTCCCGCCGGAGGCGACGTAACGGTCCAGGATGGCGCGGATGTTTGAGGCCGATACAGGATCTACTGATTCGAAAGGCTCGTCCAGCACCAGCACCCGGGGCGCATGGATCAAAGCCGAGGCAAGGGCAATTTTCTTCGTCATGCCTGCCGAGTAGTCCACCACCAGGGTGCCCGCGTCCTGGCCAAGGTCCAGGGCAGACAACAGCTCGCCCACGCGGGCGGACACCACGTCTTTCTCCATTCCGCGCAGCAGCCCGGCATAGGTGACCAGTTGCTCTCCGGTGAGCCGGTCAAAGAGGCGCACTCCGTCGGGCAGGATGCCCATCAGCTTCTTCGCCTCCAGCGGCCTGGTCCAGACGTCCACGCCATGGACCACCGCGGTGCCGAAGTCCGGCCGCAACAGGCCGGTGGCCATCGACAGGGTAGTGGTCTTCCCGGCACCGTTGGGTCCCACGATGCCAAAGAATGAGCCGGCCGGGACGTCGAGGCTGATACCGTCAACGGCGATTTTTCCGCCGAAACGCTTGGCGAGCCCGCGGATGGACAGGGCGGGAACCGGGCCGGCGTGCACCACCGGATCAGGATGCGGAGCAGTCATAAAGCCAGAGTAGCCCTACGGTCCCGTGTGGGGGGTCCTCCCGCAGGAGTAGGGACAAAGGAGTAGGGCCGCCTAAAAGGAATGCCGCGGCACGGCACGTTCATATTGCGGGGCCCAGGCCAGATCATGCCCCAGTTCGAAGGCTGCCCGGAGCCACCAATGCGGGTCCCGCAGCGCGGCACGGGCGATGAACACACCGTCAGCCTGTCCGGTGGCGACGGCGTGCTCGGCCTGGCCGGGCGAGGTCAGCAGGCCCACGGTGCCGGTGGGTACCCGGGTTTCCCGTCGGATCCGTGCGGAGAAGCCGGTCTGGTATCCGGGTCCCGGCTGGATCTGCTGGTGGGCCACCGCTCCCCCGCTGGAGACGTCGATGAGGTCAACACCGTGTTCATGGGCCTGCGCAGCCAGGCGGACGGAGGCCTCTATGTCGATGCCACCCTCCGCCCAGTCAGTAGCGGAGATTCTCAGCAGCAGTGGCATGGACTCCGGCATGACTTTCCGGACGGCGTCGACCACGGCGAGCACGAGGCGGTTCCGCCCAGCTTCATCCCCGCCCCAGGAGTCGGTCCGCGTGTTCGTCAGCGGGCTCTGGAACTGGTGCAGGAGGTAGCCATGTGCCCCGTGCAGTTCCAGGGTGTCAAAACCGGCATCGACGGCCCGGATGGCGGCGGCAGTGAAGTCGCTGATCACCCCCTGGATCTGTTCCTCGGTCATCTCGACGGGTTCGGCATAGCCGTCAAAGGCCGACGGCGACGGGCCCACTGTGGCCCAGCCGCCGTCGGACTCCGGCACGCTGCCGCGCTGGCCCGAAAACGGCCAGTACGTGGATGCCTTCCGCCCGGCGTGGGCCAACTGGGCGCCAATCTTCGGCTCCGCGGCGCCGTGGCGGTGCACAAAGTCCGTGATCCGTTGCCAGGCCTCGGCCTGTTCGTCGTTGTACAGTCCGGCATCCCGCGGGCTGATGCGCCCCTCGGCATTGACGGCCGCCGCCTCCGTGAGGATGAGGGCAGCGCCGCCGGCGGCGAAGGACCCCAAATGCATCAGATGCCAGTCGTTGGGGACTCCGGGGGCGCCGTCGGGTTCGCAGCTGTACTGGCACATGGGTGACACCCAGCCGCGGTGCGTCAGCTCCAGGGAGCGCAGCCTCAGCGGCCGGAACAGCGCCGACACTAGAACAGCACCCGGGCCAGGTTCTGCCTCGCCTTCGCCACGCGTTCGTCGGTGGTGCCCACAACGTCGAAAAGTTCCAGGAGGCGGACACGGGCCGTTTCCCGTTCGGGGCCGAAGTTCCTCCCGATGAAGCTGACCACGCGGTTGAGGCCGTCTTCGACGTGGCCGCCGGCAACGTCCAGGTCCGCAACGGCGAGCTGGGCGTCAAGGTTATCGGGCTCCTCGGCTGCCTGGGTCCGCAGCGCCTCGGTGTCCTGGGCGGACAGCGGCTGCAGCCTGGCCATCATTTCCACCTGAGCCAGGCCGGCCTTGGCCTCTGCGTCTGCTGGCATTTCCAGCAGCGCCTGGCGGTAGGCGGCGGCCGCTGCCTGATAATCGCCCTCCTCGATGGCGTCGTAGGCGGCCTGGTGCAGCGGGGGAAGCGGCGCGGGTTCGGCGTCCGCGGGTGCTCCATTGCCCAGGCTGCCGGTGACGCCATTGGCGGCCGCGACTTTCAGCAGTTCATCCAGCAGCGCCCTTACCTGTGCCTCGTCCGCGCCGCCTTGGAACAGCGGGACCGGCTGGCCTTTGAGCACGGCAACGGCGGTAGGAACTGCCTGCACCTGGAAGGCCTGTGCGAGCTGCGGAAAAGCATCGATGTCGGCTGTGCCCAGAACCAGGCGGCCGCCATAGCTGTTGACGACTCGTTCGAGCGTGTCCAGCATTCCGGCAGATTCCGGTGAGTAGGCGGCCCAGAGGGCGAAGACCACCGGCACCCTGGTGGAGAGCTCCACCAGGTCCTGGAAGTTTCCTTCTGTGACATTGACCCGCAGCGGTGCCGGGCCGGCCTCGGAGGTTCCGGCGGCGTCCCCGGAAAGGGGCGGATTACCCGGCGCATTGCCGGGCACGTTTCCGGGACCGGGAGCCGGCGCCTGGCGTTGTTTCAGTGCGGAAAGGTCGACGGCGCCTCGCAGGTTAAGCAGGCTGGCAGCGGCTGGAGGGACTGGGCGGGAAGCTGGCGAACTCATGCTTTCCACTCTAGCCACTCCGGCCGCTGCCGGGGGTAATGCACAGCGGGCTTGTGCCCTGCTGCCTGCCTACTTGAAACTTGCTCCGACCAGTCCACGGGTGGCGGCAACGAGCTTGATGGGGTCCGTTGAGCCGGTCGGCGGGACATAGACGGCCATGGACTCAGCAAAGTTCAGCACCATGCCGGTGGTGGTTTCCTTGCCTCCGGCGAGCGCCGCTGCGTCGTCACCGATGGTGAGCTTGTCGCCGGAAGCCTTGGGAGTGCCGTCGAACGCGAAGTTCAACCGACCCAAAACCAGGGCACCGCCGTCGGCCGTTCGGAACACCACTGTGCTTTCCGGCACGACTTTGTGGGTGAAGGAGAAGTTGCCGTTCTCACCGGACTTGACCACTTCAGCCTGGTAGGAGAGTGTGTCGGCGATGTACGGCGAGGACTCACCTTCCACCAGCTTGTCCTTGAAGCTCGAGTCAGGGGAGCTGAGGCGGTCTGCCAGGCCCGCGAGGGCCTCCTCCCCGCTGTACAGCAGGCCGGTCTTGTCGTTCGGAGCCAGGGTCTCCGTGCCACTCCTGCCGATGGACGGGAACGTGGTCCCCGGCTGCAGCGGGGTGGTTTCCACGAGCTTGTAGTTCTCCCGCGGTGACGGCTGTACCAGGGTCAGCAGCTGGGGCACCACGTTGCCGTCGCCCTGGGTCACGGCCAGGACCTGGCGCGGCCAGTCACGCTTGCTAGTGACAACGGTGGTGAGCAGCTTCGTGGAGCGAACGGGCATCCGTGCCTCGTAGGCACCCACCTGGGAGCGGATCTTGTAGTTCTGGGTCCGTACTTCCAGCTCGGTTCCCGCGACGCGATCGGCCAGCTTGCCGGCGTCCTTGGCGGCGTCGCCGGCGTCAGTGGCACTGGAGACCTGCTCCAGGATGCGGCGGAACTGCGCGTCCAGGAGGACACGCGAGGATGGAGCGGCCGCTTCGGAGGCGGAAGCTGTGGGCTCCGATGAAGGCGCAGGAGTTGTGGTTGCGTTGGCGGCCGCGCCCGTTCCGGCTACGACGGCTGCCGTGACAGCTGCTGTGACCATGCCTGCACTCACCATGCCCAGGCGGGCCGTGGAGCGTGTCTCGGCCTTGGCGCGGGCCCGCTGGGCGAACAGGCTTCCCTGGCCGGTGCCGTCGCCGTTCCGGGTTCGTGCAGAAAGGATAGCCAACGCAATGCCGGCGAGGATCAGCAGGCCGCCGATGACCATCAGCGGAATGGCCCACGGCGTGGAGATGTCGTTCGGGAACGTCATCGACACTGTGCCCGGGGCAGCCTTCGTGCCGTCAGAGGCCAGCAGCAGCGACCATTCACCGTCTGCGGGAGGGGTCCACGAGTAGTCCAGTTCGCCACTGGCGTTTTCACTGGACACCCACAGGTCTGATCCTGCGGGGTTCGGGGCTGTGGCTTCGCCGTCGGCGTGCTCCACCGTCAGGGACTTGTTGTCTTCGGAGACCCCCGTGACGGTGTTGTGGGCGGCCTGGCCCACCCATGCGTCAACGTCGTCCGGACGGCCGGCAGCGAGGATGAAGTTGCCATCACCCTTGATGTTGATCTTTACCGTGCCGCCGTGAAGCGTGCGGAGGTTCTGGTCAATGACGGTCAACGGCGCCTCGGCGGCATCTGTGGGTACCGAGGCCGTGAAGGTCTCGGACGGAGCCCAGATGGTCTTCTGGCCGATACCGGCCAGAAGTGTCAGGAGGCCGAGCAGCACGAGTGCGACTGCAGTCTTGAAACGCAAAGGAAACACCTATCATCAGCGGGGGTTTGCTTTCAATAGTAACCGTTTTGTTACCAATAGCTCAGTCGGGGGCCTGCCGCGCGCGTCCCAGCCGCTCCTGGACAGGCGATCCTCCCGGCTGTTGACAAGGCTGCTGATAGTGTTTGCGATGATCATCACACCGGCCCGCAGCCGCGGCGCCACGCACGGAACAGGCCCCAAAAAGCAGTGACTGACAAGACGGAAGAATCCCCCGCGGGACAGGAAAATCCACCCGCTGTTCCCGCGCAGCGTACGGGGCCGGAGCGGCCTGTCCTGGTCCGGCGATCAGGCGCCGCGGCTGCCTTGGGATCCGTATTACGAAGGCTCCGCCAGCCGCTGCCCGGTGCGCAGCCCCGGCTCCGCTTTGAGATGCCTCCCGAGTATTCACAGCAGGAAGAGTCTGCCGACTCCGATTCGGTGCAGTCACCTCCGCAGTTTGGCCAGCCAGGTCCACGAATCTCGCCGCAACACCCGCTCTACCTCGGGTTCATGGGCACAGTGGGCGTGGGGCTGGCGCTCCTGGTCTACTGGATCGGCTCCAACACCACCCAACTACTCCTCTGGATAGTCGCCGCCCTCTTCATTGCCCTGGGCCTGGATCCGGTGGTCGGCTGGCTTGAAAGCAGGAAAATTCCGCGCCCTGCCGGCATCCTCGTCTCGGTGTCAGTGCTGGTCACCGCGGTGGTGGGATTCTTTGCCACCCTGATCCCCACCATCGTGGAGCAGGTCACGGAAATCGTCCAACAGGCACCGGTCTGGGTGCGCGATTTTATAGATTCGGACTTCTTCCGAAGCGTGGATGACCAGTTCGGCGTCCGGGACCGCATCGAGGACGAACTGGACAAGTTCGTCAATAACCCCGAGGCCATGGGCGGCATCTTCGGTGGGGTGGTGGGATTCGGCTCAACGGTGGCCAACGGGCTGTTCGGCACCCTGATCGTCCTGGTGCTGAGCCTCTACTTCCTCGCGGCGCTCCCGGCCATGAAGAAGTGGGGCTACCGCCTGGCACCCCGGTCGCGCAGGCCGCGCGTGCAGGCGCTCTCCGAAGAAATCACGCGCTCAGTGGGCAACTACGTCATCGGACAGGCGTGCGTCGCGCTGCTCAATGCCACCTTCGCGTTTGTGGTGATGTCCATCCTGGGCATCCCGTTTGCCGTCCTGCTCGCCTTCGTGGTGGCTCTGCTGGCATTCATCCCGCTGGTGGGCGGACTGATTGCGGCGGTGGTGGTGCTCCTGGTATCGCTGACGGAGGGTTGGCAGACGGCCGCGATTTACGCGATCTGCTACTTCGCCTACCTGCAGTTTGAGGCGTACTTCATCTCGCCCCGCATCATGCAGAAGGCCGTGGCAGTGCCGGGAGCCGTAGCCGTTATTTCCGTGATCGCCGGCGGCAGCGTGCTGGGCATCCTGGGCGCCCTGATAGCAATCCCCACCGCAGCCGCCATCCTCCTGCTGGTCAAGGAGATCTATATCGTCCGCCAGGACAAGCACTAGGCCGCAGCAGTGGCTGCCGGGCCGTTCCATTCCTGAGGCAGGCCTTCCGGGCCGGATCCAGCCTCCGTAACCTCATCCACGATTTCGTTAAGTACCCGCGCGGCGTACTTTTCGCCCACCCAAAGGTGCTTGGCGCCGTCGACCCCCACAACGCGGGCCTGCGGCACCAGCCGGAAGCGGTCCGCCGCGGCCTCGGGCCGCAGATAATCATCGTGTTCGGGCACCAGCACGGTCAGGGGTTTGCCGCTCGCCGCCCAGGCACCCAGGTGGGCATCCGTTGCCCGGTGCAGCGGCGGGGACAGCAGCACTGCCCCTTCGACCTGGGAGGCCACCGGTTCAACTGCGCCGTACATCAGTGCGAGTTCGGTGCCGAAGGACCAGCCCACCAGCCAGCGGTTCGGGAGCTGGCGTTCGACGGCGAAGCGGACGGCCGCCTCGACGTCGAACCTCTCGCCGATCCCCTCCTCGAAGGCTCCCTCGCTGGTGCCGCGGGGAGAAGAGGTTCCGCGCGTATTGAACCGCAGCACCGCTACGCCCGCCAGTGCCGGAAGCCTGTACGACGCTTTCCGGTACACGTGGGAGTCCATGAACCCCCCGTGCGTGGGCAGTGGGTGAAGCGTGATCAACGTCGCGGTAATCTCTCCGGACTCGGGCAGCGCCAGTTCCCCCACCAGGGTGTGGCCGTCTTCGGTGCGCAGCTCAACGTTTTCGCGCCTCGCGGGGAGAACGGTGGAGGCACGAATGGGTGCAGGGCCAACAGGAACGGTGAACTCGTACGACGCCGGATCAAAAGTCATGCCTGCCAGCTTAGCGACTTTGCGCTGCCGGGATTGTCCCTTGGCGGTCACCGGTTTACCGGTCTGCTCAGCGGTACCGGTAGCTGCGTGACATCCAGCAGTTCGTGTGCCAGTGGCGGCGCTCGGCCAGGCCGGCGGCCGCTCCGAAAAGGTGGTCATCCTTCCACACCACCAGGTGCGCAATCCCGGGCAGTACGGCCGTGGAGCAGCCAGGGCAGACGTACGTCTTTTCCGCGTTGCGGGCCGTCATGGTCCGGACCATCCAGTCGCCGTCGGGGGCGCTTTCGCGGCGGGCAATGCCCGCCCGGGCCCGCTCCAGGTCAAGTTCCGGGACCTCGCCGTTTCCCTTCTTGCCTGCAGCTGCGCCCGGTTTTCCGGAGGCAGGGCGGCGGGGGCGGTTCGAACGCGGCATGCCTCCATTCTGCCCCAGCCCCGGTAGTGTGTACGGCGTGCGACTTGTCATAGCCCGATGCTCCGTTGATTATGTTGGCCGGCTCAAAGCCCATCTCCCCCTTGCCACCAGGCTCCTGCTGGTCAAGGCTGACGGGTCGGTGCTGGTCCATTCCGACGGCGGCTCCTACAAACCGCTGAACTGGATGAGCCCGCCGGCAACTTTGCGTGTGTCTTCCCCGGAGGACGTTGATCTCGAACTGGGAGTCACGGAGCAGTGGACCGTCCAGTCCGCCAAGACCGATGACCGGCTCATCATCAACATCCATGAGCACCTCCACGAATCCTCCCATGACCTTGGTGTTGACCCGGGCCTGATCAAGGACGGCGTTGAGGCGGATCTCCAGCGCCTGCTCGCGGACCAGATAGAAACCCTCGGTTCCGGCTTTTCACTGATCCGCCGGGAGTATTTCACCGCCATCGGCCCGGTGGACATCCTGGCACGCGACGCCAGCGGGGCCACCGTGGCCATCGAACTGAAGCGCCGCGGCGACATCGACGGCGTTGAACAGCTCACCCGCTACCTTGAACTCCTGAACCGTGACCCGCTGCTGGCACCCGTCCGCGGCATCTTCGCCGCCCAGCAGATCAAGCCCCAGGCCAAGGTCCTGGCCAATGACCGCGGCATCGACTGCGTCACCTTGGACTATGACGCCATGCGCGGTGTGGACGACAGCGAATCCCGGCTTTTCTAGGCACTTCAGTACGGCGAATCCGGAGATGCGGCCGTTACAAGGCCCTGACGAGGGGTTTAACGCTTGTTTTACGCAAAATTTACCGGATTGGCTGTCTGGACCGTTGACCTGAGGGTAGTGACATGAAATTCTTATCTGAGTCTTTGTGTAGGTGTTTTTCATGCTCGCAAGACATGTTGCGAGCGCGAAGCTCCTGCAGGGCCAGTTCCTAGGAACGGCAATCCAGGATTCTTCTCGCGGAGTGACCAAGGCCAGCACGAGGTGTGCTGGACTTAAAAGTTCCATTATGAGGAGAAATAAATGGCACAGGGAACCGTCAAGTGGTTCAACGCTGAAAAGGGCTTCGGCTTCATCACCCCGGATGACTCCGATGGCGATGTCTTCGTTCACTACTCCGAGATTCAGACCGGTGGCTTCAAGACCCTCGACGAGAACCAGCGTGTTCAGTTCGAAATCGGTCAGGGCGCCAAGGGTCCCCAGGCTACCGGCGTGACGCTGGTCTAGTCCCTCGCCTGCCGGCCGCACGTGTGCGGCCCCCGCGAATTAATGATCCCCGGCATAAATGCCGGGGATCATTTTTTGTTATTTACCAAAAGCCAAATGTGGCGGGCCTTCCGTTACGGCATTCCCCGAAGACTTCCCCAGTCATCAATGTTTTGTCCCACCATGGGATCGCTTGTCAGTTCACCAGTTCGCGGAGGAGCCTGGCGCCCTGCCGCAGGGACAGCCCCGGCAGGTACGCCCTGGTGAGCGCCCTGCCAATGGCCGGAAGGTGCAGCGGGTCCTGGTAGTAGAGGTACAGAGTGCGGTACTCCGGCTTGAAGCGTGACTTGAAGGCAGCCAGCGAACGGAAACCATAAACCGGCTCGAGCGCATGTCCGACCACATCCAGGATGCGGACCAGGTTCTCCGCATGCACCGGGCCGGCCCGGCCGCTCCCCTGTCCGTCCGCTTCCCCGCTCGCCTGCCCATCCTCCGGGCGCCGCGCCAGCGGAGATCCGGACAGCGAAATGACCTCCACCGACTTTCGTAGCTCCAGCACTGCCGAGGCAATCAGGAACTCCATGACTCCCGGGAAGCCGCCGGCTCCGCGGCGCATGACGTCCAGCGTGCGGCTGACCAGTTTGCCGCCGTCGTACACGGGAAGCCAGCTGGTCACCCCATGTACGTTCCCGTCCCTGTCGACGGCAAGGCAGCACAGCACGTCGTCGTCCATCAGCTCATCCAACCCGCCGAGGGTGAAGCCCATTTCGGGGACGGATTTTTCGGCCGCCCATTCCTCCGATACTTCGCTGAGCTGGCCGCGCAGGGCCTGTGGCAAACCGTGATAGCTCCCCCAAACAGCGGTGACGCCCATTTTCGCTGCACGGTTCAGGGCGGTCCGTACGTTCTGCCATTCCTTCCCACGGAATTCCAGTTCGCGTACCGCAAGCCTGGTCTCTTGGGCAACCGCCACCCGGTGGAAGCCCCGGTCCTGCAGCGGTGGCCAGAGGCTGGAGTCGCAGGAATAGAACGCGGGAATGAGCGCATGCCGGCTGCAGTGTGCAAGGAAGCCTTCAGCAACACTGGAACGCGAGGCCCGGGCGCCAAAGGGTCCGGCAAGGGTCAGCGCGACGCTACCGTGCTGCTGGTACGCGACGGCACCCCTATGGTCCGGGCTGAACCAGTACACGTTGGGTTCCCACAAAGCCATCCAGGACAAGGAATCGCCGCCCTCCTGCAATAGCCCTCGCACCCTCGCCCTGTCGGACGCGCCGGCATCGCTGCCATGGTGCCGCCCCAGCAGTACGAACCAGACGCCGGCCAGGGCAATCACCCAAAAAACGGGACCGGAGAAGGCGAAGATGAAGGACTCTGCGCCGTCGCGGTCTGCGAACACCCTGCGATAAAGGTTGGGGATGGGCACGGGCAGGTATTGCCGCGACAGTTCAGCAAGCAGTCCCAAGGGGCCGCCGTCGCGGGTCATTCCGCCCGCGCTGAGCCACGCCGCACTGTAGCCTCCGGCCAGCAACAGCAGGGCCCCGCCCAGCACAGCCATGAGCGTTCTGCGGGCTTCAGGGACGGTCTCCACCCTGAACTGCCTGCGGTTGGCCCACAGCACGGCGGCCAGCAGCAGGGGCACCGTCACGAGTGGCAGGATGTGCGCGAACCCTGACCCCATCGCCGCCGTATGCGGCCGCGACGGATAGTGCGGGATCAGCGCAAAAAGCGCCAGGTAGACGGCCGCCAGCGCTGTGACGGCCAACTGGATCACCAGCGTGATGCGCAGGGCAAGCCGCCGCCCGCGGCGCATTCCGTCCGCGCAGATCAGCAGCAGGATGACGGGAACGATCGCCAGGGCCAGCCCCACCGGTCCTGCGAAACCCTGCCGGCCCGCCTCCAGGCAGGATGCCTCAACCGTGGAACCGCAATAGGATTCCAACTGGCTCAGCGTAGGCAGCGGATTCAGGACTACGTCGCGCAGCAGGGCAAGGGGACCGGTGGGGGTCCTCGCCACTGCCGTAAGGATGGGTCCAACGGCAAAAACGGCCACTGTCAGGGCGAGCAGGTTGCGCGTTTCGCGGCCTGTGGAACGGTGCCGGTGCAGGTGGCCGTGCTCGCCCTGGATCCACCAGCCGGCGACGAGGCCAAGGAGTGCCCCCAAGAAACCAATCACTGTTTCCGGGTGGCCAACATAGAGCACAAGGAGAAGCGATACCGACACCAGCCCCGTCCGCAAGCGCCTCTGCCATAGGACTGCGAGCCGGCCGCTCGCGGCGAGGCCAACAGCGAGAACGGCGGCGTAAGGGCCGATGAGGTGGCTGTCCGCCATCAGGCCCAACCAGCCATCGCCTGCGTATCTGGCCACCTGGGTGATCAGGAGGAAGAGAGTTACAGAGCCGAACTGGCCGGCGGCAAAGAACACAGCAGCCTGCAGTGTCCCAAGTTTTCGCTCGGCGAGTCCCAGCAGCAGAAGGATCATCAGTGATGCCGTCAAATAGGCCAGCGGGTTGGTGGCGAAAAACATCGACGTAAACAGCGACCACCACAGGCCCGACTTCAGTCCCGGCCCGCTGACGCTGGCGAGGTCCAGCATGGTTTCCGGCGGACCGGCAAGATAGCTTCCGGTCAGGGCTCCGGTCAGAATGAAGGCCCCCAGGACGCCCAGGGTGAAGGGAATCGAGCTGAGGCGCGCCTTGGAGCGCTGCCACGCCGGCCGGCCCACAGTGGCCCAGGCGAGTGAGGCAGTCCGGACATCGGTTCCGGCACTCATGACCTGATACCCCAGCGGGCGGCCAGGAACGCAAGTCCGTCCGCCATCCCGCGGGACGGCGTGTCCCAGGAGTGGCCGGCATGCTGGACTTGCGTGGCTTCGACAGTGAAGCCGGCCTTCCTGGCAGCCTCGGCCAGGGTGTCCATGTATTCCACAAATTCGGGGTCCCGCTCCCCCGCTGCGAAGTACACTGCTTTGGCGTCAAACCGCTGCTGGTTCATCCTGGTCAGCGGGGTCTCGCGCTCAAAGGCAGCGGTGTCTCCGGCATACGCCGCGTCGATGGTTTTCTGCCGTTCCTTGGCAAGGGCCGGTTCGAGTTCGCTGGAGAACGCCAGCACGGAGCTGTACAGATCCGGGTGGCGGGTGCCCATCTGCAGGGCGCAGGTTGCACCGAAGGAAAATCCGCCCGCAGCCCATTGCCTGTGGTCAGGGTCCACATCCAGGGTTGTGTTGATCCATGCCGGAAGGTCCACGGACAGGTAGGTGTCCGCCCGGGCTATCCGGCTGTCCAGGCACAGCGTATTAGCCGACTGTGTCCCGTTGGGGTCCGCCACCACGACAACCGGCGCAATACCGCCGTGGCCGGAGGCAAACGTGTCCAGGTGTGTCCTCAGCGCGCCGCCGGTGAGCCAGTCGGCAGGACCGCCGGGCTGTCCGGAGAACAGCACGAGGACCGGAAGCGCGGGCCTGTTGGTGGCGAAATAGGCCGGCGGCAAGTAGATGTAGGCTTCCCGCGTCTCCAGCCCCGAGGCCGTTCCGGGGATGGTTGCCTTTCGGAGGGCACCCTCGTCAGGCACCTCCCCCTGCGGGGCCCAGCCTGCCAACGGCACGGGAGAGGGGCCGCCAGGCTGGCGAGTCAGGGCAGGCTCCAGAGCCGGGATCCGGGCCAGCGCGGTGCCCATGAGGTCGCTGACTGTCCGGTTGAGGCCAAAGTACGCGTTGATCTGGACTCCGGACAACAGGAGCACCAGCAAGAAAGCAACAATACCGGCGCCCCGCGCCCGCTGGGTGGACCGCGGCAGGCGGATCAGCGCCAGGATCAGGGCGGCTACAGCTGGAACCGCCCAGACCAGGACGTCATCCGGAAGGTCCTCCGGGAAAGTCGAAAAAACGTCGATCAGCGCCCAGTGCACCAGGCCCACTACGGCGAAGCCGCCGGCAACGGAGACCAGGACTGAGAGCCACCATGGACGCGGTCCCTCGGCTGCGGGGCGCCACACCAGGTATACGGCTGCAGCCGCCCCCAGTGCCGAGGCGGTCCAAAATACCGGTCCGTCAGTCAGCCGGACATCAGCAATGAAGTCCACGCCGGCTAGCGCCAGGTTCCGACACCGATGACCGGCCCGGCTTCCAGCCAGGATGAGAGCCCGGTGTAGGCATCGAACTTCATGGCCAGCCGCAGGTCCTGGCCCTCATAACGCAGTTCCACAATTACGACGTCGGGCTGGACTTTCACGGCCTCTGCTTCGGTCGGCTTGCGGCGGCCAAGCAGTTCCAGGGAACTTCGCTTGAACTTATGCTTGGGCCGGACACTGAGCGAGAGCAGCCGGAACCACTCAAGGTCGTTGTCCTGATAACGACAAACCCCCATCTGCCAGCTGTTTCCAGCTACGCAAATGGAGGCGTCCACCGTGCCCAGGGCACGCCGCAAATTGAAGCGGCGCACCCCGGAAAGGCACAGTGCAAATATCAGCAATCCAAAGGCGATTGCCATGGCGATGAACGGAAGACTCGGTGCGTCCATCAAGGTCGTGCTAGCGGATCCCAGCAGTAGCCGCGTCACCCAGCTGGGCGTTGTCAGCAACAATAACCACGCGGTTGTTGTCAACGGAGAAGAATCCGCCGTCAACAACTACGGCAATACGGTCACCGGAAACCGGCTGGATGGCCAGTTCACCTTCGGCCAGGATCGCCAGCAGGGGCGAGTGGCCGGGCAGGATTCCGATCTCACCATCGCTGGTGCGGGCCTTGACCATCGTGGCCGCTCCGGACCAGATAAAGCGGTCCGCTGCGACAATCTCAACCTCAAGCTCAGCCATATTACTTGGTCTGTTCCTGGATCTTGGCCCACTGGCGCTCAACATCATCCAGGCCGCCGACGTTGAAGAACGCCTGCTCTGCGATGTGGTCAAGGTCGCCGTCGCAGATCGCCGTGAAGCCTTCGACGGTGTCCTTGATGGAAACCGTGGAGCCTTCGACGCCGGTGAACTGCTTGGCGGTGTAGGTGTTCTGGGACAGGAACTGCTGGATGCGGCGTGCACGCGACACGACGATCTTGTCCTCTTCCGAGAGTTCGTCAACGCCGAGGATGGCGATGATGTCCTGGAGTTCCTTGTTCTTCTGCAGGATCTGCTTCACGCGGACAGCCGTGTTGTAGTGGTCCTTGCCGATGTACTGGGGATCCAGGATTCGGGAAGTCGACGTCAGCGGGTCAACGGCCGGGTACAGACCACGGGAGGCGATTTCACGGGAAAGTTCCGTGGTCGCGTCGAGGTGTGCGAAGGTCGTGGCCGGGGCCGGGTCGGTGTAGTCATCTGCGGGAACGTAGATAGCCTGCATCGAGGTGATGGAGTGGCCCTTGGTGGACGTAATGCGCTCCTGGAGGAGGCCCATTTCGTCCGCAAGGTTGGGCTGGTAGCCCACAGCCGAAGGCATGCGGCCGAGGAGGGTGGAAACCTCGGAGCCTGCCTGCGTGAAACGGAAGATGTTATCGATGAAGAGCAGCACGTCCTGGTTCTGGACATCGCGGAAGTACTCCGCCATGGTCAGGGCCGACAATGCCACGCGCAGGCGCGTTCCCGGCGGCTCATCCATCTGGCCGAATACAAGGGCGGTGTCCTTGAGGACTCCAGCCTCTTCCATTTCGACCCAGAGGTCGTTGCCCTCGCGGGTACGCTCGCCCACACCGGCGAATACGGAGGTACCACCGAAGTTGCGGGCAACACGGGTGATCATTTCCTGGATCAAAACGGTCTTGCCCACGCCGGCGCCGCCGAAGAGGCCGATCTTTCCACCCTTGATGTACGGGGTGAGAAGGTCGATCACCTTGATGCCGGTTTCCAGCATCTCGGTGGAGCCTTCAAGCGAAGCGAAGGCAGGAGCCTTGCGGTGGATGGGCCAGCGTTCGCTGATCTCCAGTTCCGACTCGGCAACGTCGAGGGGCTGGCCCAGGACGTTGAAGATGTGGCCCTTGACGCCGTCGCCAACAGGCACGGAGATCGGGGCGCCGCTGTCCACCACGGACGTGCCGCGGACGAGTCCGTCGGTAGCCTGCAGGGAGATGGCGCGGACGAGGTTGTCACCCAGGTGCTGGGAGGTCTCGAACGTGATGGTCTTGGTGACACCGTTGAGGGTGATCTCCGTGGACAGGGCATTGTAAATCGACGGGATTGCGTCAGCCGGGAATTCGACGTCGACAACCGGGCCAATAACACGTGCAATACGGCCGGTGGCACCGGACGTTGCGGCTACGTGTTCGGTAGCAGTGGCAGTCATCTCTCTCACTTCACTCAGTAGATGGCGTGGGGTTAAGTTTATCTGTTGTGGTGCAGGTCCCGCGGGAACCGAAAATGCCGAAGGCTAGGACGCGAGGGCGTCGGCGCCGGCAACGATTTCGGAAAGCTCCTGCGTGATTTCAGCCTGGCGGGCCGTGTTGCGCAGACGCGTGTACTTCTTGATCAGGTCCGTCGCGTTGTCGCCGGCGGACTTCATCGCCCGCTGGCGCGCAGCAAGCTCGGAAGCTGCTGCCTGCAACATGGCTGCGAAGATACGGGATTCGATGTAGCGCGGCAGCAGGGCATCAAGAACCTGCTCCGATTCCGGTTCGAATTCGTACAGCGGCAAGAGCTCCGACTCCGAAGCGGCCTGCTCTTCAACGACCTCGAGCGGGAGCAGGCGGATGACCGTCGGCTCCTGGGTCACCATGGACTTGAAGCGGGTGTACACAACGTGGATTTCATCCACGCCGCCCTCTTCGTAGGCCGTTGCGAAATCCGTCAGCAGCGCTTCCCCGACTTCGCGCGCAGTGGCGAATTCAGGGGCGTCAGTGCCGCCGGTCCAGACCCGCGCATACTCGCGGTTCCGGAACTCGTAGTACGCCTGTCCCTTGCGGCCGACGAGGTAGGTCTTGACTTCCTTGCCTTCAGCATGGAGCAGCTCGTTGAGACCTTCCGCCTGCTTGAGCACACTTGCCGAGTAGGATCCTGCCAGGCCACGGTCCGAGGTAATTACCAGGACTGCGGCACGGCGGATCTGCTCCGGCTCAGTGGTCAGCGGGTGGTCGATTTCGCTTTGGCTGGCGACAGCAGAAACGGCGCGCGTGATGGCGTTCGCGTAAGGCAGTGAAGCTGCTACGCGCGCACGGGCCTTGCCGATGCGCGAGGTAGCGATCAGTTCCATCGCCTTGAAGATCTTGCGCATCGACGTGGTCGAGCTGATCTTCTGGCGGTAGACCCGAATCTGGGCTCCCATACTTATCCTTTCCTAAGATTCCGTAGACCGGGTGCGCCGGACCCGTGGGTCCGGCGCACCCCGTTCAACGGAACTAGCGCTTCTGCTTGACGATTTTTTCCTGGTCGACTTCGCCCTCGGAGATAGCATCATGCTCCTCGTGGCCAGCCCCTACCAGGCGGTTGTCACCCTCGCCGAAGAAACCCTTTTTGAAGTCCACGATGGCGGTCTTCAGTGCTTCTGCGGTGTCGTCGCCCAAAACGTTGGTCTGTGCCAGCGTGGTGAGGATCGAGGACTTGTGCTTGAGGTGCTCCAGGAACTCGGACTCGAAGCGGCTGATGTCTTCCACCGGCACGTCGTCGAGGTATCCGTTAGTGCCTGCCCAGATGGACACAACCTGGTCTTCGACCGGGAACGGCGAGTACTGGCCCTGCTTCAGCAGTTCCATCAGGCGGGCGCCACGGGTGAGCTGCTGGCGCGAAGCTGCATCCAGGTCCGAGGCGAACATGGCGAAAGCCTGCATGTCGCGGTACTGGGCCAGGTCCAGCTTCAAGGTACCGGAGACCTTCTTCATGGACTTGACCTGGGCAGCGCCACCAACGCGGGACACCGAGACACCAACGTCAACAGCGGGACGCTGGTTGGCGTTGAAGAGGTCCGACTGGAGGAAGATCTGGCCGTCGGTGATCGAGATCACGTTGGTCGGAATGTAGGCGGAAACGTCGTTTGCCTTGGTCTCGACGATCGGCAGGCCGGTCATCGAACCCGCACCGAGCTCGTCGGAGAGCTTGGCACAACGCTCCAGCAGGCGGGAGTGCAGGTAGAAGACGTCACCCGGGTAGGCTTCGCGTCCCGGCGGGCGGCGCAGCAGCAGTGACACTGCGCGGTAGGCTTCGGCCTGCTTGGACAGGTCATCGAAGATCACCAGGACGTGCTTGCCACCGTACATCCAGTGCTGGCCAATGGCCGAACCGGCGTAAGGGGCCAAGTACTTGAAGCCTGCGGGGTCGGAAGCGGGAGACGCCACGATGGTGGTGTACTCGAGTGCTCCGTGGTCCTCAAGGGTCTGGCGGACTGCTGCGATGGTGGAAGCCTTCTGGCCAACACCGACGTAGACGCAGCGAACCTGCTTGGAGACATCTCCGGAAGCCCAGTTGGCCTTCTGGTTGATGATGGTGTCCACGGCGATGGCTGTCTTACCGGTCTGGCGGTCACCAATGATCAGCTGGCGCTGGCCACGGCCGATCGGGATCATGGCGTCGATGGCCTTGAGTCCGGTCTGCATCGGTTCGTGGACCGACTTGCGCTGGGTGACGCCGGGAGCCTGGAGTTCAAGCGCACGGGTGGTCTCAGCCTTGATCTCACCGAGGTCATCGATCGGCTGGCCCAGCGGGTCAACAACGCGTCCAAGGAACGCGTCGCCTACCGGCACGGAAAGGATCTCACCGGTGCGGTGGACTTCCTGGCCTTCTTCGATGCCCGTGAAGTCACCGAGGATGATGACACCGATTTCGCGGACGTCAAGGTTCTGGGCGAGGCCCAGCGTGCCGTCCTCGAAGCGAAGCAGCTCGTTCGCCATGACCGAGGGAAGGCCCTCAACACGGGCGATGCCGTCACTTGCGGTGGTTACGCGGCCAACCTCTACGCGCTCTGCGTTTCCGGGTTCGTAGGACGCCGCGAACTCGTTCAACGCATTACGGACGTCGTCGGCGTTGATGGTCAATTCGGCCATCTGCAGTCCCTGCTCTCCTGTTTTCGTGATCATCGTTGCTCACGATGACCGGGGTTTCTATCAGTTAAGTTGTGCTTGTCCGGCTAGCCGGCCAGTTGGCGGTGAAGCTGGCCCAGACGGGAAACAACGGAAGCGTCAAGCACTTCGTCGCCTACCTGGACACGGATTCCGCCGATCAGTGCAGGATCAACGTTGATGTTGACCTTGAGCTCGCGACCATACAGGGAGTTGAGCCCTGCCTGGAGGCGGCTGAACTGCGTCTCCGTCAAAGGACGGGTGACGCTGACCGTTGCAATCCAGCGCTGCTGCCGCTTGGCCGCCAGCTCGGCGAACCGCGCCACCAGCCTGGTCGGCTTCAGGCCTCGGGGCTGCGAGACCGCCTGGCCGATGAGGACTTTGGCTTCCTCGCTTGCGCCAGGAACCAGCCTTTCGGTGAGGGTGGTCTTTGCAGCACCGCTTGCCTGTGGTTCGGACAGGGCACGTTGTACCTCGTGGCTGGAGGCAACGGCCTGGTTGAAGGAGAACAGATCGTTCTCCAGCTCTTCCAGCCCAGAGATTCCGGAGGCAGAAACGGCAGACTTGTTTTCAGCGACGGCGATGACCACCGTTGCGGCAAGAGTCTCGAGTGCATCGCCGATGTCTCGTGCCGATGCCCAGCGCAAACTGGCCAGTCCGCCCGCGATATCCGCAGCATCAGCGGAGACTTTCCCGCCAAACAGCTGCTTGACCAGCGCCGACTTTTCGTCACCGCTACGGGACGGGTCAGTCAGGGCGCGGCGCAAGCCAGCCGAGCTGTCCACCGTTCCCAGGATTCCGAAGAGTTCCTTAGCCAGCTGCAGTGAGGCGATGGGAAGCTTGGCTTCCAACGCGGTCAGTGCCGTGGCCAGCGATCCGCTCGATACACCTGCCATTACTGAGCTGCACCTGCGTTCTGGTTCTCCAGATCTGCCAGGAAGCGGTCAACGACGCGAGCCGAACGCTCGTCATCGGTGAGTGCTTCACCAACAATGCGTCCTGCCAGGGTGGTGGCGAGAGTGCCCACCTCGGAGCGCAGGGACACAACTGCGGCCTGGCGCTCCGATTCGATCTGCACGTGTGCCTGAGCGGTGATGCGGGCGGACTCTGCAGCCGCCTTTTCCTTCAGGTCAGCAAGGATCTGAGCGCCTTCAGCACGTGCTTCCTCGCGGATGCGGTTGGCTTCTGCGCGGGCGTCAGTCAGCTGCTGCTTGTATTCCTCGAGTGCAGCGGAGGCCTCAGCCTGGGCCTTTTCAGCCTTCGCGATGCCACCTTCGATGGCCTCGGCACGCTCTGCGAATGTCTTCTCGAACATCGGGACAATGAACTTGACCACGATGTACATGAGGACAGCAAAGCCGACGAGGACGACGCCCATTTCCCAGACATTGGGCATCAGGGGGCTGGTTTCACCCTCTGTGGCGGCTGAGATGATCAGCTGATTCATAATTCACCCGTCCTTATCTACTCGGTTCTGGATGTTCGCTTGTTCTGAAGTCAGACTAGAGAACGAAAGCGAAGACCAGGCCGAGGATGGCGAGGGCTTCAGTCAGCGCGAGGCCGAGGAATGCGATCGGCTGCAGGACGCGCTGTGCTTCCGGCTGACGTGCTACACCGTTGATGTAGGCAGCGAACACGAGACCCACACCGATACCACCGCCGATTGCGGACAGACCGTAACCTACGAGGTTGAGATTGCCTTCCATTTTATTCCTTTCAAGATGCCATCTGTGTGGCAGGTTGTTTGGTTTGCTTCATCCCCGCAAGGGGAAGATTTTGGGAGCCTAGTGGCTGTCCGCGTGCAGAGCGCCTTCGATGTAGATGGCGGTCAGCAGGGTAAAGACGTACGCCTGAAGCGCCATGATCAGGGCTTCGAGCATGTACATGGCGATGGCGCCGACCAGGACCAGGACCGAGGTGCCCTTCAACAGGAGGTTTTCCTGCATCACGAGGTACTCGATGCCGGAACCGGCAAGCATCACGATGAGGTGGCCGGCCAGCATGGTGGCAAACAGACGGAGGCTGTGCGTGACCGGACGAACCAGGAAGTTGGAGATGATCTCGATCGGAACCACGATGGGCAGGATGTAGAACGGGACTCCGGACGGCACGGTGGCCAGCTTGAAGTACTTGATGCCGTTCTTCTTGATGCCGATGGCAATCCAGGTGAAGTAGACGATGCCCGCAAGGACATACGCGCCGCCGACGTGCGAGAAGCTCGGAAGCTGGATCACGGGGATGGCGCCGTAAATGTTGTTCACGAGAATAAAGAAGAAGAGGCTGAACAACAGCGGGACATACTTCATAAAGTCTTTGCCGCCGATAATGTCCTTGGCGATGCTGTTACGCACAAAGCCGTAGGCCATTTCACCAGCGAACTGGAGCTTGCCGGGGACAAGCTGCTGCTTCCGTGCAGCTAGCAGAAAGAATGTGGCGATAATGACGACCGACAGGATTACCAGCAGCATCTGCTTGGAGAATCCGTCTGCCGCCCCCCACGGCAGGATTGCCGGCAGGTGCATTTCTTCAATTCCAGGAGGAGTGAACTCTCCTGAATCTTGGGCCGGGAGCGCAAGCGCGATCAACGCGTTTCCTCTCTGCAGTGTCCATCATTGGGCGTTGGTCGGGGATCCGCGGATTTGCGCTCCGCTGTTCCCCGTGTGAAATTATTTGGCATTAGTGTTTCCGTCCGCGGACGGGCCGCTGTCTGCGCCGCTCTTACCGGCTGTGTTTCTGAGACTGGTAAGGCCATGCATGTGGGAAAGATAAAATCCTCCGACAGCTCCAAGCAGAGCGCCTGCGAGCACGATCCAGCGGGTTCCCCACAGATTATCCAGACCCCACCCTATCAAACTCCAGACGATGATTCCGCCAATTATGTAGCTGAAGACGGCCATCCCGGCGTTGTATCCGCCGTCGTTGTTTTCAGTGGATACACCGGGTGCGGAACCGGTTACCCGAGGCTTTGACGGGCCCCTGTTTCGCTTCCGGTCAGACATCGCGTGGTTCCTTGGTCTCGGGGTCGTTGTAGATCTGCAACCGTGCCTTGCTGAAGCCGTAGATCTCCGCACCCTGCCAAAGTACGACGGCGGCGACGGCCCCGATCAGGAACCAACGGCCGTGAAGCCACTCCGGAGCACCGATAAGGAACAGGACGACGGCGAACCCCACGACTTTGATGAAATATGTCGCAACAAAGACGCCGATGGCGCCCGATGGATTGCTGCGCCCGACGAAATGGCCCACGAGGAGGCTGATGCCGAAGAACAGCATCACCAGCAATCCGCCCAGCACAGTCGACAGGGCACCACTCACGCCGTCCAGGAATGCCGCAACCACGGAACACAGGACCAGGCCTGCCCCAGCGGCCAGCGAGCTGAGTACAAGAAGGCGGAGCCACAGTGACCGGGTGGGACCGGAGACACCAACGGGTCCGTTGCCGGACACGGGTCCGGAGTCGGCGTTGGAGGTCATATGATCCCAATCGTCGGTACCAAGGCAAGGAGCCAGGGGCGTGGTGGAGGTCAGCTTGAGCTGCCCCTAAATTCTACACGAGATAGAAATATTTCCGAACGCCGTTACGCCGCGGGTTCCTCTTTCCTTCGCCGCAGGTACGGCCACGCCGTCACGAGGCCCATCACCAGGGTGGCGAAGAGGTCAACAGAGAGCACGATCTGCCACGGGAATACTGCAAAAGCCAGCCCTCCGAAGGACAGGATGGCGGTCCACAGATACATGAGGATCACCACGGTCCGGTGCGAATAGCCGATATCAAGCAGTTTGTGGTGGAGGTGCCCGCGGTCCGCCGACCACGGGGAACGTCCGCGTGCCGTGCGCCGAACAACGGCGAGGCCCAGGTCAAGCAGTGGGAGGAACAATACGGCGAAGGGCAGCAGGATGGGTATCACGGTGGAGATACCGTTGGCCCGGTCATACAACCCTGACGTGATCTGTCCGGTGGAGACAATACCCGCGGAGGCCATGAGCAGGCCGATGAGCATGGCACCGGAGTCCCCCATAAAGATCTTGGAGGGGAACCAGTTGTGCGGCAGGAAACCTATGCAGCTGCCCACCAGGACCACCGTAATCAGCGTGGCGAGGTCCGATTTATCCAAGATGACGGATGTGCGGTGGACCCAGTAGGCGGTGAAGAAGAACGCTGTGCCGCCGATGATGGCCACGCCGGCAGCCAGGCCATCAAGGCCGTCGATGAAGTTGAAGGCGTTCATGGTAGTCACGATCAGCCCCGCGGTCAGCACCACCCGAAGCATCTCATTTTCCAGGGTGATCGGTTCCGGTACCCAGGGAACAATCGTCATCTGGACTCCCCAGATGGCTACCACCAGGGCTGCCGCACTTTGCCCGATGAGCTTGACCCACCAACGGATGTCCAGCAGGTCATCGGCTATACCTACCAGCACGATCAGCACGGCTCCGGCGAGGATTCCCCACGGGGAAAAGTTGTTCCGGTAGATGTCCTTCACGAAGAAGGATTGGCTGGCCACGATCAGGGCCACCATCACACCAAGGAAGATAGCCACGCCGCCCAGCCGGGATACCGGCGTCGAATGCATGTCGCGGCTGCGGATGGGCATGTGGAGCTCGAGCCGGTTTCCGATAACCCGGGCACCCCAGGTTGCCGAGTAGGACACGACGGCAGCCGTCAAGCCCATGAGCAGGTACATAATCATGCGATGGCGGCCATTTCGTCAGTTCCTGCCGTAGCTCCTGGAGCTACGGCAGTGCTGGGGCTGGGCAGCCACAACAGCGGCTGTTCCGTGGTCGATGGGCTCACTGGCAGGGGATCTGTTCTTCGATAAATGAAACTTCTCCGTCGCCGGGCGCGCAGCAGGCAGTGCATTTTTTTCTTGTACGCAGTGCCTTACACGGCTGTATTACAGTGGACTCTAGTCAAAGATACTAGCGCCAACGGCTTCATGGCTTCGCGCCACACGGCGCACTGCGAGCGGGGAATTCCCTGTCAGCCATGCTGAAAGGAAGTCCATGACCCCCCGTATTGCTGTTGCTGCGGTGACCTTCGACCGTCACCGGGAGCTGTCCACCTTGTTGGACGCCATCAACGCCCAGTCCGCATCCGTGGACACCATCTGCCTGGTTGACAGCGGCACCAACCCCGCACGCGACGTAGCCGGTAAGCATTCCAACGTGGACTATGTCCGGTCCGAGGCCAACCTGGGCGGCGCCGGCGGCTTCGCTCTGGCGGCGCTCAAGGCCGTCGCAAGCGGCGCAGACTGGATCTGGATGATGGACGACGACGCCGAACCGGCTGACCCGGAATGCCTGGCCACCCTGCTTCGCGAAGCTGAAGCCCGCGATCTGGAGGCCGTGGTACCCCTCGTTGTCGCGCCGGGCCAGCCCGACCGGCTGTCGTTCTTCTTCCGCCTGGACGGAAAAGTCACCCACGACCGCGCCGAACTGGAGAAGGTCGGTTTCCTGTTGGATGACGGACATTTCTTCAACGGCGCGTTGATCCGCTCAGACGTCTTCTTCAAGGTGGGCCTGCCGGACATGCGCCTCTTCATCCGGGGCGACGAAGTGGACTTCACCATCCGGCTCCGCAAGGCGGGCATCCGCTTTGGCACCGTAACAACCACCGCCATCACGCACCCCCACGCCTTCGCCGAAACCAAACACGTCTATGGGGCCGGCTGGCATGTCATCGTGCCGGAGTCGGCCTTCAAACGGTATTACTACTACCGCAACCGCGGTTATCTGATCCGCCGGTATTTCCGGGTCAAGTCCTTCGTGGCCGACGTCGGCGGCTACGTTGGCTATTTTGCGCAGCGCCGAGACCTGCCCGGGTTCCTGGACTGGGCCAGATCGTTTACCACCGGGCTGCGGGCCAAGGGATTTGCTCCGCTGGAAGAGCAGAAGTTCTAGGACGTCCGCCTGAGGCGGCGCCGTGCGAGCAGCCACAG
This sequence comes from Pseudarthrobacter sp. NPDC055928, assembly GCF_042270935.1. Classification (NCBI taxonomy): domain Bacteria; kingdom Bacillati; phylum Actinomycetota; class Actinomycetes; order Micrococcales; family Micrococcaceae; genus Pseudarthrobacter; species Pseudarthrobacter sp. NPDC055928. The sequence goes on from NZ_JBHJZH010000002.1 coordinate 164,387, forward strand.
CAGGACCCACGGCTCGCCAAAGACGCGGTAGGCCACCCTGCGCGGGTGCAGGACCAGGCGCCAGGCCCATTCGAGCCCCAGCCGGCCCAGCCAGCGGGGTGCCAGCTTCTGGATTCCGGCGAGCTGCTCGATCGCCCCGCCTACGGCGCAGTAAATGGCCGGCGGCAGGGTATCCAGCCTGCGCTGCAGCACTGATTCCTGCAGCGGCATGCCCAGTCCCAGGAGCACCAACTGGGGACGCTGTTCGGTGAGCCAGGCGGCGGCGGTGTCCTCGACGTCGTCGTTCCAGCCTTCGCCAGGAAAGCCTGAGACCGCCGCGGACGGGACAATGCCCTCCAGCCTCGCTACGGCCTTCGCGTTGGCCTCGGCGCCGGCGCCGACCACTGCGATCCGCTCCAGGCCGGCCAGCCGCCCCAGGGCGGGAATCCAGTCCGTTGACCCAAGCCGGTACTCCATGACCGGCCCGGAAGCCTGCCCGGTACGGCCCCAGAGCCACAGCACTGGCGCTCCGTCCAGAAGCACAACGTCGCTGTCCTCGTAGAGGCGGCGGAAGCCGGGATCCGAATGGGTCAGTGTCACGCTATGCAGGTTATGGCCGACGACGGTCCGTGTGCTGCCGTCGTTAACGAACCCCGCAAGGACATCAATCAGTTCGTCCACCCTCAGGGGCGTGGCGTCAACACCGAGGACCGGAATGGCCTGGCGGAGCAGGGTCATCAAGCGTTCGGCTCCTGTTTCGGACCGGTTGGCTCCCCCGCCGTTGCGCCTGTGGGGCCTTCATTCAGGGTGGCTTCAGCCAGGGGGCCTTCAGCCAGGGTGGCTTCAGCCAGGGGGGCCTCATCCACTTCAGAGTCGCCTACTGGCGCCTCGTCCGCAGGTTCCTGGGCCATAGGGATCTCACCGAGGCCCAGCACCCCTGGAACATGCTCGCGCAACTGTTGGAGGGTGACGGCGCCGTTCCGGACCACGCGGAGCAGCGGACCGGTGGCATCAACAATTGTTGAGGGAACACCCTCAGTGCCCTCAAGCGGCCGGAATCCGCCTTCAAGGTAGACCTCCACGGACTCAGCGAGCTGTTCCCGCGCCTCGGCGGCGGTCTGGGCCGCAGCGTGGCCGGTACGGTTGGCCGACGACACCGCCAGCGGACCGGTCAAGGTCAGCAGTTCCTGTGCCACTTCATCTGCGGGCATCCGGAGGGCTACCGTTCCCTTCGTGTCGCCGAGGTCCCAGTCCAGGGACGGCTGGGCGTGCAGGATCAGCGTGAGTCCGCCGGGCCAGAAAGCTTCAGCGAGTTTGCGGGCGTCCGCGGACACGTCTGTGGCCAGACCGTCGAGGGCATTGATCCTGGGGATGAGGACCGGCGGCGGCATGCTGCGGCCGCGCCCTTTGGAGACCAGCAGCATGGTGACAGCCTGCGGCGAAAAGGCATCGGCAGCGATCCCATAGACAGTGTCCGTGGGGAATACGACGCATTTCTGTTCGCTGATGGCACGCTGGGCATGTTCCAGTCCCAGGGCGCGCTGATCGTCTGACGTGCAGTTATAGGTTGTGCTCACTGCCTCATTCTTTCATCACTCGTGGTCCAGGCCGGAAAGCACCGCGCTGGTGGCCCGTTCCTTGCCGTTGAGATCCAGGTGCGTGGTAATTCCGGTCCACACACCGGACCGCGACAACATCGCCTTGATCCAGCCGGCCTGGACCTCAGCATGTTCCATCACGAAGTAGCCCCCGGGAACCAGCAGCCGCGCCGCGGAAGCTGCCGCCGCCGTCGGGAGTTCCATGCCATCCGCTCCCCCGCCGTACAATGCTTCCGGCGGATCGTGGAGCGCAACTTCCGGCTCGTTGGGAACGGCTTCGGCCGGGATGTACGGCGGATTCGAAATGACGACGTCGAAAGTTCCGTTAAGTTCGGGAAGCGCGTCGCGCAGGTCCCCCAGGACGAGGTTCACACCGAGGGGAGCGAGGTTCTTCGCCGCCCACGCGTGCGCGAACGGGCTGTACTCCACGGCATGCACGTCCGCGCCCGGAACCTCATGGGCAATGGAACCGGCAATCGCGCCGGAACCTGTGCCCAAATCCACAATCCGCGGGTGTTCCATGCCTTTGACATGGTCGATGACCAGCTGGACGACAGACTCGGTTTCGGGCCGTGGGATGAAAACGCCAGGTCCGACGGCGAGTTCCAGGTAGCGGAAGTGCGCAACGCCCGTGATGTGCTGGAGTGGGGTCCGCTGCGCGCGTTCGGCCACGAGGTCCGCGTAGCCCTCCGGCGCCGGGGAGTTCCCGAGCATCATCGCCCGGAGCCGGCCGAGGCCGACGCCGAGCAGGTGTTCGGCGAGCAGCTCGGCGTCGACACGGGGACTGGGAACTCCGGCTTGCTGCAGTATGGTGGTGGCCTCACTGACGGCTGCCGCGAGGGTCCGCTCCGAACCAGTCATCTCTTGGGAAGGCTATTCGCCGATGGCGTCCAGGCGTGCCTGTTCGTCCATCTCGATGGCGGACTGGATGACGGGCTCGAGGTCGCCGTTCATGACCTGGTCCAGGTTGTAGGCCTTGTAGCCGGTACGGTGGTCCGCGATCCGGTTTTCGGGATAGTTGTAGGTGCGGATGCGCTCGGAACGGTCCATCGTACGGATCTGCGACTTCCGCTGGGCCGAGTTCTCGGCGTCGATCTGCTCCTGCTGGTGGGCCAGGATGCGGGCCCGGAGGACACGCATGCCCGCTTCGCGGTTCTGCAGCTGCGACTTTTCGTTCTGCATGGCCACCACGATCCCCGTGGGAAGGTGGGTGATGCGGACGGCGGAGTCAGTAGTGTTCACCGACTGGCCACCGGGTCCCGAGGACCGGTAGACGTCGATCTTGAGGTCGTTCTGGTTGATTTCGAGCTCTTCGGGCTCGTCAACTTCAGGCAGCACCAGCACACCGGCAGCCGAAGTGTGGATACGGCCCTGCGACTCCGTCACGGGCACGCGCTGCACACGGTGCACACCACCTTCGAACTTGAGCCGTGCATAGACGCCTTCGGCAGGATCGTTCGAGTTGCCCTTGACGGCCATTTGGACGTCCTTGTAGCCGCCCAGGTCAGACTCCGTGGCCGAGATAAGTTCGGTCTTCCAGCCGCGCGATTCCGCGTACCGGGTGTACATCCGCAGCAGGTCGCCGGCGAACAGCGCAGCCTCATCGCCGCCCTCGCCGCCCTTGACCTCAAGGATCACGTTGCGGGCGTCGTCAGGGTCGCGCGGGATGAGCAGACGGCGCAGCTTCGCGGAGGCCGTCTCGAGCGCAGCCTCCAGTTCAGGCACCTCGGCAGCGAACTCGGGGTCCTCCCCCGCCATTTCCTTGGCAGCAGCAAGATCATCCCGGATGCCCTCCCACTTGTGGTAGGCCTCAACAATGCCGTTCAGCTGGGCAGACCGCCGCCCCAGCTTCCGGGCCAGCCGCTGGTCAGCATAAACAGCAGGATCCCCAAGCTGCGCCTGGATAGCATCATGCTCATCAAGCAGGCCCTGTACGGACTCAAACATTTTCAAAACCTTTCGTTCTGCACCCATTTTAGTGGGGCACAGGAATCCATCCCAAAGCGGCCGGGCACACGGTGAACCGGGCACCCGACGCGTGGGTTTTCCGCCCCGGGAGTGGCATCGGGCCTGCCGAAGCGTGGTGGCCAAGTCCGTCAGGACATGGCCACCACGCGAAGGGGCGGGGGCGGAAAACCCGCGTGGCGAACCACGCGAGGCAACCGCACCCCGCCCCTGAAAACAGCTACTTGTCGTTATCCGACTTCGCACCAAGCGTCGTCTTCTGGACCTGCATGAGGAACTCGACGTTGCTCTGGGTCTCCCGGATCTTGTTGGTCAACAGCTCAAGGCTCTGCTGCGTTTCGAGTCCGGAGAGGACGCGGCGCAGCTTCCACATGATCTTGACTTCCTCGGGGGAAAGCAGGTTCTCTTCGCGGCGGGTGCCGGAGGCGTTGACGTCCACGGCCGGGAAGATGCGCTTGTCTGCCAGCTGGCGGGACAGGCGGAGCTCCATGTTGCCGGTGCCCTTGAACTCTTCGAAGATGACCTCGTCCATCTTGGAACCAGTCTCCACAAGGGCGGTTGCCAGGATGGTCAGGGAGCCACCGTTTTCGATGTTGCGGGCTGCACCGAAGAAGCGCTTCGGCGGGTACAGCGCGGCGGAGTCAACACCACCGGACAGGATGCGGCCAGAGGCCGGTGCTGCCAGGTTGTAGGCGCGGCCCAGGCGGGTCATGGAGTCCAGGAGGACCACCACGTCCATGCCCATTTCCACGAGGCGCTTGGCGCGTTCGATGGAGAGTTCAGCCACGGTGGTGTGGTCATCGGCCGGACGGTCGAAGGTAGAGGCAATAACCTCACCCTTGACCGTGCGCTGCATGTCGGTGACTTCTTCGGGGCGTTCGTCAACGAGCACCATCATGAGGTGGACCTCAGGATTGTTGGTGGTGATGGCGTTGGCGATGGACTGCAGGATGAGCGTCTTTCCGGCCTTCGGCGGGGAGACGATCAGGCCGCGCTGGCCCTTGCCGATCGGGGCAACCAGGTCGATGACGCGGGGGCCGATCTTCTTGGGGTCGGTCTCGAGGCGCAGGCGCTCGGACGGGTACAGCGGAACCAGCTTGGCGAACTCGACGCGGTCCTTGAGTTCTTCGGAGGTCTTGCCGTTGACTGACGTCACGCGGACCAGGGCGTTGAACTTCTGGCGGGCTGACTGCTGGCTGCGGTCTTCGCCGTCACGCGGAGCACGGATGGCTCCAACCACGGCGTCGCCCTTGCGCAGGTTGTACTTCTTGACCTGGGCGAGGGAGACATAAACGTCGTTCGGGCCCGGGAGGTAGCCGGAGGTGCGGATGAACGCGTAGTTCTCCAGGACGTCCAGGATGCCTGCGACAGGCAGCAGGACGTCGTCCTCGGTGACCTCGACGTCGTCGACGTCCGGTCCCTGGGCGCGTCCCCGACGGCGGTCGTTGCGGTCGCGGAAACGGTCATTGCGGGAGTTGTCCCGGCTATCCTGGCCGCCTGAGCGGTCATTGCGGTCGTTCCGGTCCCGGCGGTTGCGGCGGTTCCGGCGGCTTCCGCCGTCAGAATCATCGCTGTCGCGGGTGTTGTCGCGGGAGTCGTCGCGACGGGCGCCTTCACGCTGGCCAGCCTCACGGCTGCCTGCGTTGTCGCGGCCGCCGTCGGTGGTCTCGCGAACGGCGGTGTCGCGGCCACCGCGGCTACGTCCGCCTTCACGGCGGTCGGCACGCTGGCCGTCGCCGGCTTCTGAGCCTTGCGCGTCGGTGCGCTGGGTTTCAGTGCGCTGGGTTTCAGTGCGCTCCGCCTGGCGCTGTTCGGCAACGGGCTGCTCGGCCGGTGTTTCGACAGCTTCGGCGGTCTGCGGGGACGCAGCAGCTGCTTCACCGCGGCGGCGGTTGCGGGTGCGGGGCTGGCGGCGTTCGCCGGCGCCTTCTGCTGCCTCGCCGGCCTCGGCGGGCTGGGAGGCCGGAGCTTCGGCGGGGGCAGCGGCCGGAGCCTCGCCGGCTGCTTCCGCCGGAGCGGCGGCAACAACGCCGTCGCTGACTGCCCGGCGGCTGCGGCCACGGCCACGTGCACGGGTACCTTCGGCGGCCGGGGCCTCCGCGGTTTCGCTCGCTGCAGCGGCGGGTGCAGTCGCAGGCGCGGCAACAATGGGAGCGGCGTGGTTTTCAGTCGCCTTTCCGGCAGCCTTGGCCGGGGCCTTGGTGGCCGGAGTGCCTGCGCGGTGGGCGGAGATGGCCGTGACCAGGTCCCCCTTGCGCATGCGGGATCCGCCGGAGATACCTAGCTGGCTGGCAAGCGCCTGCAACTGGGCGAGCTTCAGGCCGGCTAGGCCGCTGCTCTTGGCGGGTGCGGCCGTTGACGATCCGGCAGCAGAAGATGATAGTTCCACAGCTGGAGACAGCTCAGTGGTTTCGGTCACGAAGGATCCTTCCCCCTCGACGGCGTCCAGACTGGGAGCTGGACGCGATGATTTGATCTGGGCTGCAGTTCAGATCTGCAGCCGGAAATTCGGCCTTGCCGGTTGGATTTCGGCCAGCAGGACCGGATACTGATTCACCCACGCTCCGATTAATGGCGGAACGCTGGACTGACGGTTCAGGGGCAGACACTTCATGCTGCAGATTCCTGCGACAGACCAAGCAGGCGGCACCGGAAGATGTTGCGCAGTAGGAGATCAAATAACAACTGAATGCAGCTGCAGATCAGATAGGCGGAATCACCGCCGGTGCAAGTCCACCTTAGCACCTTCAACGTCCACTGCGAGCTTCAGCACGCGCCAGGCGATATCCGGCGTGTTTGACGCCGTAAAGGCATTGATAAAGTCCACGACTGCGGAGGCTTCAGCCTGGCCGTTGGCCAGCACCAGGACCGTGGGCCCGGCACCCGAGACAACGGCCGCATGTCCGGCTTTCCGCAGCGCGCTGATCAGGGCTGCGCTGGGCCGCATGGCTTCCGCGCGGTAGCTCTGGTGCAGGAAATCCTCGGTGCCGGCGAGCAGGAACTCCGGCTTCTGCGTCAGTGCATGGATCAGCAGGGCAGCCCTGCCCGAATTCATGGCGGCAGCATGGTGGCCCACCGAGGCAGGCAGGAGCGCGCGGGCGGCCTCCGTGGACAGTTCAAAATCAGGAACCGCCACAATCGGGATCACCGACTCCAGCACACTGGCACACGTGCTGCTGTACTGGTCACTGTCCTGCCAGGAGAGCGCCAGCCCACCGAAAATGGCCGGTGCGACGTTGTCCGGATGGCCTTCCAGCTCGCTGGTGAGCTGGAGGATCCAGTCGCGCCCACGCTGTCCGGCCTCCGGCACCATGGCGTTGGCCGCGGAGACTGCAGCCACCACAGCCGAGGCCGATGAACCCAGGCCCCGGCCGTGCGGGTTGACGTTTTTCGCGATAATCTTCAAGCCGCCATGGCGGTAGCCCAGTCGCTCGAAGGCGGCTTCCATGGCCCGGATAACCAGGTGGTTGGCATCGCGCGGCAGCGTTTCGGCTCCCTCGCCGCTGAGCTCGAAAAGCAGTTCGTCGGTTTCGAGGCTCTCCACTGTCAGGGTGTCATGCAACGCCAAGGCCAGGCCAAGGCTGTCATATCCGGGACCGAGATTGGCGCTGGTGGCCGGGACCCGGACGGTGACGCGCTGTCCTGCCTCGATGAGGGGCAGGCCAACAGTGGTGGGCGAGGTGGTTTCCACGGCTACTTGTCTTCCAGTCCCAGTTCGGCTGCAACGGTCACAACATCGTTGGAGACCTTGACCGGCTGCACGTCGCTGCCGTCTTCGGTGCGCAGTGCCCACTGGGGGTCCTTGAGCCCGTGGCCCGTGACGGTGATAACAATCGTCTTGCCGGACGGAACTTCCCCCGCGGCGTGCTTCTTCAAGAGCCCGGCAACACCGGCGGCTGAGCCGGGCTCCACGAAGACACCTTCGCGGGCCGACAGCCAGCGGTGGGCATCGAGGATTTCTTCGTCCGTGACGGCATCGATGAATCCGCCGGACTCGTCGCGGGCGGCGATGGCGCCGTCCCAGGAGGCAGGGTTGCCGATCCGGATAGCGGTGGCGATGGTGTCCGGCTCGGTGATCGGGTGGCCCGCTACGAACGGCGCGGCGCCAGCGGCCTGGAAGCCCCACATCTGCGGGGTCTTAGTGGAGACGGCAGGAAGGGTACCGGCTGTTGCGGACTCGAACGGCGCGGAGTACTCCTTGTAGCCCTTCCAGTAGGCCGTGATGTTGCCGGCGTTGCCGACGGGCAGGACGTGGATGTCCGGAGCGTCGCCCAGGGAGTCCACTACCTCGAATGCGCCGGTCTTCTGGCCTTGGATCCGGGCAGGGTTGACAGAGTTGACCAGGAAGACCGGGTAGGACTCCCCCAACTTCCGTGCAATGTCCAGGCAGTTGTCGAAGTTGCCGTCAACCTGGAGCAGCGTGGCTCCGTGTGCGATGGCCTGGCTGAGCTTGCCCATGGAGATCTTGCCCTCGGGAACCAGCACGGCACACTTCAGGCCTGCGGCGGTTGCGTAGGCTGCGGCGGAAGCCGAGGTGTTGCCGGTGGACGCGCAGACAACGGCCTTGGCGCCGGATTCAACGGCGGCGGTCATGGCCATGGTCATTCCGCGGTCCTTGAACGAACCGGTGGGGTTCATTCCCTCGACCTTCAGGTACACGGTGGAACCGGTCAGTTCGGAGAGTTTCTGCGCGTGGACCAGCGGGGTCCCGCCCTCACCCAGGGTGATGACCCTGGTGGATTCCGTCACGGGCAGACGGTCAGCGTATTCGCGGATAACGCCGCGCCATTGGTGAGCCACTTAGACTCCTTCTACCCGCAGAACGGATGTAACTGAATTGATGACGTCCAGGCCCTTCACGGCCTCGACGGTGGCTGCGAGGGCAGCCTCGGATGCGCGGTGGGTGACAATCCGCAATTCGGCCGATTCCACGTTGGACTCGGCGTCCTTGTGGATGGTCTGCCGCATGATTTCGATGGACACGCCATGCTCGGCGAAGAGCTGGGCGATGCGGGCCAGGACGCCCGGCTGGTCGGCGACGTCGAGGCCGATGTAGTAGCTGGTGGTTGCCGCTTCGATAGGCAGCGCCGGGACGTGGCCGGTAGTGGTTTCGGTGCGCTGGGGCCCGCCCAGCACCAAGCGGCGGGCGGCCGATACAAGGTCACCCAGCACCGCGGAGGCAGTGGGGGTGCCGCCGGCGCCCTGGCCGTAGAACATCAGCTCGCCGGCGTTTTCCGCTTCGATGAACACGGCGTTGAACGCACCGCGGACGGCGGCCAGCGGGTGCTCGCGCGGGAGCAGCGTCGGGTGAACCCGCACCGAAACCCCTTCGCCGCCGTCGGAATCGGTGAGTTTTTCGGCAATGGCCAGCAGCTTGATAACAAATCCCGCATCCTTCGCCGCGGCGATGTCGGACGCGCTGACGGAGGTGATGCCTTCGCAGTGGACGTTCTCCAGCGCGAACCGGGTGTGGAAGGACAGCGTGGCCAGGATGGCTGCCTTGGCGGCGGCGTCATGGCCTTCGACGTCGGCCGTGGGGTCCGCTTCCGCGTAACCGAGGCGCTGGGCTTCGGCGAGGGCATCGGCGAACTGGGCACCGGTGGAATCCATCTGGTCCAGGATGAAGTTAGTGGTGCCGTTGACGATGCCCAGCACCCGGGTGATCCGGTCGCCGGAAAGGCTGTCGCGGATGGGGCGCAGGATGGGGATGGCGCCAGCGACGGCAGCTTCGTAGGACAGCTGCACGCCGGCCTTGTCAGCTGCCTCGTAGAGGGTGGGTCCGTCCTGGGCGAGCAGTGCCTTGTTGCCGGTCACCACACAGGCGCCGTTGCTCAGCGCCGAGAGGATCAGGGTGCGGGCAGGTTCGATGCCGCCCATGAGCTCGATGACGAGGTCGGCGTCCTTGACCAGGGTCTCGGCGTCGGTGGTGAACAGTTCCTGCGGCAGCTCAACGTCGCGCTTGGAATTGACGTTGCGTACGGCGATGCCGCTGAGCTGCAGGTGCGCACCGGTGCGGGCAGCAAGGGCGTCGGCGTCCTCAATGAGAATCCGCGCAACCTGGGCCCCAACGTTGCCACAGCCCAGCAGGGCCACTTTCAGGGTTCGCAATTCAGTCATTCGGCACTCCCATGTCGCGGTTAAGCAAATCTTCTTCGGTTTCCCCGCGGACAATCAGCCGGGCAGATCCATCGCGCACCGCGACAACGCCCGGCCGGGCCAGATAGTTGTAGTTGCTTGACAGGGCCCAGCAGTAGGCGCCGGTACCCGGTACAGCAAGCAGATCACCGGCTGCCACGTCCTCGGGCAGATATACATCTCTAACAACTATGTCGCCGCTCTCGCAATGTTTGCCCACTACGCGGGACAGCTGCGGTGACGCCGTCGACGTGCGGGAGGCAAGAATTGCCGAATAATCCGCGTCGTACAGCACCGGGCGGGCGTTGTCACTCATGCCTCCGTCCACTGACACATAGCGGCGGGGATACGTAACGTTCTCCTGCCCTTCCGCGTCAACACGGACGGTCTTCAGTGTGCCCACCTCGTACAGCGTGAAGGTGGTGCTGCCCACGATGGCGCGACCCGGCTCGATGGAGATTCTGGGTGACGTGATGCCCAGCTCGGCACAGGTGGAACGTACGACGGCGGCCATCGCCGTCGCGATGTCGGCTGCGGGGCGGGGGGTGTCAACGGGTGTGTACGCGATGCCGTAGCCGCCGCCAAGGTCCAGTTCCGGCAACTCGATGGAGTACTTTTCCTGCACGGCTGCCAGGAACCGCAACAGCTTCTCGGCGGCCAGCGCAAAACCGTCGGGCTCGAAGATCTGCGAGCCGATGTGGCAATGGAGCCCGAGCAGTTCGATGCCGGGGTGTGCGGCAGCAGCTGCTACCGCTTCCTCGGCCGCGGAGAGTCCTTCACTGTCTGTGGAGTCCGCGGCCATGGACAGGCCGAACTTCTGGTCCTCGTGGGCTGTGGCAATGAATTCATGCGTGTGGGCGTAGACGCCGGGGGTCAGCCGGAGCATGACCTTTGCCTGTTCACCGCGCCCGTGCGCGATGGCACCGACGCGGACCAGTTCGTCGAGGCTGTCCACCACGATGCGTCCAAGGCCCATGTCCAGCGCGCGGTGGATTTCGGCGTCGGATTTGTTGTTGCCGTGCAGGGCCACGCGCTCACCGGGAATGCCCGCTCGCGCGGCCACCGCCAGTTCACCGCCCGAGGCCGTGTCCAGGCGCAGGCCCTCTTCCTCGACCCACTTCACGACGGACGTGCACAGGAAGGACTTGCCGGCGTAGTAGACGTCCACTCCCCCGCAGATGTCATGGAAGGCTGCGTCGAAGGAGTCCTTGAAGGCCCGCGCCCGGGCACGGAAGTCGGCCTCGTCCATTACAAAAAGCGGCGTCCCAAACTGTTGCTTCAGGGCGGCGACGTCGATGCCCGCCACCGTGAGGACGCCGTCGTTGTTCCGCTGCACGCTGCCTGCCCACATGGGTTCGTGCAGGGCGTTCAGATCCGCCGGCACCGACAGCCAGTCGGGAGCCAGCGGGGACGCTGCATTTCCGGTCTGCACTGTCATGGGGATCACATCCGTTCCGGCGCGGAAACGCCAAGGAGGTCAAGGCCGTTGGCCAGTACTTGGCTGGTGGCGTCGTTAAGCCACAGCCGGGTGCGGTTGACGTCGGTTACCGGCTCGTCGCCCATGGGGGCGATTCGGCAGGCGTCGTACCAGCGGTGGTAGGCGCCGGCAATCACTTCCAGGTGGCGGGCCACGCGGTGCGGCTCACGCAGTTCCGCAGCTTTGGCCACGATGGAGGGGTAGCTGCCCAGGTACGAAAGCAACTCATTTTCCGTGGCGTGGTCCAGCAGGGAAGCCTCGAAGGCGCTCCGGTCCACCCCAGCGGCCACGGCGTTGCGAGCGGCGCCGCGGGTACGCGCGTGGGCGTACTGGACATAGAAGACGGGGTTTTCGTTGCTGTGCTTCTTGAGCAGGTCCGGATCCAGGGTGAGTGGCGAGTCCGCAGGGAAACGGGCCAGGGAGTAGCGCACGGCGTCCTTGCCCAGCCAGTCGATGAGGTCTTTGAGCTCGATGATGTTGCCGGCACGCTTGGACAACTTGGCACCGTTGACGGAGACCAGCTGGCCGATCAGCACCTCGATGTTCACCTCGGGGTCATCGCCTGCGCAGGCCGCAATGGCCTTCAGGCGGTTGATGTAACCGTGGTGGTCTGCTCCGAGGAGGTAGATTTTCTCGGTAAAGCCGCGGTCCTTCTTCGACAGGTAATAGGCGGCATCGGCGGCAAAGTAGGTGGGCTCGCCGTTTGCCCGGATCATCACACGGTCCTTGTCGTCACCGAAGTCGGTGGTGCGCAGCCAAACGGCACCGCCGTCGTCGAACACGTGACCCTGCTCGCGAAGGCGGGCAACGGCACTTTCGATGGCGCCGGCGTCGTGCAGTTCCTGTTCGGAGAAGTAGACGTCAAATGCCACGCCGAAGTCCGCGAGGGTGGACTTGATGTCCTTCATCTGGGCCTTGTAGGCCGCCGCTCGGATCACCGGGATAGCGGCGACCTCCGTCAGCTCGCGGATGTCCGGGTGCTCGCTGAGTACCTCGTGGCCGAGGTCCGCGATGTACTGGCCGGGGTAGCCGCCGTCGGGCACGGGGCGTCCGTGAAGCCGGGAGTAAACGGAGTTGGCGAAGACGTTCATCTGCGAGCCGGCGTCGTTGATGTAGTACTCAGCGGTGACCTCGGCTCCCGAGGCACGCAGGACGCGGGCGATCGCATCGCCCAGGGCGGCCCAGCGCGTGTGGCCTATGTGGAGGGGTCCGGTGGGGTTCGCGGAGACGAATTCCATGTTAACCACGTGGCCGGCGAGCGCGGTGTTGGTGCCGTATTCCCGTCCGGCTTCCACAATGGCCTTCGCCAGGGCACCTGCCGCGGCTGCATCCACCGTGATGTTCAGGAAGCCGGGTCCGGCGATGTCCACGGCGGAGACACCGTTGATGGACTTCAGCCGGGCGCTGAGGATCGTGGCGAATTCACGCGGGTTTGTGCCTGCCTGCTTGGCGAGCTGGAGCGCAATGTTGGTGGCCCAGTCACCGTGGTCCCGGTTCTTCGGTCGCTCCACGCGCACCTCATCAGGGACAGCTGATGCGGAAAGCGCGATTTCGCCAGCGGCGACGGCGTCTTTCAGGCAGGTGGATATGGCGAGGGAGAGTTCTTCGGGAGTCACCCCTCTAGCCTACCGGGGGCCGCCACATGGACGAATTTGAGCGTTGCGCGTGACCGGCACTAACTCGACCAGGCAACAGCGATTTTCCTCACAGCAGTTGCACGGCTGAATCACAGGGTGAACCATTACGGTGAATCCGACGTTGAGAACACCGTAAGCACCCAGCCCACGAAACGAGACCCATTCATGAGACCGTCAGTCCGCAAGAGTGTTTTCGCCGGTATCGCCGGCCTTTCCCTCGCAGGAACGGTGGCGGGCTGCGCGCCGTCCGCTACACAGGACACGCCGGCTACCACCGGCAACAGTTCGCCTGCAACGTCGGCCGCGCCATCCACCACCTCCGCTTCGGGCACTTCGTCGTCGCTCGCCAGCAGTGGTTCCGTCTACCAGGACGGTACATATAGCGCGGACGGCACCTATGTTTCCCCGAACGGTACCGAAACTGTTGGTGTTGAACTGACCCTTGCTTCGGGCAATGTCACGGCTGTGAACATCACCCCGCATCCCTCGAACCCGAACACGCGGAAATTCCAAGGCGAATTTGCCGGCGGGATCGCAGCGCAAATCGTGGGAAAGAGCATCGACGAACTGAACGTTTCCAAGGTGGCAGGGTCCTCGCTCACCAGCGGCGGCTTCAACCAGGCACTCGAAAAGATCAAGGCAGAGGCAAAGTAGGACGTGCCGCAGCCGGACTGGGACGGGTTCAGTTTCGACGGGATCGGTACCCGTTGGGAAATCTCCACGCCCCGGCCGCTTGACGGCTCCCTCCGCGCGAGGCTGCTGGCCGTGGTGGAGCGGTACGACGGCGACTGGTCCCGGTTCCGACCCGATTCAACGGTGGGTGCCATGGCCCGGCAGCCCGGGCGGTATCGGTTTTCGGAAGAAGCCGCGGCTCTTGGCCGCCTATACCGCGAGCTATACGACATCACGGCCGGCGCCATGACTCCTTTGATCGGCGGCAGCCTTGAGCGATTGGGGTACGACTCCTCATATTCCCTTCGTCCCGCGGGTTCGCCGGTTCCCGCCCTCCGTTGGGAGGATGCGCTGGACTGGGATGGCGACGTACTCACCACCAGAGTGCCCCTTGTCCTGGACATTGGAGCGGCCGGCAAGGGACAGCTGGTGGATCTCTTGGCGGCGGAACTGCGCTCACACGCCGAGCAGGACTTCCTGATTGATGCCAGCGGGGACCTGCTTCACAGCGGCCCCGATACCGTCATGGTGGCATTGGAGCATCCCTATGACCCATCCAAGGCCATCGGAAAAGTATCGCTGGCGGGCGGGGCGTTGTGTGCATCGGGGTCGAACCGCCGGGCGTGGGGCGACGGCCTGCATCACGTGCTGGACGGCACCACCGGACGTCCGGTCACTACTGCCGTGGCCACCTGGACCATGGCGGAAAGCACCATGGTGGCTGACGCCCTGGCAACGGCGCTATTCTTCGCACCCGGCGCTGTGTTGGAAGAGTCCTTCGACTTTTCGTGGCTGACGGTATTTTCTGATGGTAGCGCCGCCTATTCGGCAGGATTTGAAGGGACACTGTTCACATGAGCCCCGTTGACGCCCCCAAGACAGGGGCAGCCGTTTCCCCTGCAGGCCGGCTGGACACCCTGTTGGGCAAGTACACGATGTACCGGCTCATCCTCCTGGTGCTGTCCGCCCTCGCCGCGTATAGCCTCCTCCTGAACGCCCTCGGCTGGCTCACGTTCGGCATCCCGCAGATGCTGGTCCACCTGGTGCTGTGCCTTGGTTTGACCTACGTCTCCAACCGCGGGCTTGCTGCACTGTTCCGTGTGCGGCCGCATTCTGAGTCGTCACTCATCACTGGTTTGCTTCTCTACTTCCTGTTCTGGCCGACCTTCGCGCCCATGGACATGGCAGGCGTGGCACTGGCGTGCGTCCTTGCCTCCGCCTCAAAGTACGCGCTTGCCTGGCGCGGCCGGCACATCTTCAACCCGGCAGCAGCCGGGGCGTTCGTTACGGGGCTGACCGGGTTGAACATTGCAACGTGGTGGGCGGCGACCCCTGCAATGCTGTGGCTGCTGGTCCCTGGAATCCTTCTGGTGCTCTACCGAACCCGCAAATTTCTGATGGCAACTGTGTTCCTCGTGGTTGCGACTGCGATTATCACGACGGAACTGCTGCAAGCCGGACTCTCCTTCGGCAGCGCCCTCTGGCAGGCCTTCGCCCAACGCCCGCTCCTGTTTTTCGTGGGCTTTATGCTGACCGAGCCGCTGACGCTGCCGCCGCGCCGTTGGCAACAGCTGGCGCTGGGCGCGGTGGTGGGCGTGGTGTTTGCGGTGCCGTACAACTTGGGCTTTATAGCCAACTCACCGGAGCTGGCACTGCTGCTCGGCAACTTGCTGGCCTTCCTTGTGGGACAGCGGGGCGGGCTGAAGCTGCGCTTCACCGGTTCCAGGCCCCTGACGCCGAGCACCACAGAATTTGCGTTTGAGCCGTCCCGGCCTGTGCGCTTTGTACCGGGCCAGTACATGGAACTTGACCTTCCGCACGCCAAGTCGGACGGGAAGGGCCGACGCCGGGTGTTCAGCCTGACCAGCGCGCCCGGTTCGGATGAGGTGAAGTTCGGGGTCCGGACAGCTGACCCCTTGTCAGCCGCCAAGAAAGTCCTGCTGGGGCTGAAGCCGGGCGACCAAGTGACCGCCACATCGGTGGGAGGCGACTTCGTGCTGCCGCGGGATCCGGCCAGGCCGCTGCTGATGATAGCTGCCGGGATCGGCATCACTCCATATCTGGCACACCTGGCCTCCGGCGCAGCCAAGGACCGGGACGTGGTGTTGCTGCTGCTGGCAAGAAATGCCGAAGAGATTGCCTACGCCGATGAGCTTCGTACTTCGGGGGCGCGGATCATTGCCCGACTCGCGGACGGTTCCGCCCCGCCGTCGTTCATCACCGAAGCAGGAACCAATACCGGAGCTGGGGGCCGGCTGGATGGGGCTTCATTGCAGGCCCTTGTGCCCGATATTGCCGGACGCAGCGTCTACATCTCAGGATCTCCTGCCAGCGTGGCTTCACTCCGCCGCGCGGCCAGGGAGGCCGGGGCACGCCGAGTGCATGTGGACTCGTTTTCCGGCTACTGAGGCGTGGCGTTTTTCCTTGCAGGCCACCTTCCTGCTAAGCTCTAGGACGTCCCGCTGGCAACAGCAGGAACCCTGAATTGCCCTCGTAGCTCAGGGGATAGAGCGTCTGCCTCCGGAGCAGAAGGTCGTAGGTTCGAATCCTATCGAGGGCACAATGAAACCCCCGCCGCTTGGAAAAGCGGCGGGGGTTTTCTGTTTTCCACCCGGGGCACACTACTGGCGCCCGTGATTGCCCGGACTCGCGTATTGAGGCCCATGATGCGGCGTTAGGGCGCTGACGGCACTCCGGGGCAGCCTTGGCCTTGGGGATTCTGGTTGCAGTCGTCGGCGTAGTTGCGGGTGATGGACCGCCATACGCTGATGTTCTGGGGCGCGGCGCTGAACTGGCCTTGTCCGGGGATGGGCAACGGGGGTCCGTTGTTGACGGAGTACGTCCCTCGGAATGAGGTGGTGAGGACTACTTGGAAGTCTCCAGTGGCCGTGTAGGCGTGACTGGTCCGTGTTTTCTCGCCCCAACGCTCCTGCGGAAGTGGTCCACCCATCGATGACTGTGGGCCTAACACCGTACCGTCGCCGTAATTCCACGTGTACTGGACCGGTGTGGCTACGACGTGGACCTGCTGCCCGAACATGGTGACGTCGAACTGCTGCTCGCTGGCGTCGGCATAGAAGTTCGTCTCGGCGCCCCGGAGGGTGTGCGGGCTCGGCTGGGCCACGACTGACCCCGCCTTGACCGGCAAGTTCTCGAACTGGCGCTGAATGTCCGCGGCAATGCGTGGCAGCAGGTCCTCGGGCTTCGCGTCGTAGAGGCACGTCGGGCCGGAGTGGTGCGTCCATACCGGGTTGGCCAGTCCGCGAGGTGCCTTTAACCAGACGACGGGAATGCCTGCCTTGCCCTCAGGCCCACTCTTGCACTCGACCTGGTCCCGCAGGCAGACGGAATTGAAATCGCCCCCGCCGAGGTGGCATTGGAGTTCGTACTTGTACTGGTTTGGATCTGCCGCCGCGGCATCTGTTACTTTTTCGAAAAGTCCAGTACTTGGATTGGGAAGCCATCGGGAACTTACATCTATGCCGCCCGGCGCAAATCCAGCCAGATTATCGTTCAGATTCTCCGCGACTGCAGCAGGGGAACCGCCAAGAAGAGAGAGGAGCAGTGCAATAACAACTAGACGGCACGACCTAGTCCTCACTAGCTGACCACCTTCGCTAGCCGTTTAGACGCTGGGCGTCGACAAGATGCCAGCCCGACGCCGAGTAAGCTGCCAAGAAGATTTGCCCGACATCCGTGGGAGCTACGACAGTATCTGACATCGTCCCATCCGCTTTGTAGGCTCGGAGCTCCGACTGCTGAACTTGAACGATGGCTTGATATAGCCCATCCCCCGTCTTCACAAATCGTGTTTCTATGGTGGGCGTGACGATTTTTCCACCCGCAAGCCAGCGCCCTTCGGTGTACCAGTTTCGAATGACCTTCTCCGCCGCCTGACAATTGGCACAGTCTGGTCCACTAATCTTCTCCAGCGCCTCCACACTGCCGGTCTCATACGCGTAACTTAGGGTCGAGTACCAGTACCCCACGAATGCCTCCAGCCCTTCCTTCGTCTCGGTCTTTGCGACCTCAGGCAACACGGGCACGGGCACGTTCTGTGCGGGGCCCGTTGCGTCAGCTGGTTTGTAGGCTGCGGTGGGAGTCGGCGTGGCGCTCGGGGTCACCGACTCTGTGGCAGACACGGAAGGTGACGTGCCAGTGCTGTTGGGACCGCTGCCCGAGTTGCAGCCCGAGAGCGCCACAGCGGCCGCCGCAACAACTACGAGTGGGGTCAGGCGCAGACGCCGGGACGTAAAAAGGTTGTGCGATGTCATGGGCAGCTATTCCCCCAATAGTGTTTCAATGCCTCGCTCCGAACAATTCCTTAAGGTTAGCCCAGGCGACAGTTCAGCGCTCAGAGTTATCCACAGGCCCCGTCGTCGGTTCCATCGCCGTCCGATCCGGATGAAAAGTCACATATGCGACTGCCCCATGGCGTGCACAGAGAGCAGCAGGAATGCCACACCAACGATCAATGCGGCCCGGGCGGATGGTGACAAGGCTGGGTGGTCGCCACACCCCGGCGAACTAGGGCGGTGTCTCGTTCCAGCTCGCCGCTAAAACCTGCGCCGGTAACCTAGGTGGTTCCCAGTCTTGGTGTTCGCTTTGGTAGTGGCGTCCGGTGGGTGAGGTCCAGCCGGGTGGTTTGTCGATGCTGGCTTCGGTGGGTGTCCAGGCGGTGGTGTGTTTTAGCCGGTGGTGTTTGGGGCAGGGCTGGCCGAGGTTGCTGATGCCGGTGGTGCCGCCGTCGGCCCAGGCCAGGAGGTGGTCGGCTTCATTGTCCAGGGACTGGTTGTTGCAGCCGGGAAACGGGCATTTGCCGTCCCGGAGCCTCAGCCATTGGCGCATCGCGGCGGGGATCCGGTAGCTTTGGCGGCCGATCTCCAGCGGCGCCCCGTTCCGGGGGTCGGTCAACACGCGATGGAACGAGCCGGCGCCGTCGGCGACCAGGCTCCGGGCCATCGATGCCGGGATCGGACCGTACCCGTCGAGAGTGGCTGGTTCGTCCGTGAGGCCCATCAGCGCGAACACCGGCACCGTCACCAGGACCTGCGCCGCCGGTAACGGGACCCGCCCCGTCGACTCATCGGCGGAGCCGCCGTCAGCCGTTGTTTCATCGCCCGCGGCGCCGCTGAGGAGCAGTTTGGCGGCGATGTCGGCGCGGAGCTGGGTCATGGTGCGGGTCTCGGCCGGGCCCTGGAGGGTGCGGGCGGCGGCGGTTATACCGTTCCAGATCCCGGCCGCCCGGTCCGCGGGCAGGTAAGCCGAAAGCCAGGCCATGCCGTCCCGGTCCGGGACGTACTCCAACCGCCGGTCCAACACACTCCTGGCATGGCGCTTTTCAATACTCACCGGATGATGGCGTTCCCGCCAAGTCCGGGCCTTGGCCCGGAACCGGGACGGGACCAGCTCCCCGGCCGGGCACTCCCGCGCCCGGTCCGGAACGTCCGGGCCCAGGAAACGGGCCTCCAACGCCGCCGCGCCGGCCGCATCCAGGCCGGTGGTTTCATCGACCATGATCTTCGCGTGCTGCCACGACAGGTCCCCGGCCTGCAGGGCGGCCAGCGTCAGCGGCAGGGCCGTGGTCAGTTCATGGGCCTGCGCCAGCAGCGCCGAGGCCGAGCGTTCAGTCACCGTCAGGGCACAGGCGACCTCGGACACCACACTCATCTCCTGGGCGGTGTGTTCGCCCGGGCTCCTGACCGGGCCGTCCAGGGCCGCAGCCTTTCCCGCGTACGCGGCGGCCAGGCGCACCCTGAACGCCGCCACCATTGCGTCCACCCGGACCGAACCGTCCAGCCCGTCCAGGCAAGCATCGGCCTGCCCCCGCAAAGGATCACCACCGCAGGAACCCGTCCCGGAATCCATCTGGGAACCCATCCCGGAACCGCGGCCACCCAGCCCCCGGCGCACAAAGGCAGCAAACTCCGCAGCAGCAGCCTCGAAGGCCTCCACCGCCTCGTCAACACCCGGGATCCCCATACCCCCATCATCCAGCGAGGTGCCAACAAAAACAGCCCAGCACATCGCCTATGTGGATAACCCCCGACCACCCAGGACATGGCCGCAGAGCTCCCCGCCTATACCCAGGCGACCCCCGCCAAGGTTTCCAAAAATCTAGGCCCCTTACATCAAACGGGTGTGGCTGCAGTCCTTTTGTCGGTGGCCCCTCGTAGGCTGATTCAACCAACTTGAGGGGGTAGGCCATGCACGCTTCAGCCACATTCTGTTCCATCATTCCGCCGTACCTGCTGCGCCGGCTGGCCCGCCAGGACGCACCACAGTTTTCCGCCGCAGCCCGGGCCGCGAAAGAGGCACTGAGCCATGTCCGGTCGGTCCAGGAGTCCCGAGCCCAGCCGGCCAGGGTTACTCCCCCGGGACTTCGGCAGGTCCAGCCGGGACCGCCTCACCGAAGCATCTACGACGCACAAGGCGCCGAGAAACTTCCCGGCAAGCTCGTCCGAAAGGAAGGTGAACCGGACTCGGGCGACGACGCGGCGAACGAAGCCTACGACGGCCTAGGGCACACGCACCGGCTTTACGCTGAGGTCTTTGGCCGGAACTCCATCGACGGTGAGGGTCTCCCCCTCGACGCCACGGTCCATTTCGGAAAGCTCTACGACAACGCCTTCTGGGACGGCAGCCAGATGGTTTTCGGCGACGGCGATGGCGAGGTTTTCCAACGCTTCACCCGGTCTCTCAGCGTTATTGGCCATGAACTCGCTCACGGCGTCACGCAGTACTCTGCCGGGCTGGCCTACCGCAACCAGGCCGGCGCCATCAACGAATCGATGTCGGATGTTTTTGGTGCCCTGGTGGAGCAATTCCTCAGGCAGCAGTCCTTCAAGGAGGCCAGCTGGCTCATCGGCGAAGGTCTCTTCACTGAGCATGTGGAGGGTTCAGCCCTGCGTTCCATGAAGGCCCCCGGCACTGCATACGACGACGACGTTCTCGGGAAGGACCCACAGCCGGACTCCATGGATTCCTACGTACGCACCAGCGCGGACAACGGTGGTGTCCACATCAACTCAGGGATTCCCAACCGCGCTTTTTACCTCGTCGCAGAGGCATTGGGCGGCAATGCCTGGGAGTCGCCCGGCCGGATCTGGTACGAGACGCTTACCGACGGCTCACTGCCAGCCACAGCCACCTTCAGTGTCTTCGCGAGGGCGACGGCGGCATCCGCCGTCGAGCTTTTTGGCACCGGTTCCCCCGAGCATGACGCCGTACGGCAGGCGTGGGAAACTGTGAAGGTCAAGCTTTAGTTGAATGCCCGGCCGCACACCACCAAGCGGCCAGGCTGCAGGAAAGCCCGGGACCGGCCATGAAGATCAGTGTGGAGCGAAGCGGCGGCATCGCCGCCCTCACAAGAGTATGGACAGTGCACGCCCAGACCGAAAGCGCCAAGAACCAGTGGCAGCCCATTGTCGAAGCATGCCCCTGGGACGCGGTGCCGAAAACTGTCAGGGCGGCAGCCGCGGAGGCTGCCGGGAACCAGGCTGACCGTTTCATCTATGCAATCCGGGCCGGCCAAAGGCGGGCGGCACTGCCCGAGCAGGCTGTCACCGGCCCTTGGCGCGTGCTGGTTGACAGCGCCCGGGCGGCCGCCGAGGACCACCCTGCCTAGGGCAGACCACCCGCAGCATGGCACGACGGGCTCAGCCTAGCCCGCCTCCACCAGCTGCCCCCGGAAGGCCCTGCGGTAGGACTGCGGACTGGTGTCGAGCACCTTGGCGAAGTGGTGCCGGAGCAGCACCGGATGGCCGAACCCGGATTCCCTGGCCACCTCGTCGATGTTGAGGTCCGTCGATTCCAGCAACTCCTGCGCCCGGAGGACCCGCTGTGAGTTGAGCCATGCCGCCGGCGTGGCGCCCGTCTCGGAGCGGAAGCGGCGCGCGAATGTCCGCGCCGACATGTGCACGCGGGTCGCCAGTTCGCCGACGGTGTGCTCGCGATCCAGGTTCTGCACCATCCAGCGAAGGAGCTCCTCCATCGGCGCGGAGCCGCACGTGGGCATGGGCCGGTCGATAAACTGCGCCTGACCGCCGTCGCGGTGCGGGGGAACCACCATGTCCCGCGCAATCGCGGCAGCCACATTCGCGCCAAGTTCCACGCGGACCAAATGGAGGCAGGCATCGATCCCGGCTGCCGTGCCTGCACTGGAGATGATGTTCCCGTCCTGGACGTAGAGCACGTTTTCGTCCACCTGCACATCCGGATAGCGGCTGGCGAGCTCCCCCGAGTAGTGCCAGTGCGTTGTGCAGCGCCGGCCGTTGAGCAGGCCCGCTCGGGCGAGGGCAAAAGCACCCGAGCAAATGGACATAACCCAGGCTCCCCTGGCATCCGCCGCACGGAGCGCCTCCAGGACGGATTCGGGAACGTCTTCGTCCCGCCCGTACGGCGCCATAATCACCAGGTCCGCATCCGCCGTGGCATCGAGCCCCAAGGAGACGTTCATGGAGAGGCCCGATTTGAGCCTGAGGTTTCCAGGCTCAGGCGTGCAGACCCTGAAATCGAACGCAGGCACGATCCCGCCACGACCAGACCTGTCGATGCCGAATACCTCGCACGCCGTAGCGAATTCGAAGATCGAAAAGTTGGGAACCACGATGACTGCCACTGATTTGAGCATGCATCCATTGTGGCAGAAATTATAGCTTTTTGGGCATTTCTGCCACTGTTGGTTGGCGGCGGCCAGGAGCAGCATTGAGGCATGGAAATCTTCGGAATCATCATCGCCATCCTGCTCCTCATCGTCCTCGCCGCCACCGTTTCAGCGCTTCTGCGCGACGGCCTCGGCCATAACCCGCCCGTCAGCTCCCATCAGGCCTGGTCCGCCTTGGACCTGCCCAGTACCAGCTACACGCTCCGTCTCTTCTGAGCAGGACATCTGTTCTGAGCAGCACATCGGCCCAAGCATCCATCAACCACCAAGGACCCGGCTCATCAGAGCCGGGTCCTCCTCTGTGCAGGCGCCAGGGGTAGGCTGTGATGGTCCGACGGCGGAAGTATGCGTAAAGCACGACGGCGGCATCCGCCCCGGTGCCGAAGCTGATCAGCCCCGGGTGCTGGCCGTAACAGCGTCATAACAGCCAGCGGAGCCCACAGTAGACTGGTTCGAGCCATGACCTTTCACATTTCCTACCCCGCAGAGCTGCCGGTCTCCGAGCGCCGCGAGGACCTGATGGCGGCCATCGCCGCCAACCAGGTGACCATCATTGCCGGCGAGACCGGCTCCGGTAAGACCACCCAGATCCCCAAGATGTGCCTGGAACTGGGCCTGGGCGAAAACGGCCTGATCGGTCATACACAGCCGCGGCGGCTGGCCGCACGGACGGTAGCCGAGCGTATCGCGGAGGAACTCGGCGTCGAAATTGGCCAGGAAGTGGGCTTCCAGGTCCGGTTCACCGGCGAAGTCAGCCGGTCCACCAAGGTTAAGCTCATGACCGACGGCATCCTCCTGGCGGAAATCCAGCGCGACAAGCTGCTGCGGAAATACAACGCGATCATCATCGACGAGGCCCATGAGCGAAGCCTCAACATCGACTTCATCCTTGGCTACCTCAAGCGCATCCTCCCTCAGCGGCCCGACCTGAAGATCATCATCACCTCGGCCACCATCGATCCGGAGCGTTTCGCCAAGCACTTTGGCTCCGAGGACGAGCCCTCTCCCATCATCGAAGTTTCAGGCCGAACGTTCCCGGTGGAGATCCGCTACCGTCCGCTGTCCCAGCCGGCACGCGGCACGGCAGACGGCGAAGACGCCGACGCTTCCGACGACGAACTCGAAGAGGACCGTGATCCACTCGACGCCGTCTGCGACGCCGTCGACGAACTCGCCACTGAGGCACCCGGCGACATCCTCATCTTCTTCTCGGGCGAGCGCGAGATCCGTGACGCGGCCGAGGCACTCAACGCCAGGATCCAGTCCAACCGGCGCCTTGCCGGTACCGAGGTGCTGCCACTCTTTGCCCGCCTCAGCCTGCAGGAACAGCACAAGGTGTTCCACCCGGGCAGCAAACGCCGGATCGTGCTGGCCACCAACGTCGCCGAGACCTCCCTTACCGTTCCGGGCATCAAATACGTCATTGATACCGGCACAGCCCGGATCTCCCGCTATTCGCACCGGACCAAGGTCCAGCGGCTCCCGATTGAACGCGTATCCCAGGCTTCCGCCAACCAGCGCTCCGGGCGGTGTGGCCGCGTCTCTGACGGCATCGCCATCCGGCTGTACTCCGAAGAGGACTTCGAGTCCCGGCCCCTCTTCACCGACCCCGAAATCCTTCGGACCAACTTGGCCGCCGTCATCCTCCAGATGACCGCCATGGGGGTGGCCCGTGGGCCCAAGGACGTGGAGAACTTCCCGTTTGTTGAGCCGCCGGACTCACGGGCAATCAACGACGGCGTTACCCTCCTCCGTGAACTCGGCGCCTTGAGTGCCGCCAGACCGCAAAACGCACAAGCGGACGCCAAGAGCGGCGGCCTGACCGCCGTCGGCCAGAAGCTCGCCCAGCTCCCAGTCGATCCCCGGCTCGGCCGGATGATCGTGGAGGCCGGCAAGCGCGGCTGCGTCCGTGAAGTGATGATCCTTGCGGCAGCGCTTACCATCCAGGACCCGCGCGAGCGTCCTACGGACAAGCAGCAGCTGGCCGCAGAGAAACACGCCCGCTTCCGCGATGAAAACTCAGACTTTACAGGCTTCCTGAACCTATGGAACTACCTGCAGGAGAAGCAGCAGGAACTCTCATCCACGCAGTTCCGCCGCCTGTGCCGCACAGAGTTCATCAACTACCTGCGCGTCAGGGAATGGCAGGACCTGTTCGCCCAGCTCCGGCAGCTGGCCCGGCCGCTGGGCATCAGCCTGGACAACAAGCGTCTCGCCGACCCCGTGGGCAACCACGAAGGCATCCATATCAGCCTGCTCTCCGGCTTGCTCAGCCACATCGGCATCCTCGACGAACGCAAACGCGAATACGTGGGCGCCCGGGGAAGCCGCTTTGCGATCTTCCCCGGCTCAGCGTTGTTCAAGAAGTCGCCTACGTTCGTCATGGCGGCGGAGCTGGTGGAAACCAGCCGTCTCTGGGCACGGGTGGCCGCCAAGTTCGATCCCGTTTGGGCCGAACAGGTTGCGCCGGACCTCGTCAAGCGCACTTACAGCGAACCGCACTGGTCCACCAAGATGGGCGCGGTGATGGCCTACGAGAAGGTCACGCTCTACGGCGTGCCCATCATCCCGCAGCGCCGGGTCAACTACAGCCGGGTGGATCCCGTCCTGGCCCGCGAGCTCTTCATCAGGCATGCATTGGTTGAGGGCGACTGGAAAACGCACCATAAGTTCTTCCACCGCAACCGCGCCCTCCTCCTTGAAGTCGAGG
The DNA here is from genome assembly GCF_042270935.1 of Pseudarthrobacter sp. NPDC055928. Lineage (NCBI taxonomy): Bacteria > Bacillati > Actinomycetota > Actinomycetes > Micrococcales > Micrococcaceae > Pseudarthrobacter > Pseudarthrobacter sp. NPDC055928. The sequence continues at coordinate 189,225 of NZ_JBHJZH010000002.1, forward strand.
AGCTCGAAGCCAGGATGCGCCGCCGTGACCTGCTGGTGGACGACGAAACCCTGTTTGAGTTCTACGACGCCCGGATTGGCCCCGAAGTTGTGTCCGAGCGGCACTTTGACAAGTGGTGGAAGGAGGCCCGGCAGAAGAATCCGGACCTCCTGGACTACGACAAGTCGCTGCTGCTCAATGACGACGCCGACGACCTGGACGAGGCCGCGTACCCAAAGACCCTCCTGCACAAGGGGTTCGAGCTGCCGCTCAGCTACGAGTTCCATCCGGTGGCGCCCGGCTCGCCGCCCAACCCGTCCGACGGCGTCACGGCCGAAGTGCCGGTGCTCTTCCTGAACCAGCTCGATGATGCAGCGTTCCGCTGGCTGATTCCCGGGCAACGCGCCGAATTGGTAGCGGCCTTGATCAAGTCCCTGCCGAAGCAGATCCGGAAGAACTTTGTTCCCGCTCCAGATGTGGCCCGTCAGGCAGTGGCGGCCCTGGAAGCGGACTTCGACCCCGCCGTCGACGAGCTGGAAGCATCACTCGAACTGGCCCTCCGCCGGATCAGGGGCCACATCATCCCGCCCGGGTCCTGGAACTGGGATGCCGTGCCCTCCCACCTGCGCGTGAGCTTCAAGGTGGTGGACAGCAAGGGCAAGGTACTGGACGAAGGCAAGGACCTGGCCGCCCTGCAGGAAAAGCTGGCGCCGGCGACTCGCCGTGCCATCGCTGAGTCGCTGGGGGCCACGCCTGGAACGACGGCCCCAAAATCCGGCGGCAAAGCCGCCGGAATCACCCCTGCGGCGGCCGAAGGAGGCAGCGCCAACGGCTCGACGCCGGGGTTCAAGGAGCAAAGCGGCCTGACCTCCTGGACGTTCGGCACGGTGCAGCGGCAGGTAAGCAACACCGTCAAGGGCCACACTGTAACGGGCTATCCGGCACTGGTGGACGAAGGGACCTCCGTGGCCCTCCGCGTCTTCCAGACGCCTTCGGAACAGCTGGAGGCCATGAGGGGCGGAGTGATCCGCCTTCTGGCCCTCCGCGTTCCGGCACCGGACCGCTACGTCCTGGAGCACCTCAACAACACCGAAAAACTGACGTTCAGCCAGAACCCGCACGGTTCAGTCTCCGCCCTCATCGCCGACTGTGCCTTGGCCGCCGTAGACAAACTGGTCCCGGCTGAACTTCCGTGGGACCAGGCGTCCTTCGATGCGCTGTATGAGCAGGTCCGCGCCGAACTCATCGATACCGTCTTCAGTGTGACGGCAGTGGTGGAACGCATCCTTGCCAGCACCCGGCGGATCGAGAAGCAGCTGAAGGGCACCACGAGCCTTGCCCTCATCAGCGCACTGAACGATATCAAGAGCCAATTGGAGCAACTCGTGTTCCCGGGCTTTGTGGCCCGCACCGGCTATGCCCAGCTGAGCCAGCTGCCGCGATATTTGGCAGCCATCGAAAAACGGCTGGAACGGCTGCCAGGCAACGTCCAGCGCGACGCCCTCAGCATGGCCGCCGTCCAGCGCCTGGAAGACGACTACGACGACGCGGTGTCGGCCCTGCTGCCTGGCCGCCGGGCAGGTGCGGAGCTGGCCCAGGTGCGCTGGATGATCGAAGAGCTCAGGGTGAGCCTCTTCGCCGTCGAACTGGGGACTGCCTACTCAGTGTCCGAAAAACGAATCCGCGCCGTGCTCAACAAAGCTCTCGCGCCGGCCTAGGCTGTGGGCCTCAGTGGCTCTGGGCATCAGCGGGGCTAGGCGTCGCCAGGTACGAATTCCCCGTAACCGGCGGCCCGCAAACCTTCGCGGAGCTTCTCGGCGTTCGCGTCCAGCACGGCAGGGTCAGGGTGCTGGTCGGCCGAAGCAAAATCAAAATCGGCCATGCTCCTGGATGGCCACACATGGACATGGAAGTGGTTGATCTCGTACCCCGCCACGATCAGCCCGGCACGCTCCGCCGGGAAGATATCCAGCTGCACCGCACCGATCCGGCGCGCCACTTCCATCACCTTGGCGAGCGTTTCCGGCGACGCATCCGTCCAGCGGTCCACTTCCTCTGTGGGGACCACCAGGGTGTGCCCGTCAGCCAGGGGCCCGGTGGTGAGGAAGGCGGCGACGTCCGGCTCGCGCCAGACGAAGCGTCCGGGGATCTCGCCGTTAAGGATCTTGGTGAACAGGGTACTCATGCGTCTGCCTCCTCGGCCGGGGCCTGCAGGGTGCTGGTGTCCAGCACAAACCGGTATTTTACGTCGCCTGCCACCATGCGGTCGTAGGCCTCATTCAGCTGGTCCGCGCGCACCAGTTCGATGTCCGCCACCACATGATGCATAGCGCAGAAATCGAGCATTTCCTGGGTTTCGGCGATGCTGCCGATCAGCGAGCCTGTGTAGGAGATCCGCCGACGGATCAGCGCCCTGGGGTTTACCGGGGGCATGGTCTCTGACGGCAAACCCAGCTGGAACAGCGCACCGTCCCGCCGGATGGTGCGAAGGAAGGGGTCCAAGTCATGTGGAGCGGCCACGGTGTCGATGATGACGTCGATGCTGCGGTCAGCGGCGGCCATCGCGTCCGCGTCCCGGGACAACACCACCTCGTCCGCGCCCAGTTCCAGCGCAGCGGGAACTTTTGATTCGGAGGTGGTAAAGACCACCACACGGGCGCCCATGGCCTTGGCCAGCTTGACCGCCATGTGCCCCAGGCCGCCAAGTCCCACGACGCCCACTGTGTCCCCTTCCTTGACGCCGAAATGGCGGAGCGGGGAAAACGTGGTGACACCGGCACACAGGAGCGGCGCCACGGCAGCAGGGTCAAGGCTGTCCGGCACGCGGACCACGTACCGGCGGTCCACCACTACCGACGTCGAATAACCGCCTTGGGTGATCGCTCCACCGTTGCGGGCGTCCTTCGCCCCATAGGTCCCAGTCAGTCCGTTTTCGCAGTACTGCTCCTGTCCGTCCAGGCAACTCCGGCACTCCCGGCACGAGTCGACCATGCAGCCAACCCCTACCAGATCTCCAGGCGCGAAGTCGTTCACGGCCGACCCGACAGCACTGACGCTGCCGACGATTTCGTGCCCGGGAACCAAGGGGTAGTGCTGGGTGCCCCATTCCCCGCGGGTGGCGTGGACATCCGAGTGGCAGAGGCCGCAGAAGTCAATGGCAATCCGGACGTCGTCCGCCTTGAGTGCCCGCCTTGCTACGGTCAGCGGGACCAGGCCGCTTTCCCCGGACGTGGCGCCATAGGCGGCCGCCAGGCTGTCGTTTACCGTGCTGTCATTTTCGAAGCTGCGAGCCGGCAAAATCGGGCGGGCGAGGGGCGGCGGTACGGGTCGTCCAGGGGTCATACAGCGACGCTACCCCCGTGTTGCCGGATATTTCCACTCGGGAGGCATTCCACCGGGCAGGCGCTAGCGGGGCTCGCTGCCCGTCACCACAGGCAAGGAAGGGTTGTTGGACCATTCGGAGAACGAACCTGGGTATAGCGCCGCCGCGATGCCGGCCATCTCCAGTGCCGCGACCTCGTGGGCGGCAGTGACGCCGGAACCGCAGTACACGGCCACGGGGGCGTCCCCGGAGATCCCCAGCGTGGTGAAGCGGCGCCGCAGTTCGTCGGCGGGGAGGAACCGCCCCGACGCATCAACATTCTCCGTCGTCGGAGCACTGACGGCGCCCGGGATATGGCCAGCCCGCGGGTCCACCGGTTCGAATTCCCCGCGGTACCTTTCGCCAGCCCTGGCGTCCAGGAGGACTCCGGTGCCGGCCCAACTGCCCGCTGTGGCCGCATCGATGGCCGGCATTGCCCCATCACCAAGGGTGACGTTGCCCGGCCTTGCCTCCACATTGCCGCGTTGCACAGGCAGCCCAGCGCCGCGCCACGCCGCCAAGCCGCCGTCGAGCAGGTACACGCCCGGGAAACCGGCGTTGCGCAGCATCCACCAGACCCGTGCTGCAGCCAGGTTCCCGCTGTCGTCGTAAGCGACGACGATGTCGCCGTCGCAGATGCCCCAGCGTCGAGCCGAGGCCTGGAACTGTTCAGCTGTTGGAAGCGGGTGCCTGCCATGTTCCGGCTGGGCGGGGGCAGCCAGTTCGGTGGCCAGGTCCACAAAAACTGCTCCGGGCAGGTGTTCTTCAAGATAGTGTTCGCGGCCATGGGGATCGCCCAGTTGCCACCGGACGTCCAGCAGTACGGTGCGCTGGCCGGCCTTCATTCGGGCGTCGAGTGCGGCCACATCCAGAAGGGGTCCCATGCGGCTCCTAGGAGTAGTTGGTTCGGGCTTTGACCAGACCACTCTAGCCCGGCCCCAACGGGCAGCGCGGGTAGGCTGGTCCGGTGAAGAACGCACGCGCGGACAGGGCCTGGGCTGACCAGGCCATCAGGAAAATTACCGCAGAAAACAACCGGTCCGCGGATACGCACCTATACTCGGTGCCGCTTGCGGAGCACTGGGGAGTCCAGCTGTACCTCAAGGACGAATCAACCCACCGCTCCGGCAGCCTCAAGCACCGGCTGGCCCGTTCCCTGTTCCTCTTTGGCCTGGTCAACGGCTGGATCCGGGAGGACACCACTATTGTGGAGGCGTCCAGCGGCAGCACCGCCGTCTCCGAGGCCTATTTCGCACAGCTGCTGGGCCTGCCCTTCGTCGCTGTGATGGCCCGGACCACCAGCCCGGAAAAGATCGCCCTCATTGAACAGTTCGGCGGGGCCTGCCTGCTCGTGGACCACGCGTCCGAGGTCTACGCCGCTGCGGAGGAGGTCGCAGCAACCAGCAACGGGCATTACATGGACCAGTTCACCTACGCCGAGCGGGCCACCGACTGGCGCGGCAACAACAACATCGCAGAGTCCATCTTCGATCAGCTGTCCATGGAGGAGCACCCGGTCCCCCGCTGGATCGTTGTGGGTGCCGGCACTGGCGGAACCAGCGCGACGATCGGCCGCTACCTCCGGTACCACTCCCATGACACCTCCCTGGCAGTGGTTGACCCCGAGAACTCTGCTTTCTATCCCGGCTGGCGGGACGGCGTGCCGGAATTCACCACCGGCATTCCCTCGCGGATCGAAGGCATCGGGCGGCCGCGGATGGAACCCAGCTTTGTCCCATCTGTCATCGACCGCATGATCCAAGTGCCTGACGCCGCATCCGTGGCCGCAATGCGGCACCTTCGGGAACTCACGGACCTGCACGCAGGGCCTTCCACCGGCACCAACCTCTGGGGTGTCTGGCAACTGGTGGCGGAGATGATCGCCACGGGCCAGCGCGGAAGTATTGTGTCGCTGATGTGCGACGGCGGCGAGCGCTACGCGGGCAACTACTACAACCCGGCGTGGCTGGCCGCCCAGGGGATGGACCCCGAGCCCCATCAGGCAGTCATCAGCCGCTTCTTCGAAACCGGCATCTGGGCACCCTAGACTTCGACTGTTTCACGGACCGCCAGGTGCGTGAATTCCGTGCCGTACTTGGCTCCGATCCGGGTCACATGAGACTCCACCATCTTCAGGCCCATCTCGTTCAGGAGCCCATCGTGGATCTGGAAGGCTTGCGGTGCCCGGACGCCGATGACAAAGTCCACCACTTCGCTGGCCTTGTTCCATGGTGCATGGATGGGAACCAGCAGCGTCTTGACGCTAATGCCGTCCGGGACGATGAAGGAGTCGCCCGGGTGATAGACATTTTCGTCAATGAGGTAGCCTACGTTGGCCACCACGGGAACCTGTGGATGGATCAGGGCATGCTGCCCGCCGAAGCTGCGGACGCTGAACCCGGCAGCGTCAAAGGATATCCCGGGTTCAACCGAATGGATCCGGTCTGCGGCTTGCGGCGCTTCCTCGCGCAGGTTGCCTGCCACCCCCGCCGGCGCGAAAACAGCGAGCTCGCCTTCACCCCGCAGGGCATTGACCAGGGCAGCTACGTCCACGTGGTCGCCGTGCTCGTGCGTGATCAGCACTGCCTGCGCGCCGTCCAGTGCTTCCTTCACTTCGGAGAACGTGCCGGGGTCAAGGACCAGGACACGCCCGTCTACTTCGAGCCGGACGCAGGCGTGAGTGTATTTAGTTAGCTTCATAGCGCCAGCCTAGGGTCCTGTCCGGGCAGGTGTCCACGGAACTCCTGCCCGCCAAGGTCTGGCTGGTAATCTGGATCTTTGCCACCATCCCTCAGGGAAGCGAGTCAATCCATGCCGTATGGCACCAAGGCTGACGAATCGACGCCGTCAACCCCCGCGCCGCGGGTAGGCACCGCCGCGGGCAAAGAGCAGCGCGTCACTAAGCAGCGCCTGGCCGTCAGCGCTGCCCTGGACGAACTGGATGACTTCGTCAGCACCCAGGAGCTCTACCGCATCCTGCAGAACCAGGGCGTTTCCGTCTCCCTCGCCACGGCGTACCGGATCCTGCAGTCGCTGGCTGACGACGGGCTCGTGGATGTTCTGCGCAACGGTGAGGGTGAGGCCGTCTACCGCCGCTGTGCCGTAACCGGCCACCATCACCACCTCCTGTGCCGGAATTGCGGAAAGGCCGTTGAGGTCGAAGCACCCGCAGTCGAAACGTGGGCCGCGCGGACAGCCAAGGACCATGGTTATACCGAGGTGGCGCACACCGTGGAGATCTTTGGGCTGTGCCCGGACTGCACGGCACGCAAGGCCGCTGGGCTCCTGTAGCCTGGTCCGTCGTCGAACACGGACCTGAATCGGCGGGAGATCCTCAGGCCGCGTGCAGCAGCCGGCCGTTTAGCCCGCGCTTGGCGCGGACCGTTCCGATGATCCGGCACACCACATAGATGACGAATGACAGCGTAGTGACATAGGGGCTGATCGGGATGCGGCCGCCCAGTGCCAGCAAGATCCCTCCGACGGTCGCAGTCATCGCAAATGCCACGCTCAGCACCACCACCACCACCGGTGAGGACGTTACCCGCAAAGCCGCTGCGGCCGGCGTAATGAGCAGGGCCAGGACCAGCAAGGCACCCACCACCTGAATGGACAGGGCCACGCTCACGCCCAGCAGGACCATAAAGACCAGGGCCAAGGTCCGCACGGGAACCCCCCGGGCTTCGGCAAGCTCGGGGTCGACACTGGCAAAGTTCAGCGGCCGCCAGATGATCACCAACGCCACCATGACCACCACCGCTGTCCCGGCCAGGGCCTGCAGCTGAACCGTGTCGACAGAGACGATTTGGCCTGTCAGCAGGCCGAACTTATTCGCCGCCCGCCCTTCATAGAGCGACAGGAACAGGATGCCGAGCCCCAGTCCAAACGGCATGATCACGCCAATGATCGAATTCTTGTCCCGCGCCCGCACGCCCATGAGCCCGAGGAGCAGCGCGGCCGCCACTGACCCAATGAGCGAGCCGAAGACGATGTCAGCGCCGATGAGCAGCGCAAAGGCAGCCCCGGCGAAGGAAAGTTCGGAGATGCCGTGAACCGCAAAGGCGAGGTCACGCTTCATCACAAACGTCCCGACGAGGCCGCCCAGCAGCCCCAGGACCGCGCCGGCCCAAATGGAGTTCTGGACCAGGACCAGGAGTTCGCCATAGTTTTCGAAGCTGAAGATCGACCCGATGATGCTGTCGGCGTCCATCACGCCACCTCAGCGGCGGTGGCGTGGACATCCGCGTGATGGTGCGTGGTTGCGTCCGGAAGTCCGACGACGACAATGCGTCCGTTGGCGTGGATGACCTCCACATGGCTGCCATAGAGGTCGGAGAGAACCTCGGTGGTCATGACTTCCTGGGGAGTTCCCACCCGGAAGCGGCCTCCGGCCAGATACAGCACGCGGTCTACGTAATCGATAATCGGATTGATTTCGTGGGTCACAAACACCACTGCACTGTTCTGTTCACGGCACTGCTTGTTGATCAGGGCGCTGACCGCCTGCTGGTGGTGAAGATCCAGGGACAGGAGCGGCTCGTCGCACAACAGGACCTTCGGGTCCGTCGCCAGAGCCTGGGCCACCCGAAGTCGTTGCTGCTCACCGCCGGAGAGCTGCCCCACCGGGACCTTGGCGTAGTCCGTGGCACCGACAAGTTCCAGGAGTTCGTCGATCCTGCGGTTTGCTTTGGCGGCCCCGAGGCGCAGGCCCCACCGGTGGCCATCGACGCCCAGGCCCACCAGGTCCCTGGCACGCATCGGCGTGTCCACAGCGAACGATTTCTGCTGCGGGATGTAACCGATCATCCGGCTCCCCCGTTCCACGGGGTGTGCTCCGAGGCTGGCAGTGCCCGAGTGGAGTTGCTGCAGCCCGAGCAGCACTTTGAGGAAGCTGGTTTTCCCGCTTCCGTTGGGACCAAGCACGGCGAAAAATTCACCGGGCCTGATGTCTAGGTCGAGACCCTCCCACAGCGCCCTCCTGCCAAACTGCAGGGACGCCCCACGGAGGCTCACAACCGGTTTCAACTACTTTTTCTCCAAAACTTTGCTGATGTTGTCCACATTGTCCGTCATCCACTGCAGGTACGTCTTGCCCTCCGGCAGTGTTTCGCTGAAGTCGACCACCGGAACGCCGGCTGTTTCTGCCGCCTTCTTCAGCGCCTCGGTCTGGGGACCTTCGGTCTGCAGGTTGTACGCCAGGAAGCTTAGGTCCTTGGAACCGGCAAGATCGGTTGCCGCCTTCAGCACGGCTGGCGGTACGTCAGTGCCTTCTTCGATCGCTGCAGTGTAGTCCTCCGGTGTCTTGTTCTCCAGCCCGGCGGCCTCAAGCAGGTACAACGGAACTGGCTCAGTAACTGCAACAGGAGCTCCGGCATCGGCCGCCGACAATGCTGCCAGTTTACCCGTGAGCCCATCCAGGCCGGACTTGAACGTGGCTGCGTTCGCCTCGAACGCGGCAGCTGAACCCGGCTCGGCTTCACCGAACTTGGCAGCGAGGACATCTGCCAGCTTCCCCATCGCAGAAAGGCTGTACCACACGTGTTCGTTGAACTCGCCGTGATCGTGGACGTGGTCGTCGGCCGGCTCGGTGGCTTCCGCAGCCGCAGGCTCGGATGCTTCCTCCTCCGGCGCCAGTCCCGATACTTCCACGGCACTGACAATGCTGTCGTGGGGGATCTTGCTGTCGTCTGCGAGCGTGTGGATAAAGCCGTCGTAGCCGCCACCGTTCTCAATGACGAGGTCGGCCTTGGACACTACCAGCCGGTCCTGGGCGGTCGCCTCGTAGGAATGCGGGTCCTGGCTGGTCTTGTTGATGATCGCCGTGACGTTGACCTTGTCGCCCCCGATGGCCTTGGCAATGTCGCCATAGACGTTCGTGGAGGCAACCACATTGATTCCCTCGGCAGCCGAAGAGGCGCCGGAGGGCGCCCCCTCAGCAGAGCATGCAGACAACATCAGGCCAAGGCCGGCGAGGGCGGCCAGGGATGCACGGGCGGCGGATGGACGGCGCACGGAAACCTCAGATCAGTTCAGGAGGGACAAAAGCAACTCCGGAAAGTCTATCTCCAAATAGGAATGATTCCTATTTAGAAAAGCGCCAGTGTCCCCGACCGCGGGCATCACTCGCCGTTCGGCTGGCCGAGCCTCCGAATCCCGGTCGCCTGCGTAGCATCCCGGATTTCGCCGACAAGCTGCTCGATCACATCTTCCAGGAACAGCACCCCCTGCGTCTGGCCATCCGGGCCGATGACCCGGGCCAGGTGCGAACCGGTTCGCTGCATGACCGACATCGCCTTCTCGATCTCATCGCCCAGCGCGAGGTTGGCAAGAGAGCGGATCCGGCTTTCCGCAATCGGGTGCTGATAATCCGCATCGGGGATGGACAGCACGTCCTTGACATGCAGGTAGCCGTAGAGCATCTCATCATCGTCCAGCATCGGGAACCGCGAGAATCCGGTCCGGCTGACTGCCTTCTCGAATTCCACCGGCGTGGTGGCGGCCTTTAGCATGACCAGCTTGTCCAGCGGCACCATGATGTCCGAGGCGGTGTGGTCGGAGAATTCCAGTGCACCCGTGATCAGCCCTGCATCATCGTCCACCAGACCGTGCCGGGTGGACTCCTGGACGATCGATTGGACTTCCTCCAAGGTGAACGAGGAATTCACCTCGTCTTTGGGTTCGATGCGGAGGAGCTTCAGGATGTGGTTGGCCGACCAGTTCAGGGCCACAATAACGGGCTTGACCAGGCGGGCAACAAACATCAGCGGCGGCGCCAGGAAAAGTGCGGCCTTGTCAGCTACCGAAACCGAGATGTTCTTCGGCACCATTTCGCCGAAGGTCACGTGCAGGAAGGTAACCACCATCAGCGCGACGGCGAACGCCGCCACATCGGCGATCTCCATTGGCAGCCCCACGGCTTCCAGCGGGGCAGCCAGGAGATGGTGGATGGCCGGTTCGGCTACCAGCAGGATCAGCAGGGAGCAGACCGTGATGCCCAGCTGCGCGCACGCCAGCATCAGGGACACGTTCTCCATTGCCCGCAAGGTGGTCTGCGCGCGCTTGGACCCGGCGTCGGCCAGCGGTTCAATCTGGCTGCGCCTGGCCGACATCACGGCGAACTCGGCGGCAACAAAAAACGCGTTACCCAGCAGGAGCACTACCAGCCAGAAAATTCCGGCCCAGTCACTCATCGTTCCGTCCTGTCATTCGGGTCAGGCTCTGCATCAGGGGCGGCCGGCCGGAAGCAAATCCTGTCGATCCGGCGCCCGTCCATCCTGGTCACGCTCAACGTTCCGCCGCCCACCGCCACAGTGTCCCCGACGGCGGCGATCCGCCCCAATTCACTCATGACGTAGCCGCCCACCGTCTCGTAGGCTGCTTCGTCGGGAACGGTCAGGCCGGGAATCTGTTCGGAGAGTTCGTCCGGACGCAGCAGCCCAGGGAAGTACCAGTCACCCGATGCGCTTTGCAGGAGCCCCGGACGGACTTTGTCGTGCTCGTCCGCCACTTCTCCTACGATTTCCTCCACGAGGTCTTCGAGCGTCGCGATTCCGGCGGTGCCGCCATACTCATCAAGGACCACGGCGAGCTGGAGGTTTCCCTCGCGGAGTTCAGCGAGGAGAGCATCGAGGTGGATGGTTTCCGGGACCCGAAGGACGTCGGTCATGATGGCTCCGGCCTCCAGGTTTGCCCGGCGTGCCGAAGGTACGGCCACAGCCTTCTTGACGTGGACCAATCCCCTGATGTCATCGGCAGAGTCCCCGATGACCGGGAACCGCGAGTAACCCGTGCGGCGGGCGGCCTCCACGATGTCCGAAACGGGCTGGTCGGCGTCGATGGTTTCCACGCGGATCCGTGGTGTCATCACGTCGGCAGCCGTCCTGGCCGAGAAATTCAGTGTCCGTGCCACGAAGTTGGCCGTTCCGGCGTCGAGCGTTCCCATGGCAGCCGAGCGACGCACCAGGGATGCGAGCTCGGCAGGCGTCCGGGCACCGGAAATCTCTTCCTTGGCTTCGAGGCCGAAGACGTTGAGGACTTTGTTGGAAAACCCGTTGAGGACCACGATGGCCGGTCTGAAAATGGCCGTGAACATCAGCTGTGGCCTCGCGAGTGCGCGGCCCACGGGGAATGACAGGGCGATGGCCATGTTCTTGGGCACCAGCTCGCCCAGGAGCATGGAGAGCAGGGTGGCCAGCACCATCGCGATGACAAGGGAAATGGACGCTGCTGCGGCCTCAGGGATCCCGGCGGCGGTCAGGGGCACCTCAAGCAGTTTGCCGACGGAGGGTTCCATGACGTAACCGGTCAGGAGGGTGGTCAGGGTGATGCCAAGCTGGCAGCTGGAGAGCTGGGTTGAAAGGGACTTCAGGCACTTGAGCAGCGCAACGGCACGGGTGTCACCGTTGTCGATCGCGCGTTGGACAGTCGCCTGGTCCAGGGCAATAAGGGAAAATTCGACGGCGACGAAGAAGCCGGTGCCGGCGATCAGCAGGAGGCCTGCCGCGAGGAGTAACCATTCCATTCAGCAGCCCGCCCGGTGATGCTGGGGCGGGGTGATGGTGCAGGTCCGTGTTCCAGGCTGGATCCGGGGAAGTCTGCCCGGCGGAGGATGGTCCGCCGAAGCGGACGCTGTCTCCTTGAAGGCTCCGGAGGCGTGGAACGACGGAGTGTGATGGGCGCGTGTTCGGGGTTTGCCGGCTCGGCGGGTCGGCTGCGCGTTGCTGTACTTCATGCTCCGCTGACAGCCCCCAGGCCGGCACCTAGATTTACTGTCCATAAGAATTTCAGTCTACAGGAGCAAATCCCGGCATCCTGAAGCGTCCCCTGGGATAGCCCTCCATGAGCGTCGGGCAGGGACCGGCGGCGCCATATTTGCCAATCTACGCGTCACTTCATGATTTGGGTCACCCTTATTGGCAGTTAATACAGAATGCTCATTAGACTGGCAAAGGTCTGGGTTCAGAGGACGCAGAGACTGGTTCGGATGTTGTGCTGAGGCACCGTGGCGGCCAGAGAGAAATCAAACTCATGGAAGAGGCGTATTTCAAGTGCCAGAGCAGCCTAGCCACCGTCTACCAGAGGAATTTGGCGGAAACGAGTGGCTCGTTGACGAACTGTACGAGCAGTATCAGCAGGACAAAAACGCGGTGGATGCCAAGTGGTGGCCCCTGTTCGAATCCTTCGACTCGGGCAGCGGTTCTTCCTCCAACGGAAATTCGGCCCTCGCGGTTGCTCATCCCGCAACCCGCGAAATGCCCGTCGTAGCCCAGGCGCAGGCCCCCGCAGCTCCGGCACCGTCGCCGGCAGCACAGCCGGCCGCGCCTGCCCCCGCTGCAGCTGCGCCTCCTGCTCCTCCGGCACCGGCGCCGGTTCAGAAGGCACCGGCCACCGTGGCGCGTGACGGCGCGAAGAAGACCGAGCCGGGCTCCGGATCACAGCCGATCCCCGCCCAGCTTCCCAAGAACGTCAAGGCACCTACGGCGCCTGAGGAAGACGTCGTCTCCATCCTTCGTGGCCCGGCCAAGGCCATCGCCACGAACATGGTGACTAGCCTTGAGGTTCCCACCGCTACCAGCGTCCGTGCGATCCCGGCCAAGTTGCTGATCGACAACCGCGTGGTCATCAACTCCAACCTGGCGCGGGCCCGCGGTGGCAAGGTGTCCTTCACCCACCTGATCGGCTACGCCGTCATTCGGGCCCTGTCCCAGTTCCCGTCCATGAACGTGTACTACGACGAGGTGGACGGCAAGCCCGTCGCCGTCCAGCCGGCCCACGTGAACTTCGGCATCGCCATCGACATGCCCAAGCCCGATGGAACCCGCCTCCTGATGGTTCCCAACATCAAGAAGGCGGAGACCCTCAACTTCTCCGAGTTCTGGCACACGTATGAAGACCTCATCAAGCGGGCCCGCAGCGGCAAGCTGACCGCCGACGACCACCAGGGCACCACTGTTTCCCTGACGAACCCCGGTGGCATCGGCACCGTCCACTCAGTGCCCCGCCTTTCCAAGGGCCAGGCAGCCATCATCGGCGTGGGCGCGCTGGACTACCCGGCCGAGTTCCAGGGCGCAAGCGAAAAGATCATCGCGCACAACGCGATCAGCAAGGTCCTGACGCTTACCTCCACCTATGACCACCGCGTCATTCAGGGAGCCGGCAGCGGCGAGTTCCTGAAGCTCGTCCACCAGCTCCTGCTGGGGGCACAGAACTTCTACGACGAAATCTTTGAGTCCCTCCGCATCCCGTACGAGCCCGTGCGCTGGAGCCCGGACCTGCAGGTTGACCCGTCCGACCAGATCAACAAGGTCGCCCGGATCCAGCAGCTGATCCACTCCTACCGCGTGCGCGGCCACCTTATGGCGGACACCGACCCGCTGGAGTACGTCCAGCGTAAGCACCCCGACCTCGACGTCCTGACGTATGGACTGACCCTGTGGGACCTGGACCGCGAGTGGCCCACCGGCGGCTTCGGCGGCAAGCCCATGCTGAAGTTCCGCGACATCCTGGCGGTGCTGCGTGACGCCTACTGCCGGACTACGGGCATCGAATACATGCACATCCAGGAGCCGGAGGAACGCAAGTGGTTCCAGGACCAGCTGGAACACCCCTACTCCAAGCCCACCCGTGAAGAACAGCTGCGCATTGTTTCGAAGCTGAACGCCGCGGAGGCCTTTGAGACGTTCCTGCAGACCAAGTTCGTGGGCCAGAAGCGTTTCTCCCTTGAGGGCGGCGAGTCCCTCATCCCGCTCCTTGACGCGATCATGTCAGACGCCGCCGATGACGGCCTGGACGAAGTCGCCATTGGCATGGCCCACCGCGGCCGCCTCAACGTGCTGACCAACATCGCCGGCAAGACCTACGCCCAGGTCTTCCGCGAATTCGAGGGCACCCAGGATCCGCGCTCCGTCCAGGGCTCGGGTGACGTCAAGTACCACCTTGGCACCGAGGGCACCTTCACGTCGGACAATGGCAACGAAACCAAGGTTTACCTCGCTGCCAACCCCTCGCACCTTGAAGCCGTGGACTCCGTGCTCGAAGGCATCGTCCGCGCCAAGCAGGACCGCCTGGACCAGGGCGAGGCCTTCCCGGTCCTGCCCATCATGGTGCACGGCGACGCCGCCTTCGCCGGCCAGGGCGTGGTGGCAGAAACCTTGAACCTGTCCCAGCTCCGTGGCTACCGCACCGGTGGCACCATCCACGTTGTGGTCAACAACCAGGTCGGCTTCACCACAGCTCCATCGTCCTCACGCTCATCCACGTACTCCACGGATGTTGCCAAGATGATCCAGGCTCCGGTGTTCCACGTGAACGGTGACGATCCGGAGGCAGTGGTCCGCATTGGCCAGCTCGCCTACGAGTTCCGCCAGCGCTTCCACAAGGACGTTGTGATCGACATGGTCTGCTACCGCCGGCGTGGCCACAACGAGGGCGACGACCCCTCGATGACCCAGCCGCTGATGTACAACCTGATCGAAGCCAAGCGCTCCGTCCGCAAGCTGTACACCGAATCGCTGATTGGCCGTGGCGACATCACCGAAGATGAAGCAGAGCAGCTGCTCCGCGACTACCAGGAGCGCCTGGAGCGGGTCTTCGCAGAGACCCACGCCGCCCAGACTTCCCCGATCCCGATCATCACGGCGGACTCCGCAGCGGTTTCGGACATCGAACGTCCCATCGCCCAGCAGTCCGATTTCGGCACCAACGCTCCCGCGTCCACTGCCATCTCCCCGGAGACCCTGGCCCGGATCGGCAAGGCACACGTCGAAATCCCCGAGGGCTTCACCGTCCACTCCAAGCTCAAGCAGCTCCTCGAGAAGCGCGAGCAGATGTCCCGTGAAGGCGGCATCGACTGGGGCTTCGGCGAGATCGCAGCCTTCGGTTCGCTCATCATGGAAGGCGTTCCCGTCCGCCTCGCAGGTCAGGATTCGCGCCGTGGAACCTTCGTGCAGCGCCACGCCGTGTTCCACGACCGCTCCAATGGCAACGAGTGGCTTCCCTTGGGCAACCTCTCAGACAACCAGGCAAAGCTGTGGATCTACGACTCCCTGCTGTCCGAATACGCGGCCATGGGCTTCGAGTACGGCTACTCAGTGGAGCGCCCTGACGCGCTCGTGCTGTGGGAGGCGCAGTTCGGCGACTTCGTCAACGGCGCGCAGACCATCATCGACGAGTTCATCTCCTCCGCCGAGCAGAAGTGGGGCCAGCGTTCATCGCTCGTGCTGATGCTGCCGCACGGTTACGAGGGCCAGGGCCCGGACCACTCCTCGGCACGTATCGAGCGCTTCCTGCAGATGTGCGCGGAAGAGAACATGATCGTTGCCAATCCCACGACAGCCGCATCGCACTTCCACCTGCTGCGTCGCCAGGCGTACAGCAGGCCGCGCAAGCCGCTGATCATCTTCACGCCAAAGCAGTTGCTCCGCCTCAAGGGAGCGGCATCCTCGGTCGAAGACTTCACCACTGGCAGCTTCCGCCCGGTCATCGGTGAGCACGAGCAGCTGGCGGCTGACGCCGTCGAACGCGTGTTGCTCGTATCCGGTCGCCTGTATTACGACCTCCTGTCCACCCGGCAGAAGACCGAGGACAAGACGACGGCGATCGTCCGTGTCGAGCAGCTCTATCCGCTGCCCGCGGCGGAAATTGCGGCGGAGCTCGCCAAGTACCCGAACGCGGAGGTTGTCTGGGCACAGGATGAGCCCGCCAACCAGGGACCGTGGCCGTTTATGGGCCTGAACCTTCCCGACGCGCTTGACCGCAGGGTCCGGCTCGTGTCCCGTCCGGCGTCGGCATCCACTGCCGCCGGCTCCATGAAGCGGCACGCAGCCGAGCAGGACACACTCCTGAAGCAGGCTTTCGCCCGTAAGTAACCACGGGGGCTGCCCGGCCGGACGTCGAAATACCAGACTCCGGCCGGGCAGTTCTGTTTAATGGGTTGCGAGGGTACCAACGGGCAGAGTCTGCCCGGCCCGTCCCGCGCTGCCGGCATGGGGCGCCATTCAGTACGGAAGTAAAGAGGAACTTGTGGAAGACAGGAAGCTGCGCATCGCAGCTGTTGGAGATGAACTGCTGGCCGGACTGGGCGATCCCAGGGCTCTCGGCTGGCTGGGCCGCGTCCTGGCCCGCACTCCGCAGGATGGCATGGCACTTGAGAGTTATGCCCTCCCCTGCCCACAGGAAGGAACGGAAGGACTGGCCGCACGCTGGCTGGAGGAAGCCGGCCGGCGTTTCAGCGACCTCCACGAAAACCGGCTGGTCATCGGGCTCTCCGGCCGCGATATTGAGTTTGGCCTCTCCACCGCCCGCAGCCGCCTTAACCTGGCCAACATCCTGGACTCCGCCTCGCAGAACCGGATCGAAGTCTTTGTGGTTGGCCCGCCACCTACGCTGGATCCCACCCAGAACCGCCGGCTGGGAGAGCTCAACACGGCCTTCGCCGATGTAACCACCAGGCGCAAGCACCTGTATGTTGACACCTTCTCACCCCTGCTGAACCACGAGCAGTGGCGCCAGGACCTCGCGGCTAACGGTGGGACACCCGGCCAGTCTGGCTACGGCCTGATGGCCTGGCTGGTCCTGCACCGGGGCTGGTTCCAGTGGCTGGGCATGGACGCCCCGGAGTAATCCCCACGCCGCCAATCGCGATATATCTTGACCCGTCCGCCGAGGCGTTATACCGTGGGGTATCAGTCACGATATATCGCGATCTTGGAGGATCCATGGCAGAGAGCAGCTGGGCCGTCACCGAGCCCCGCATTATCGACGTCGACGGTGTCACGTCGCTGAAGCTGGGAATGGTTCGCGGGCGGTTCGACATTGTCACCCACACGGACACCGTAGCGCGAGTTGAGGTTTCCGAAGTCCAGGGCGATCCCGTAGCCATCAGCCTGGTGGACGGCCGGTTGGAGGTTCGGCACCAGCTCCACGGGCCGCAGGGGTGGTTCAAGAACCTCATGGGCACCGTCAACCACAACAGCAACAATTCGGCTGTCATCAGCATCGCCTTGCCCGAGGGCGTTGACGTGGAAGCCGGAACGGTCAGCGGGGATGGCCTGGTGTCGGGTACCGGCGGGCACATACGGCTCAACACGGTGTCTGGCTCGGTGATGGCGGATGGAACCGCCGGTGACCTCCACGTCAACACGGTCAGCGGCGAGGTGATCGCACGCAACCACGACGGCGTCCTGACCGCCAAGAGCATCTCCGGTGAAGTCACCGCCTCTGGAAGGTTCAGCCACATCCGGGCCAACACTGTCAGCGGCGACATGAGCTTCGACCTCCTGGGCTTCACCCAGGATTTTGGCGCCAATTCAGTTTCGGGCGACCTGACCATCCGCCTTCCGCACGACGTCGGCGTGGACATCGTGGCCAAGTCGGCCAGTGGCACGCTGGTCATCGACAACCAGCAGTACTCCCAGCCCGGCGGCAAGGTGGAAACAATCGCCGGCCCGGACGGCAAGCTGATGATTGTCCGGACCAACTCTGTCTCCGGCAAGACCTCCATCTTCCATGGCCAGACAGCCGGGGCCCCGGAAACAGAGTACTGATGCCTCCTGTCTTCGCCCACGGCGCCCTAAGGCTCTACCTCCTTGCCCTCCTCGAGTCCGGGCCCAAGCACGGCTACGAGCTCATCAAGGCCCTCAATGAACGGTTCGGCGGCACGTACTCCCCCAGCGCGGGCACCATTTACCCGCGGTTGGGGAAGCTGGAAGAGGAAGGGCTCGTCGCCACGGAATCCGCGGGCCGCCGTACCAACTACCACATCACGCCTGCAGGCCTGGCTGAACTGAACACCCGCCGGGACGAGCTGGCCGGCGTCGAAAACGACATTTCCGCCTCCGTCCGGCGGTTGGCGGATAGCCTCCGCGACGATATCCGGACCAACATGCGTGGCCTGAGGGCAGATCTCGCAGCAACGGCCGAGGCAGCAAGGGCCTCGGTCCGGAACGGTGACTTCAGTTCGGCCGGACCCCGGCAGTCACCCGAAGGACAACGCACGCTCAAGGAAGCCGAGATGCTCCTCCAGGCGTTCCGCGACGACCTCCGAGTCGAGCTGAGGCTGCAGGCTAACAGGGAGCCGCTGAGCCCCATGGTGCTCGAAACCGTCCGGACGGTACTTGACCAGGCCCGCATTTCCATCCGGAATTCCCTGCCGGGCTGAGCGGCCGCTTCACAGGCGGTCCTGGTTCGCGGCCCGTGCCATCATGTGGGAGACTTGAGGGCAGCTCTTTTGAGTACCAACATTAAGGAGGCCAGCTATGAGCAAGCGTGCACGTAAACGTCGTGACCGTAAGCGTGGCGGCGCGAACCACGGCAAGCGCCCCAACACCTAAGCAAAAGCTTGGTATGACGGTTCAAACGAAGAACCCCGGAAGTCACATGGCTTCCGGGGTTCTTCGTCTCTTACGGTGTGTGGCCGGTTCGGTGCCCTCAGGCCTCGACGGGACGGATTGAATGGATCCGGTCCAGGATGGCGTTCTTCAGGTTCTCCGGTGCCGCTTCCGTGCAGGAGCGTTTGACCATGTTGCGGATGACGCATTCGAGGTCATACTGCTGGGTGCATTCCGGGCAGTCATCGAGGTGGTGCTTGATGTCCGTGATGTCTTCCCGGGTCAGTGCCCCGTCAAGATATTCGTAGATGCGTTGCATCCGGGCGTCGTCGCAGTCGCCCAATCCCTGGCAGTCGCTCATTTCCTGTTCTCCTGTTGTGTGCTTCCGGCCGTTTCCTGAGGATCGACGGCGGTTTTGAATCCCCGCTCGGCGGCATATTCCGCCAACATGTCCCGCAACATTTTCCGGCCGCGGTGGAGCCGGGACATCACAGTGCCGATGGGCGTGTTCATGATGTCTGAAATTTCTTTGTACGCGAAGCCTTCTACGTCGGCGAAATACACCGCGAGCCGGAACTCTTCGGGAATGGCCTGCAGCGCCCTCTTGACGTCGGTGTCAGGCAGGTGGTCCAAGGCCTCTGCTTCGGCCGACCTTAACCCGCTGGACGTGTGGGACTCTGCCCTGGCGAGTTGCCAATCCTCAATGGTGTCCGAGTTGGACTGCAGCGGTTCGCGCTGCCGCTTGCGGTACAAATTGATGTAGGTATTGGTCAGGATGCGGTACAGCCACGCCTTGAGGTTGGTACCGGGCTTGTACTGGTGAAAGGCCGAAAATGCCTTGGTGTAGGCCTCCTGCACAAGGTCCTCGGCATCAGCGGGGTTCCGCGCCATCCGCATGGCCGCTGAATAGAGCTGGTCCACGTACTGCATGGCATCGCGCTCAAAACGAATCCGGCGCTCCTCCGTGCTTTCCGTGGCAAGGTCAACTGCCGGGGCTTCGGGTTCTGTGGCCGCCGTGTCCGGCAACAGCGCGGCATCAGGCGTTCCGCCTGACTTCGCGGCGTCCGGTGAGACATCCGCGGTCTTGGCTTCGCGCCCGGAGGCCTCATACATGGCCTCGAGGGCCGGATCCAGGGTGCTCATCGCCCCCAAGTCTACTGTGACGCTCCGGGCACGCGGCGACCCGTACTCCGGGGCACCGGTTTCCAAAGCCTCCATCGCCACGGGGCCTGCCACGTCCATGCCGTCCTTCACCAACCCCAAAGGCCAACTCCATTTCCCTGTACCGTTCGATGCGCCCGGACCTGCAGCCCGCAACCCAACCGCCATGGCGCAGTGTGCGCCGTGATTCGTCCGGCACTGCCGGACCCGCAATCCATAACCTTTAGTGGCGGGCAAATATTCCCCAAAAGTGCAAGACTAGAACCGACTCCGCCGCATTCGACGCGGTTCGTCCAGCCAGGAGGAAATCCATGTCCTTTGTCCGTACCCTCGCCCGGCCCATGCTGGCATCCAGCTTCGTACTCGCAGGACTGGATAAGCTCAAGAACGCGGATGACACTGCCCAGCAGCTGTCGCCGCTTCTGCGCAAAGCCACGGCCTCACTGCCTTTCCGTACGGAAGACAAGACACTGGCCCGGGTCATCGGCGGGGTGCAGGTGGGCGCCGGAGTGCTGTTTGGCCTGGGCAAGTTCGCGCGGTTCTCTGCGACGCTGCTCACGGTCATCTCTGCCCTTAACACATTCGTCGAATGGCGCAGCGCCGACATCAGCACCAAGGAGGCCCGTGTGGCACGCCGCAACCAGCTCCTGAAGAACCTGTCCCTGAGCGGCGGGGCCCTGCTGGCTTCGGTGGATACTGCCGGTAAGCCAGGGTTGGCCTGGCGGGCGGAACACCTCGCTGCCGACGCCAGGAAGGGCGCTTCGCACCTGGCAGCTGACGCCCGCAAGAGCACTGGGAAGAAACTCCACAAGGCCGACAAGGCCGTGCGTCGTGTGGTGGACCAGGCAACGGGGGCATAAGGACGCATGACCGGATCCACTACCGCCCTTTCGCAGCCTGACGCTGCCGAAGCTCTTCCGCTCTGGCCCGCACCGTTCGCCACCAGGCCCATCAATGCCACCGTGACCGTGCCGGGTTCGAAATCCCTGACCAACCGGTTCCTGGTCCTGGCGGCGCTGGCTGACGGACCGTCCCGGCTCCGCGCTCCGCTGCACTCCAGGGACTCCGCCCTGATGATTGAGGCCCTGCGGCAGTTGGGGGCTTCCATCACGGAAGTTCCCGGCGACGGAGCCTTCGGCCCGGACCTTGAGGTCGTTCCCCTCAGCCAGGACGCGCCGTCGTCGCTGGCCCGGATCGACTGCGGACTGGCCGGCACCGTCATGCGCTTTGTTCCTCCGCTCGCTGCACTGCGGAACGGCGTCAGCGTGTTCGACGGCGATCCGCACGCCAGGAACCGCCCCATGGGGACCATCATCGAAGCCCTGAAGGCGCTCGGTGTGGCCGTGACGGCAGAGGACGGCGGGACACCGGCGTCCCTGCCCTTTGACGTGGCCGGAACCGGGGAAGTCCGGGGCGGACATCTGGTGATCGACGCCAGTGCCTCGTCCCAGTTTGTTTCTGCATTACTGCTGGTGGGTGCACGCTTTACAGAGGGGCTGCACCTGGAGCATGTCGGTAAGCCGGTTCCGAGTCTGGACCACATCAACATGACAGTGGCAGTCCTTCGCGGCGTGGGCGTGTCCGTGGATGATTCCGTCCCCAATCACTGGGTCGTGGCGCCAGGAACCATCCGGGCGTTTGACCAGCGCATTGAGCAGGACCTTTCCAACGCCGGCCCTTTCTTGGCCGCCGCATTGGCCACCAGCGGCACGGTCCGGATCCCCAACTGGCCCACTGGAACCACGCAGGTGGGTGACCTCTGGCGCAGTATCCTTGCGGACATGGGCGCCACGGTCAGCCTGTCCGACGGCGTCCTCACGGTCACCGGCGGAGCTCAGATCAAGGGCGCCGACTTTGATGAAACCAGTGAGCTTGCCCCCACTGTCGCGGCGCTGTGCGCGCTTGCCAGCGGGCCCTCCCGGCTCAGCGGCATCGCACACCTCCGCGGCCATGAGACTGACCGGCTCGCCGCCCTGGTCGCCGAGATCAACCGGCTGGGCGGCGACGCCGAGGAAACCAGCGACGGGCTGGTGATCCGCCCGGCCAAGCTGCATTCCGGCGTCGTCCACAGCTATGCGGACCATCGAATGGCAACTGCAGGGGCGATACTGGGCCTCGCAGTGGAGGGCATAGAAGTAGAAGACATCGCCACCACGGCCAAGACCATGCCCGATTTCCCGCGGCTGTGGGAAAACATGATCGCGCAGGGCCAGGAACCCGGTACGCCGGGACCCGCTGGTAACGCATAGTGGCACGCAGCACTGACTCCTGGGACGAATCCGACGTCCGGATCCGCCCCAGCAAGAAGGGTTCCCGGCCCCGCACCAAGGACCGCCCCAGCCACGATGATGCCGTGACAGGACGGATCATTACCGTGGACCGCGGCCGATACACAGCGGTGGTCGGCGAAGATTCAGGGGAAGAACGCATCATCATCGCCGCACGGGCACGGGAACTCCGCCGGTCCCCCGTGGTCGCTGGCGACTTCGTTTCATTGGTGGGAGATGTCTCCGGGGAACCGGACACGCTGGCCCGGCTGGTCCGGATCCAGGACCGCAGGACGCTCCTGCGGCGCAGCGCCGATGATACCGACCCCGTTGAACGGGCAGTCGTGGCCAACGCCGACCAGCTCGTTGTTGTGGTGGCGGCGGCCAATCCCGAACCACGCACCGGCTTCATTGACCGTGCACTCGTCGCCGCCTACGACGCCGGCATCGAGCCGATCCTGCTGGTCACGAAAGCCGATGTCAAAGACCCTGCCGAACTTCTGTCGAACTACGAGCACCTGGACTTCCCGGTCATCATCAGCCGGACGGCCGACGCCGCTGCATCCGGCATCGATGCCCGCTCCGACGACGGGCTCTCGGCGCGCCTCGACAGCGATGCCGTCGCCCAGCTTCGGGCCTACCTCGATGGCAAGGTCACGGTGATGCTGGGGCACTCAGGCGTAGGCAAGTCCACCATGGTGAACGCCCTGACCGGAGCCGAGCGAGCCACTGGCGGAGTCAACGCCGTGACAGGCCGCGGACGCCACACGTCCTCCTCGGCCCTGGCCCTTAAGCTGGCCGACGCCCCTGCTGGAAGCTGGATCATCGACACCCCCGGCATCCGGTCTTTCGGACTGGCGCATGTCGACGCAGACCGCATCCTCCGCTCCTTTCCGGACCTGGAACCGGGCACGGATGCGTGCGAGCGCGGCTGCAAACACAATGCCAGCGCAGTCAATTGCGGCCTGGACTCCTGGGTTGCCGAAGGCCATGCGGGCCCAACCGGACCTGCCAGGCTCGCGTCCCTCCGTCGCCTGCTCGGCACCGATCCCCGCATGGAGGGGCAGGAAACCAAGGAATTGGGCAGCGTCAACTGACCCGCCCGGCCGGCTGGGACCAGCGCCCAGGCTGTTCAGGACGCCGCCCGAAGCCGGGGTCCCCAACCACACGGCGCTTTGACGGTAGTTTGGAACCATGATCCAACCCGCTTCGAGCTACAACGATGACCTGCGCCTGGCCCACGTGCTGGCCGATTCCGTGGACGACCAGACCATGAGCCGCTTCAAGGCACTGGACCTCCACGTCGAGACCAAGCCGGACCTGACCCCGGTCACTGATGCCGATAAGGCCGCCGAAGAAGCCATCCGTGGCCAGCTTTCCCGTTCCCGCCCCCGCGATGCGGTCCTGGGCGAGGAATTCGGCAGTTCAGGCCATGGCTCCCGGCGTTGGATCATCGACCCCATCGACGGCACCAAGAACTTTGTCCGTGGCGTACCGGTGTGGGCAACACTGATTGCGCTTGTGGACGAAGGCGAGCCCGTCGTCGGTGTCGTCAGTGCCCCTGCCCTGGGCAAGCGCTGGTGGGCTGCCAAGGGCGCAGGCGCCTACATGGGCCGATCGCTGGCTGCGGCCACCCGGCTAAAGGTCTCAGACGTGTCGAAACTCTCGGACGCTTCCCTGTCTTACTCCAGCCTGAGCGGCTGGAAGGACCGCGGGAACCTGGATGACTTCCTTGGGCTCACCGAAGACGTCTGGCGCACGCGTGCCTACGGCGACTTCTGGTCCTACTGCATGGTGGCCGAAGGCTCCGTGGACATCGCGTGTGAGCCGGAGCTGAATCTCTACGACATGGCGGCACTGGTCCCGATCGTGGTGGAGGCCGGCGGCCGCTTCACCTCCCTCGAGGGTGAAGACGGTCCGTTTGGCGGCAACGCGCTTGCGACGAACTCCATCCTGCATTCGGAAGTCCTCAAACGGCTCAACCCCGACCTGGACGACCTCCTATAGCAGCCCAAGTGCCGAATTATCAACGGCGGACGCCTCCTGATGGGGGCGTCCGCCGTCGTATCTTCGGATAACCATGGGTATTTCCATCCGCGCGTAACAAAAGCCTTAACATTCGGACGGGCTTCCTGCCCGCCCCGCCCATGTTCTACGCTCTTAACAGGTCACGAGTGCCAGCGCGAAACCCCGGTTTGCTGGCCGGCAACCCTCCATTCGCGGTGGGGTGCCCCGGGTGACGACCAGGCCGGTCCGGAACGGACCCGGCAAGCGCGGATTCCCGGGACAGGGAGTCCCTCTAAAGTGAGGTCTCTGTGACAACAGCCACCGTCTCCCCCAACTCCGCCGTCCGTACCCTGGCCGCAAACGACACCGCAGCCCTGTTCAGCGAACGGCTCGCCGTTGCCGGACGGCCGCTCTCCGCCGTCACCGGCGCCGAAATCCAGGCCCCGCTGATCCAGGGCGGCCACGTGCGTTACGCCAACCTGGACTACGGCGCCTCCGCCCCGGCCCTCTCGGTTGTCTCCGCCTACCTCAACGAGATCCTGCCGTTCTACGCCAGCGTCCACCGCGGCGCCGGCTACGCATCCCAGATCAGCACGTCCGTCTACGAGAACGCCCGGAACATCGTGCGTGACTTCGTGGGAGGCCGGCCCGGTGACTCCGTCATCTTCACCAGGAACACCACGGACTCCCTGAACCTCCTCGCCGGGTGCCTTCCGTCCGCGGACGGCCGCCCCACGGGGGAGGTTTTGTACCTCGACATCGAGCACCACGCCAACCTCCTGCCGTGGCAGGGCGTCCCGCACCGCAGCGTCGTTGCGGCCGACACCGTGGACGGCACCATCGAGGCCCTCGGTGCCGAACTGGAACAGGGCGGAATCAGCCTGCTCGCCGTCACGGGCGCCTCCAACGTCACCGGCGAAATCCTGCCCATCCGTGCCCTCGCCGCCCTTGCCCACCAGCACGGCGCCCGGATCGTCGTCGATGCCGCGCAGCTCGCGCCGCATCGCCGGATCAACATCAGCGCCGACGACGTCGACTACCTCGCTTTCTCGGGCCACAAGCTCTACGCGCCCTTCGGCGCAGGCGTCCTCGTGGGGCGGTCGGACTGGCTCGACGCGGGCACGCCGCATCTTGCCGGCGGCGGCGCAGTGCGGGAGGCCAGGCTCGACGGCGTCAGCTGGGCCACCGGCCCAGCCCGGCACGAGGGCGGTTCGCCCAATGTCCTGGGCGCCGCCACGCTGGCTCGCGCCACCCAGGTCATCGCATCGCTGGATCAGGACCGGTGGCACGCCCACGAGTCGGCTATCCGGTCGTTCCTGGTGGAGGGTCTGCAGAAGATCGAAGGCGTGACGGTACACCAGATCTTCAAGGACACCGATCCGGACACCGACACCATCGGCGTAGTGAACTTCTCGGTCGAAGGCTACGACGCCGGCCTGGTGGCTGCCTACCTGTCAGCAGAACACGGCGTAGGCCTCCGCGACGGCCGGTTCTGTGCCCACCCCCTGCTGAAGCGCCTGGGCCTCCCGTCCGGCTCCCTGCGGGCAAGCTTCGGCGTTGGGTCCCGCCTCGAAGACGCCCAGCGTCTGCTGGCTGGCATCGAGGAACTCCGCCGAACCGGCCTGGGCTGGGACTATGTGGTTGACTCGGGCCGCTGGGTTCCGGCTAACGACACCCGCAAATACCCGGACTGGGCACCCAATACGCCTGGCACGGCAGGCGCTGCCCCCTGCATCGACGACTGACCCGGGTTACCCGGCTCATGCGGTAAATTCGAAGGATACCCAAGGGCATCTGGCGAAGGAGGCTGCACGTGGCACGGGGTGGCCCCAAACTTGACGACGTACGCCGTCAGGAGCTTGGTCAGAGCTTCCAGGACGGAGGCGAACACTACGAACGCGTGCGCCCCGGTTACCCCGGCGATTCGGCCGACTGGCTTATTCCGGCGGGGGCCCGGGATGCCCTGGACGTGGGAGCCGGCACCGGAAAATTCACGGTCCTGCTGCTCGACCGCGGATTGATCGTTTCCGCCGTGGACCCCTCCACAGACATGCTCGACCAGTTGCGGATCCTGCACCCCGGCGTTGCGGCCACTGTGGGCACTGCCGAGGCGACGGGATTCGCGGACTCCTCATTCGACGTCGTCAGCGTGGCGCAGGCATGGCACTGGTGCGATCCACTGGCCGCCAGTACGGAGCTTTCACGGGTTCTCCGCGCCGGCGGAAGGTTGGGGCTGATCTGGAACCAGTTGGACACTTCAGTCCCTTGGGTTCACCGGCTTTCCCGCATCATGCACGCCGGGGATGTCTACCGGCCGCACTTCCAGCCGCCCTTGGGACCGGAGTTCGTGGAGCTGGAAAGCCATGTCACCCGCTGGGAAGACGCGCTCACCACGACAGAGATCATGGAGCTTGCCAAGTCGCGGAGCTACTACCTCCGTTCCGGCGATACCACCCGCGCCAAGGTCCTCGCGAACCTGGACTGGTACCTCCACGACCATCTGGGACACTCCCCCGGCGCGGGCCTGGGACTGCCCTACCTCACCCTGACATGGCGGGCCGCAAAAGCGTGACGCCCTCCGCGCAACGGGTAGGCTTGGTGTCGTGAAGACCAGCGCGCCCTCCTCCTCCATCGAGGACTACGTCAAGGTCATCTACTCCTTCACGGAGTGGCAGGACAAACCCATTACCTCCTCCCAACTTGCGCAACGGCTGGGTGTGGCAAACTCCTCCGTGTCCGAGATGGTCCGCAAGCTCAAGGACCAGGGCCTGGTGGACCACAAGCCGTACAGCGCAATCACCCTCACCGACGCCGGCGTGCGGCTTGCGCTCTCCATGGTCAGGCGGCACCGGCTGATCGAAACCTATCTGGTCCAACAACTTGGCTACAGCTGGGATGAGGTCCATGATGAGGCCGAGCATCTCGAACACGCCGTCTCGGACACATTTATTGAGCGGATGGCGGCGAAACTGGGAAATCCACTTCGGGATCCCCACGGCGACCCCATCCCCGGCGCCGATGGCACGGTCCGGATGCCACACGCCCACCTGATGAATGAATTGGATCAGGGACACACCGGCCGGATCACTCGAATCAGCGATGAGAACCCTGACTTACTCCGGTACCTGTCTGCCGAGGAAATCGACCTCGACGCCGATGTGGAGGTAGTGGGCCGCAAGCCATTTGGCGGGGCACTTGTAGTGCGAATCAGCTCCGCGGGGAAGACTCGGGAGTATGACCTCGCTGATGAAATCACCTCGGCCTTGTGGGTGCACAGCGACGCGCCGCACGCCGGCTGCGTCCTCGGAAACGGCTGAATGGCCGGCACTGAGGCACCTGGCTGGCGTGCATGGCTGGCGGTGGCCAGCGGCGGACTCCTCGGGACCGAACTCCGGTACGGCCTAGGCCTGGCCTTCCCTGATGCCGCGGGAATGATGCCCTGGACCACGCTGGGCATCAACGTGGCCGGGAGCTTTGTCCTGGCAGCCCTGACGACGTTCTGGATCGCAAGGCCCCGCACGGCTTTCTGGCTCCGGGCGGGGCTCGGGCCCGGTCTGCTGGGATCCTTCACGACGTTTTCCGCAGTGGTGTTCGCGGTGGATCAGTTCTCCCGTGCCAACCTCCACCTGGTGTGGATTGCGTACCTCGGCCTGTCACTTCTGCTGGGGTTCGGCGCCGCGGCCGCTGGCTGGAGGACGGGCAAAGTGCTGGCCGACCGCTCCGGAGCCCCTGCGTGATCGCCGCAATGCTGGTAGGCGTCTTCGGCGTGGCCGGTGCTCTGCTGCGCTTCGCCGTGGACAGCTGGTTCGCTCATCGGCCCGCCGCTACCTCCACGGGCCCGCGCGCCAAGGACGCCGCCGGTCGGACGCCGCAGCACTGGCCGTGGGCCACCCTGGTGGTCAACGTAGCCGGGTGCCTGATCATAGGGCTCTCCGTTGGAATGACAGGACGGCTGGGACTGCCCGAAGACCTCCATGCCGCTGTGGCAACTGGCCTCGCCGGCGGCCTGACTACTTTTAGTTCGTGGACAACCGCCACCATCAGGCTGCTGGCTGAATCCCGGATTGCCGCTGCAGCCTTGAACGTGGCGGCCAATCTACTCGCGGGATTCGCCGCTGCTGCTGTGGGTATCGCCCTTGCGTCCTAGCTGAATCAGCGCACTCTGTGCTTCCGGTTGCCTGGTGGGCGGCGGCGGCCTCTAACGCAGTCCCGTATCGTTGACTGTGATGATTAGCAGACGTGACGCGGCAATTGCCCTCGATGTACCCCTGGAGATGGCCCAACGCCACGGCATCCCAAAATGGCTGACGGAAGCCGACCTCGGCGAAATCCTGGACAACCCGCCGCCCTGGCTTGTCCAATCGAGGGCAAACCGCACCGGGAAGCGTCCTGTGTGGGTTCATCTGGAATGTGCCGTGTGCGGCTACGAGGAAGCGGCGCGGCCCAAGAAATGGTGGCCCGAGTTTACCTATGTCAGCTGCGGTCACCATGCTCCCAGTGAGCTGCCGCCCCCACGTCCGGGCTTTGTCCGCAGCGAGTTCGACGGCGTTGGGACCCGGTTTGTCGGCATCGCGGACGTCGCCGTCCCGGACTGAATCCGGGCATTTCCTTAAGGGCGAATCAGGCGTAATTTACGAGATGGGACGTACGCCGTCCCGCCTAATAAGGGAGCACGCCATGCCTGACAAGACACCTCACCAGAATCTGTCCAAGAAGCCGGTCAAGACCATCAAAGAGAAACGCGCCGAAAAGAAGGCCAAGAGCCCCATTGACGGCCCGCAGGATCCGGTCGCGCACCTGAAGAAGCGCCGGTAGCGGCCACTACCCGTTAGCCGCCATTTCTTCGGGCACGGCAACAAGGTCAGTTTCTTTGCCGTCCCTCAGCACCGCAATCCGCAGGGGCTGGCCGATAGCGTCGGCGAACAGCAGCTTCTGCAGGCTTTCAGCGTTGCTGACGGGACGGCCGCCTGCTGTCAGGATGATGTCACCCGCCGCCAGGCCTGCCCGGTCCGCGGGCGAACCTGCCAGGACCTCCACCACGCGCAGCCCGTCCCGCTGCCCTGTCCGGACCACGGCACTGGCATTTAGGCGGATGGGCGTGCTGACGACGCCAAGGTAGGCCCGGCGAACGCGCCCGTCAGCCAGCAACGCCGCGATGATCCTTCGCGTAGTTGCATTGATGGGCACCGCCAGCCCCAGCCCGGCACCGGCCACCGCTGTATTGATGCCGACAATCCGCCCGTGGGTGTCCGCCAGCGCACCGCCGGAACTCCCGGCGTTCAGGGCCGCATCCGTTTGGATAACGTCCTCGATCACCCTCCGGTTGCCTCCCGCCCAGACTGGGATCGCTCTGCCCAGGCCGCTGACGACGCCAGCAGTCACGGATCCGGCCAGCCCCAGCGGGTTCCCCACCGCAACGACGAGCTGCCCCACCCGCAGGGTTTCCGCGTCGCCGAACTCGGCGGGAGGGACTTTGGGCGCGCGGCCGCGCACAACGGCAAGATCGGACAATGGATCGGCGCCCACGAGCTCCAGGTCGGTGCGGGCACCGTCCGCGAAAACAGCGTTGCCTTGGCGGGTGCCGGCCACTACGTGGGAGTTTGTCAGCAAGTAACCGTCCTCCGTGAACAGCACCGCCGATCCGGCGCCCACACGAAATCGTCCATTACGGCGGTTTCCCGTCATTTCAATGGCGGCAACGTGTGGGGTGACTGTCTCAGCCACGCGCATGACCGTCTCCGAGTACGAGTCCAGAGGCCCGTCGTCGGACGCTGGTGAACCGGGCTTCCGCACCTGGTCCATGGCCCACCTCCTGGGGTTATGGCAGCCGATTGGCTCCGGACTGGCTGCTGGTCCTATTTGTCTCAACCATTCGGCCTGCCGTCCTACTCCCTGCGTGTCTACGCCGTGGGTGAACGGGGGGGAAATGACAGCGTCAGCTGCTGCATTGCGCTTAACGCGGAACGGCCCGGACCAAGGTCCGGGCCGTTCCGCGTGCCTTGCGGCATCGCAAAATGTGGAGATGGGGGGAATTGAACCCCCTAAGAGGGTGCGTAAACACAGTACTTTTAAGTACATCCAGTCCATAACAGCCATTAAGGCAGGGTAAAGATGGGTAACGAGGTCAAAAACTCTTTACTCCGTAAACACCCATGTTTACGCCGTCAACAGGTCCCAGACTCACCACATTCACCAGATTCACAAACATTCACCCCACACAAAAAGGCCCCCACCGAAGTGAAGGCCCTCTGCTTCGTCACTAGTCCTGCTGCTCAAGCGCCTCAATGTCTTTCAGTAAAGCTCCAGACGGGTTCAGCCGGCG
Source organism: Pseudarthrobacter sp. NPDC055928 (assembly GCF_042270935.1). NCBI lineage: Bacteria > Bacillati > Actinomycetota > Actinomycetes > Micrococcales > Micrococcaceae > Pseudarthrobacter > Pseudarthrobacter sp. NPDC055928. Next base: position 219,648 of record NZ_JBHJZH010000002.1, read on the forward strand.
CAGTTCCTCAAAGAGTGCACCCTTCTCCATCGGACGCCTGATGCCAGGGGCCTGCATGTACGGCGCCGCAGCTTCGAGTGCGGCGTGTGCGTGCGTAATGAACTCAGCCTTTAGGGCATCACTGCGCGATTCCCAATCCATGCCAGTCTGACTCTGAAATATAGCTCTGGCAGTCGCCTCCACGGCTTCTTCGGGGATCACTTCGGCGCTCCTAGGCTGATGCCATTGTCTGCGAATACTGCTTTGAGGTCCGCGTGTGCAATGTCATCCACGGCTACCCATCCCGGACAGGTGCAGTCTTTCTCGGGGGATGATCCGTCACCACCACAATCCGGGCAGGTTGTGCGTATTGGATGCGCCGCCTCCACAGCCTCCGCGGGTATCACTTTGAGTAGTCCACTTCGATAGTTCCTTCTGGAGCCGTCCATCCCGAGAGCTTGAGCGCGTTCAGGATCTTTGTCGTGATTAGCCAGGGTTCAGCAAGGTATAGGTGCTGCATTCGCTGTACTGCTTCGTAGGCGGTCAACTCAGCAACGTTCTCACGGGTCGCGTCCGCTGCGTTCCTGACCCAACCTTTGACGATTCCCTCAACCAATACGCTGGACTGATATTCGATGGTTTCCGATTCACTCATACCCTAACTTTACCCGAAATTACCCATTCATATAAGTACTTTTGGGTAACGGTATGCGCACCAAAAAGGCCCCCACCGGAGTGAGGGCCTTTCTGATCATTCGCTTGCCTCGCGTAGTTCGCGTCCGTCTAGTGAGTGGTGGCTGATTAGCCACCCGTTGGATCCGTCGTCGCGGAATACGGCTTCCACGTCAGGGCCGCACATGCAGTCATCGTCCTCGTGTTCGATCAAGTCATTGACAGGTTCAACGTGGATCGTGCTCACGCGTCACCTCGCAACGCTTCGGATCTTCGCATCATCCACACCACAGCGTTGTCTGGTGCGACGATAGTTTCTAGGGGGAACGCATCAACTGCATCCTCAAGGGCCTGCGCCGCCATGTGCGGCGCCGCGGCTTCGAGAGCAGCGCGCAGGTTGTATTCGAAGATCGAACCATCCAACGCGGCCTGCTCACGCCAAGCCCGATGCGCCGCCTTCACCGCCTCCTCCGGGATCACGGGATAGCATCCCAGTCGATGTTGTCGTATTCATCTTGGCAGGGCATGCACCAGTGTCCGGTTGGACTTTTACGCGCCTTTGGGTCACGTGCCCGTTTGTTGCAGATGGGACATAAGGACTCATGAGATATCGTGCGCTTGGTCATTGTTGTTCATCCTGGTTGTCTTGGGTGTATTGGCGTAGCGCGTCCCTGATGATGGCGCTGAGGTTGTCGCCTTGTTGTTTTGCTTTGGCCTGCGCGAGGTCCCACAACTCGTCCTCTACGCGGACTGTGCGGCGGGTCGTTCCGCGGGTCATAGACCCTCCTCAATGACCTCAAACTCGGCGCCGTTGACCATGGCGCCGAGGACCGCATTGGCATCTTCGAGTGAGGCGAACGGTTCGGTCATGACCTTGCCGCGAGCGTGTGCGTAGTAGCCGTTTGCGTCATTACGTACCTTGAGGCGGAAGTTCATGACCTTACCCTTCGTTGTCGGCTTGTTCCGATAGATAAAGACTATCGGGTGTCATGACACTTGTCTACCCAAAAGTACCCGATCATCCAAAGTATTTTTAGGTACTTCCATGCGCAATGCAGTAGCCCCCGGTGACTCGCCGGGGCACTGAGACTCACCACATTCACCAGATTCACAACCATTCACCAACGAAGAAGGCCCCCACCGAAGTGAAGGCCTTTCTTACTCCACAGCTTCCGCCGGGATCACTTGGTGGTCCTGTAGGGGTTGGTGTCGGCGGCGTTGTAATTCTTGCCACCCTTCGCATCCTCGAACCCGACCGCGTAAGCCTTAGCCCAGCCTGCGTCCAGCATGTGCGGTGCTGCCGCTTCAAGGGCGGCACGGGCGGTAATTACGGGGTCAGCGCCGTGCTTCTGACCAGCAATAACAACCCATACCGCCGCCTCAACAGCCTCATCAGGGATCATGCTTCTACGTCCGTTCCGTCCACGCTGACCGAGGCTAGTGCTACTCCTGCACCGTCCCAGTCATGCAACTCATTGGTTGCGCGTTCTATGGCTTCATCCATACTCGCGGCCTTCACAGTTGCGGTGCCGTGCATTTTCCAGCAAACCTCAAACGTGCTCATTCTTCTACTCCTAGTAGTTTGCGTAGCTCGAAGGTGGTGATGTGTGACCGGATCGCACCTAGCGCGTTGTCCCGCTCCTCAGCGAACGCCAAGAGGGCATCCCGAACCGCCTGAACGCCATCCTCATATCCCTGTTCACGGATGCGCGGCGCCGCAGCATCAAGAGCAGCAGATATGGAACGCTTCACCTGTGAGGGAACCTTGAACCCACCACCCTCCGCCAGCCGTAGCCCTGTCAATGTCTCACGGTAGGCGGCCTCAGCAGCCCGCTTAGCCTCCGACGGTATGTTCATGTTCTCAATTTGGCTCATGCAACAATTCTACCCGAAATTACCCAACCGTGTAAGTACTTTTGGGTAACGGTGTATGCAATGCAGTAGCCCCCGGTGACTCGCCGGGGGCTTACATGCGTGGCGTATTCGTGGCGGTAGCGCTACGAATTAGGCGACCAGTTGCCGGTAGCGCCGACCAACAGGATGCTGCGAATACCGGGCCTGGATCACCGGGCACAACTGACACTCCATACAACCCGCTATACGGGCCTGCTCATCCGTCAACGTCGCGGCCCGATCCATGAGTACCTGACGGGTGACCTTCAACTCACGGGCGATACCGGCAAGCGACTTACCGTTCTTACACACACCCACAATGTCAGCCAACGGCAGCAGACGTTTCGCAGTCTCATAGCGAACAGCCATCTCGACCGCCTCAACCTGCGTCGTAGAATGCCCCCGCTCAATATGAACCTCCTCATGAGCTATCGCGCACTTCTCCTGAATCTCATTCAACCGATCATCAACCCAAATATTCACCCCATCCGTCTTAGCAGCAACACCATCAGGCATACGAACCTTGAACACCAACGCCATACCTAGAACCCCCAGCAACAACGAACGAAACGAACGAGACCCGGCCCGCTACTAGACCGTCCAACCACACTAGAACCCGACACCGACAATCGATAGACAAACCCCAGAACCTCGATTAATCGCACACAACCGACCTACTCGCCAGTACCCTTCCCTTCCTCATCCTCCAAATGCTCCATGTTCGTAGACGCCGCCAGACCATAAAGATTCTGCATATCGTCGTTCTGCAACGGCGCCGGGTTCGACACCAGGCGCCGGCGGATCTCATCTAACAGATCCTCATTCGACACCAACGCCAACGGACGCACACCCGACACCTGATCCAAATGCAGACTGTCCTCCGCATCCAACATCTCCATGCTGATACTCGACGCCTTACGATCCTTCATCCGCAAAACATCATCAATCACACCCAAACGCCAACCAAGGCCCTTCTCAATCCGCCGATAACTCGTACCCGACAAACCAGCCCGACCAAACTCAAACGACACGAGCGTCTTATCCGACCCCAACCCCATCTCCTTAGAAAACGGAACACGAGACAAACCCAACTCCTCCCGCCGCTGCTTCCCCAACTCACCCACCCGACGCAACAACGCCATACGCCCAAACTCCGGCTCATCAGCCGGCGGAATATTCAACACCTCCATAATCGCCGCCGCCCTATTCCTAGGCACCGACTCACCACGCTCCCAACTACTAATAGTCCGAAGCGAAACACCAACCTCCTCCGCGAGCTGACGCTGCGTCATCCTCACCATCTCCCTTGCTGCTCTTATCTGTTCTCCGGTAATGCTGCTCATGTGCTCCATGTTTCTCCCCCAAGTCGTATTCGTATATAGGTAGCGGGTGCATTTAAGTACCTGTCTTTGCGCACATCCACTACTTGCTTCCGGAAGATTCCGTTAGCTGCTCATGGCCAAAGGTTGTCATGAGAAGAACCGCGCAAGCAAAAAAAACTTTTTGACCTGCACATGCGCAGATTGCTAGCATGCTGCCCCTGTAATTTACCGCTTCTTCCCTTAATTGGCGCGGGTTTTCGGTACTTGCGCACGTCTTCCGGTTCCTGCGTGCCAGCACTTGCGCATACCTGCGCATCCCTGCTACCTTCTTCCTATGAGCGAACGAAAAGTACTCGGACGGGCCATCAAGGTTCTCCGTAAAGCAAAGGGAATAACGCAGGACGCACTCGCCCTCGAAGGGGACATCTCCCCCTCACACCTACAGCGAATCGAAACAGGCGAACGTCAGCCCACCGAAGCCACCTTGCTAGGCATCTGCAAGTGCCTCGGAGTCTTCCCCGAAGACATCACCTACGAAGTCGAGACACTCATCCTGGTCGCAGACCCCGCACACGCACGCATGGTCCGCTCCCCTCACAGCAAGGTCCGGGTCGCAGCATGAACGAGAACGCTGAACGCGTCGAACTGACTGACATTATTGCGTCGAACCGCAATGAGTATGCGGATAAGACGGCTGACAGGATCCTCGCCGCTGGTTACCGCAAGCCCCGGACCATCACGACGGTTGAGGAACTCGACGCGCTGCCGGTTGAGTCCGCGGTTCTTTCGGACATGGGAAACGTATACATCAAGGACATTGACCTCGACGACCCGACCGCTATCTGGTGGGTTACTGCTGGTGCCGTGAGCGAGTTCCCAAGCATTGCCATAACACTCCCAGCAACCATCCTTTGGGAGCCGGCGACGTGACCCGCCACAAGACCCGACTAGCCATCGACCAACAACAACGCTGATGGAACCAAACTTCACCGTCGAGGAACTAGCCCAAGCAGTCGCCGCAGCCCTCGCACAACAACTAACCCCACCCGACCCCAACCAGCTCTACGACCACGAAGACCTAGCCCGACTATTCAAAGTCACCAGATCAACAATCTTCGCAAGAGCCAAAGCACAGAACTGGCCCAGAACCAGGATCGGCACGGACGGCAAAACAGACCGATTCACCAAGGCCGACGTCGAAGCCATCATCGCCCTAAACCACAAAGCCCCACCCCCACCACGAACCGTCCCCAACGTCGGGACACGAGCCAACAGAAGGAACGGAAAACAATGAGCATCTATCAACAAGCTGGCACCCGGAACTGGGATAAGCCAGCCGTGTACAAGATCCGGCCTGATGGTTTGTGGTGGGCGACTTACCGGGATCAGCACGGCAAGTACCACTCGGACATGTTCGAGTCTCACCCCGAGGCCATGAAGCGGGCCCTCGAGTACGCGGCAGGCCAACAATGAACGACCGGGCAGCGTTGGAGGCGATCAACGGCATTCTTGAGCAGTTCTACCGCGGCAACCTCGCCGTTGAACTCGCCGTACTCGACATCGCAAAGGTCGCCGGCGCAAACCAGACCCAGCACCAACAAGCAGGCCCGCAATGATCATCCTCGTCCTCACACTCGCGGTCGGTTTCGGTCTTGCGATCCGGCCCGCCATCCAACACGACAACGACCAACCCGCACACCACACAGGAAGAACCAAACAATGAGCGCATTCACCATAGGTTTCACGGGCGGGCACACCATCACAGTCAAAGGCATGAACCCGACCCAAGCTAGCGACCTAATGCGCGGCCTTACTGCTGGTCCCGGAACAACCCTCATCAACACCTCAGACGGTGGGACCACGCTCGTAAACCGCGACCAGATCACCTACGCCAAGTACGAGGAGTACACCAAATGACCACTCAGCCCATCTCAGCGAATGACACTCTCCAGTCGTCTTACGTGTTCGGTCAACAACAAATCCTCCACACCCTCACACGCGACCACGAAGCAGAACGACGGGCACTCACCTATCTCGACCGTCACGCACCAGACCTTATCGGCATGGTCATGGGACACGTGCTGTGACCCGCCAACAATGCGAGTGCGAGATGTGCACAACTGAGCCGCCCGAAGAGACACCCATCCGAGCAGAGGAAATGGAATGACGACCACGATTACCGAACCGGCCATCACCGGTGGACAACAACCAGGCCTGCACATCTACGAGAACCTGCAACAAGGCACCGACGAGTGGTTGGCTGCACGCTGCGGCATCGTCACGGCCTCAGTCGTGGGGCAGCTCATCACCCCACGGACGGTCAAGCCAGCAGCTAACGACTACTCGCGGGCCCTGACCATGACCCTCGCAGCCGAACGCATCACCGGCCATGTCGAACCCATCCATGTGAACGCGGACATGGAACGCGGCACCCTTGACGAGCCGTTCGCCCGCGCTATCTACAGCGACCACTACGCACCGGCTACTGAGGTTGGGTTCATGGTCCGTGACGACTTCGGTTTCCGGATCGGCTACTCACCCGATGGCTTGGTTGGTGATGACGGTCTGGTTGAGATCAAGTCCCGCCGTCAGAAGAAGCAGCTCGCAACGATCCTGGCTGATGAGGTGCCGCTCGAGAACATGGCACAAATCCAGGCCGGCCTACTCGTGTCCGGGCGTGACTGGCTCGACTACGTATCCTACTGCGGCGGCATGCCCCTCTTTGTGAAGCGTGTGCTGCCCGATGAGAAGTGGTTCGCCGCGATCAAGGAAGCTGTCGCAACATTCGAACGGACTGTTTCGCACATGCTGGCGGACTTCGATCTTGCTACCGTCCACATGCCAGAAACCGAACGCATCGACCACTACGAAGACATGGTGTTCTAAATGGACTTGACCCAAAGCATCGCCCCGAAGTCGGACCAGCTCAACGCGGACGACCTGATCAGCGGGCCCATTACTGTAACGATCACTGAGGTTCGCGCTGGCACCCCTGAGCAGCCCGTTGACGTGATCCTCGCCGAATACCCAGGCCGCGCATACCGCCCGTCCAAGTCCATGCGACGTGTCATGGTGTCCGCGTGGGGGGCCGAAGCGAGCACCTACGCAGGTCACCGCCTCACCCTCGTCCGCAACCCCGAAATCACTTTCGGACGGGACAAAGTCGGCGGCATCGAGATCGCCGAAATGTCACACATCACCAAACCGCTCACGGTTGCCCTCACCGCAACCCGCGGCAAGCGTAAAAACTTCACGGTCGCTGTCCTCACCACACCCGCAGCCCGCGACTTCCTGGCTGAGGCGAAGTCACTGAACGGTGACACCGACAAGCTCCGGGCACTCTACATGGACGCACAGCAGGCCGGAGCAACACCCGAAACCCTCACAAACATCCGCGCACTAGCAACCCCGGCACCCGTTGAAACGCCCGCCGCTACCTAAATGCGGTTGCGGGAAACTCGCCTGCCCCTCACTCGAGGACGCACGCGAAATCCGCGCCAAAATCTGGGCACGAGAAGGCGGACCAAACACTGCAAGGTTCTACCGTTGCGGCAACGCCTGGCACTGGACCCGCGAACTAGACCCCAACTACCACCTGAAAGCAGTTGCATGAAACCCCGCACCATCACCGTCTACAGCAAACCGAACTGTCAGCCCTGCAAGGCTACGAAACGTTGGCTAGACAAACGAAACATCCCTTACACGGAGGTCGATATCAGCGCCTCCCCGGCCGACCTTGAAGCTATCCAGTCGCTCGGGTTCCAAGAAGTCCCCGTCGTCATCGTCTCCACCGGCGACCCCGAAACCGACCTCATGTGGTCCGGGCTCGTAGTAGCAAACCTCGAAAAGTACACGCACTCAACGAAAGCAGCAGCATAACTATGGCAACGATTTCCACTACCGCAAACATTGGCAAGTACCACGGCATCAAGTTCGGGCAGGACGGCAAAGCGCGGATCCAGTTTTCCGCAGCCGAGACAGCCCGTGTGAAGGATCAGGGCGGCAACTGGGTTGACGGCGGAACAACCTGGTACAACGTGACCCTGTTCGGCGGCGCCGCGGAAGCACTCGACCAGCTCATCGCGAACCAGGGCGGCAAGGGCAAGGTCGTGTTCACGGGACGGATGAGTACCCGCGAGTATGAGCACAACGGTGAGAAGCGCGAATCGTTGGATGTTGTCGCGGACTCTGTCGGCCTCGTCCCCAAGAACCAGACCACCAACAACCAGCAGCCGCCGCAGCCGGCGAACGCGGGCGGCTGGGGCAACCAGGGCGAAGTTCCGTTCTGATCCGCCCCGTTTTTTAGTGCAGTGTTGGGTACTTAAAATTACCCAACTTAGAGGGTATATTTAAGTACTTGGTGGCCCGCCTTTCGACGGGCCACCACAACCCCAAGGAGAAGCAAATGAGCGCTTTCCACAGGACCGTCGCCGACAACGTCGCCGCACTCCACACCTGGCACACCAGACAACACCTCCTCGACTGGACATCCTGCGTCACCGAACCCTGCAACCACCTCGACCCCGACTTCCGAAAGGTCTGGAGCAAATGAGCCTTTACCAGTTTGGGCAGACGAAAGCGGCGAAGGAAGCACGCGAGGCTGAGATTCGGGCGCGGCAGAAAGTCGCCGAGCTACGACGCCTCGAAGCCGAACTCGAAGCCCGCATCGAAGCCCGCAAACAGCAACTCAAACACGTCCCCAAAGTCCGGACGTATGCGCCCACCGCTGAGCAGGTTCGGGCCTGGGAAGCACACAAGGAAGCCGAAGCGAAGAAACTCCCCGAACCCGTGTGGGGCGGACCACACAACCTCTACCTCGCTTCACTCGAAGCATCCGGCTGGGACCAAACCCACCGCCGCGGCAAGAGGAAGCAGAACGCAGCATGAACATCACTGACCAAGCAATCGAAGCTGCCGCGAAGGCGATTCAAGAGGAGTGGGGAATTACCCCATTCGGCGAATTGAGCTACCAGGCGGAACGCGCACTTCGAGAAGACGCAAAGGCTGCGATTCTCCTGCTAGCTAAATGCGCTTTGGAAGCGTCCGCGTGACCGCCGCATCCCATGCCGAACGTAAAGCGGCCCGGAAACAAGCAGACACCGCCCGCAAACAAACCCAAGCCCAGCAAAGGAAAACCCCATGCCCCGAACGCTAAACCCATGCGGCACCCAAGCAGCCTACAAACGCCACAAAGCACGCGGCGAACAAGCATGCGAACCCTGCAACCAAGCACGCCGCGACTACGACACCCAACTCCGCCGCGAAAAAGGCGTCAAACCAGTAATCACCTACGGCGTCACCAGCCTCGTAGAAGACATCACCTTCCTCCTATCCTGCGGCGAAGGAGAACACGCCATCCTCAAAGCCACCGGATACATAGGCCGCGAACGAACACTCCGCATGCGACTCAACAAATACGGACGCCAAGACCTAACCGCACAAATCTTCAACACCTGGGAACTCGCCGCATGAGGTGGTTCGGAAGCAACGACGGGCACTTCGTCTACTGGCTATGCGACGAATACGGGGTGATCTACGTCGGATACACCGACAACCCTGGCCGGCGCATCCCAGAGCATAGGCGCAGCAAGAACTGGTTCCGGCAGGTTCAGTCCGTGGATGTCAGCCGGTACGCCACCAAAGAACAGGCACTAAAAGAGGAAGCCATGTCGATCATGTTTGGCGAGCGGCTTAAGAACGTTCAACTTCACCCGAGGCTGTCACGCGAAGCCTTCCAAGACGCCCGCGCAGGCATCCATTACCCCGTGCTAGAGAACTACGAAAACGTACCAGTGGAGAGGTTCTAGTGGCGCGTGAACACGCCCGCATCCAGACGGCTATCTGGATAGACGATGACTTCCTAGACCTAACCCGCGAGGCACAACACCTCTACTTCGTAATGACCACGCAGATGACACTTAACTTTTGCGGCGTCACCACATGGCACGCGGGCAGGATCTCCCAGCTCGCCGCTGACTGGACTGTTGCCGAGGTTGAGGAAGCGGCGGAGGAACTGTCAGAGCACCTCTACCTGGTCATTGATGAGACGACCGGTGAAGTCCTTGTGCGGTCCTTTATCCGCAACGACGGACTCCTCAGTAGCCCGAACATCACCAAGGCCATGTACCGGACCTACTCAGACATCGGATCCCGCACACTCCGCTCTGTCGTCGTCCACGAACTGAAGCGACTCCATACCGAGCAGCCACTTTTGAAGGGCTGGGACTGCTGCGGCGACCTGCTCACAAAAAGGTCCAACGACCCGTCCGAACTAACCCCTTACAAAGCAAATCGGAACCCTTCCGAAACCCCTTCGAAACCCTTCCCCGCAGCAGTTGGGAACCCTTCGCATGCTCCCTACTCCCTTCTCCCTACTCCCAACTCCCATACTCCCGACTCCCCGCAGCGAAGCAGCTACCCACCCGACTTCGAAACACTCTGGAACCTCTACCCCCTGAAGCGCGACAAGAAAGCCGCGTACAAGGCCTACGTCAAGGCCTCGAAGGAAGTAGAAAAAGAAGCCTTGAGGGAAGGGGTCGTCAGGTACCGCGACGACCCTAACCGGAAGCCGCAGTTCACTAAGCATTTCAGCACGTGGTTGAACGCGGGCTCCTGGGACGACGAACCACTCCCAGCCCCAGACCTCGGCAACCAGCGCATGGACCACAGTGCCCGCGGGTTGGCGAAGGGGATGGCGTTGCTTCAGGAGTACGACGCACAGCAGCAGCAGGATCAGCCGTTTCTAGAGATTGAGGGATGACCGTGGATCACAAGCAGACGATCGCGATGTTGACGTGGATTAATCAGGTTGACCCTAGGGTGATGTTGAATCAGGCGGCGGCTGAGACGTGGGCGTACTCGCTTAGGAGTGTTGACCCGGCGGTTGCTAAGCAGGCTGTCCTCGAGCATTATAAGGCGAACGAGTCGATTGCTGCGTCTCCTGGTGCGATCTCGAAGCGGGCGGCGAACATCAAGACGAGCCGTGACGCGGGGCAGCGTGCGGGCCAGATCGAACCGCCGGCCCAGCCTGTGAAGCACCCGCTCAGTTGGCGTTCCCGTAACCCGGAACTCTGGGACCAGCTATTCGAGGAAGGCCGACGTCAAGGAAACGCCGAACGCGGCAAAGCATCCCAACACCGAGCCCCCGAAGAAACCCACGACGGGTGGATGGCTGCATGACCGCTCAACGGGCTTCCTGCTGCCCACACAGTTACCCAAAAGTACTTAGTGACCCAAGTACCCACACGCAGGATTACGCAGCCTTAGCAAACGCATACCCGGAAGGAAGCAAGTGACCCGCACCCGAGCCTCAGCCAAATCCGCCGGCTCGAGCATGGAGCGCCTGGTTGCTGACTATTTCAAGGCGCATGGTTTTCCGTTTGCTGACCGTCGCGTGAAGACGGGCGCGAAGGATACTGGCGACGTTGGCGGGGTGCATGTGCATGACCGGAGGCTGGCTATTGAGGTGAAGAACACGGCGAAGATCAGCCTTGGTGTGTGGGCGGCTGAGGCTGAGGTGGAGCGTGTCAATGACCAGGCACTCGCTGGGTTGGTGGTGCATAAGCGGCATGGGAAGGGGCAGGCTGCGGATCAGTGGGTTACGTTGACCCTCGCGGACTTCTTGGCGATCCTGACGGGTACGCGCCCATAATTTTTTTGCGCACCAAAGTACTTAAATATACTTACCTAATCGGGTATTTTCGGGTAACATTGTCGTATTGGCCTTGAGCGGGCCGAACCAATTTTTAGGGGGAAATCATGTACGCACCTACACCGTTGTCTGTGCTTCGTCAGGCTGAATCCGTTCCGGAGACGGCAGAAAACTTTCAGATCCTCCGGGAGCTGATCCAGGCTCTCAAGGACCTCGCTGCAATTGCGGAGGTTGCGAAGTGAGCCGGCAACAGTACCGCATCGAATGGTGCGGCAACGTGAAAGTGTACGTGCCGATCAAGCCGAGGAAATCATGAGCGAAACCATTTATTGCCCGGCGCTGACGTACCGGCAGACCAGGGACACCCCAGCGGAGTATTGCGAGAACGAGGTCGCCGATTACGGGGATCTGTGCGACCGGCACGATGAGGACGACCGCGCCGATGCGGCATATGACGACTACCAAGAGAGTTTGAGGGATGATGCGTAACTTTTTTCGCCGTAACCGGTCCGCACACCGTGCCCAGCCAGTGATTATCGCCCCGGAAGACAGGTTGATCGCGGCGCATTCGGGGTTCACTGAGGCTCAGTGGTTGGCTCTCCCCGAGTTGGCGCGTGCTGATTGCCGCGAAAACATTGTTTGGCGGCTCCCGTGACCCGGCCTGCGCAACCCGAACAGACTGAGACGTTCGTCCTCTCCGACTCAACCCCGATCCTTGCGGCGAAACTCCGCAACATGGACCCCGAACTACTAGCCACCATCCGTGGGAAGGGTAAACCATGAGCGACTTCGACCCTAACGCGCCACTCCCACCGATGCGCTCCCACGGCAAGGACATCCACGATTCATGGGAACCCGCATCACGACGGTTCAAAGACATCGAACCCGCCGCTGTTGCTGCTGCGAACGGGGGCGGGGAATGACCCTGGAACTGTTTCCGAAGCACCCGGACATGGATGCGTACCGTGTGGGCGGCGCATACCAGCCCTACGCCGTCGTAGCAGTGGACAAAAGGTTTAGCGATGCGGAACTGTGCGCGGAGTACCAGAATTCACGGTTGATCAGCTACGTGCGGCAGAAGCGGACACACAACTATCCCGGCGACATGGTCCTATTCGACCATTACGAACGGGGTCTAGAGCAGGAATGGCTGCTGGAGCGCTTTGCCACTCTCCCCCACTACGACGAATGAGGCCACGACGATGTGTGAGCACAACGAAACCCTCCAACGCGCCAGACACGAACTAGAGCAAATGTGGGGGCGCGGGGTAATCGACTACGGCAAATTGAAACAACTGCTCGAAACCACTAACGGGGAGACGAATGAATTGCACTTGTGACGCACCCCTACCAGATGGCTTCTTCTTGTGCACCTTGTGTGGTGATCTGCTCGCTACAGCTCTAGCCGAGGTTGCGGATGTGGTGACGGTGTTGGACGCGGGACTCTCACGGGCGAGCCTGACAGCCAGGTATGGGGAACGCGTCAACAGTTCGGGCCCGTTGCACGCGCCGTTGCCGATCAACGAAACCCTGTACGACGCGAAACGGGGCCTGCATGTGGCGCTCATGAAAGCGGCGCTACAGCTCGGGGAACGCATCACCGACCGTACCTGTGCTGGACTCGCCGGACACCTGACCCGCAACCTGGGACTTGTGCGCCGGCAGGAGTGGGCGCCGCACCTCGAACCAGAGTTGAGGAAGCATCTGCGCCATGGTCATGAACGGCACGCGAAAGAAGACGACCGCGTGTTCGCCGGTACGTGCCCCGACTGCGAAACCAACCTCTACGCCAACCGGGATGACACTCAAGCCCACTGCGCAGGTTGCGGGGCCGGGTACGAGGTCCTCAAGTGGCGGGCGCACGCAGCGACCGCGAAACACTACTACATCGGCACACCCGCCGACCTCTCACGCAAACTCAGCACGCCCCAGTACAACCACACCGTAACCGCCGACCAAATCCGCAAATGGGCCAACCGCGGCAAACTCAACCGGGCAAACGACGAGCTAGGGGAAAGTGGGCAAATCATCGCCGCCCACTACCGGCTCGGAGACGTACTCAAACTCGTAGACCAACGACTCGCACGATACCCACTCGAAGGACGCACAGCATGAACAACGAACGAATCGCCCAGATCGAAGCAAGACTCAACGCTTCGACGCCGGGGCCGTGGGGAAATGCCGATGACACTTACCGCTCCATCCCAGTCCACCGCATAGGCTCCGAGGTCACCGGATCAGATGTGGCTCAGGTGATGCTGATGGGAAAGCAGTCCGCCGCTGACGCCGACTTCATCGCCAACGCACCCGAAGACCTCCGCTACCTGCTCGACCTTCTGCGAGCCTCGCGCTAAATCCGTGCGTAATTAGTTACCCGAAAATACCCAAAGATACTTGAAAGTACCCATTTGTCCTGCTATGGTTTTAGTAGGTGGAAATTTACCTAAGGCCCCGAGACTTCAACAGTCCGGGGCCTTAGTCTTGCCCGAAAGAGGCCGGAATGAGCATCGCACCCACAGAGCACCCCGTAGCGACACTGAACGCAACGCACAGGTGCGACCGCTGCTCAAACTCAAGGGCATACGTACTCGTACTCCTGCGCTGGTCGCCCGGCCTTCCATCCTCCGGCGAGCTGTACTTCTGCGTGCACCATGCAGACCAGTACGCCGAAGCGCTCGCCCCGTACGTCAGCATGATCATCGACGAACGCTGGCAACTCACCGAGGGCATCCGCGACGACGGACATGTCCACTAATGCGTAAACGAGCCGAGACAGGAGAAGCCGTGTACAACCCCGCAAACCGTCCCAGGCATCCCGTCGCCGTTGCGTACTTGAACGACGCGGCCCTGTTAGCCCGGATCGCCGACGGCCTCGACCTATCCATGTCAGACACCGCATCAGTGCCGGCCAGATCCGCCATCACCCACGCAATCACAATCCTCCGAGGCGCCAGTAAGTCGCTTCAGCCATAGACCGGTGCGTGTAGGTGAAGTGTGGCGACGCGCCCGAACGGGGATTCCGTCACATCAAGCTCCGTGCCGCTCATCACTGCGAGCTGCCTACACGCACCACAAACTTCCGCCCCTCTGTCTCCGAAAGGGTCAAGGGTTGGAGGGTCCAGCCATGGGCCAGATGGACCTACGGACGCGTAGGAAATGGCAAGGGCTGGACTCAGAACCGGGAGTCCACCAGCTTCAAGTGCTGGCAGCCCACGAGACGGCGAACACCCCCGAAGAACACGCGCCACGAGCGCCCACAGCGGGCAGAGTGCCATTCGCCGTCACACCTTCAACCCACCTGAGCAAGGGGAATCATGAGAAACGCTGTCATCCGCAAGAAGCTACTCAAAGAGCAGACAATGATCCGGCGGTTCATCATGCATCCGCAGCGAATCGTGGTCAACGTCCCGGATCCGGCACCTGACTGGCGCGACTTCAGCCAGCAGCGGTTCTACAACATCTACTGAGCAACCCATTGAGCAGGGGACCAAATGAGCAAGTGCATATTTCACCGTATTCAGGCCCAGTTTGATCATGAAGACCGGGCCGCGCTTGACACGCTGCTCTCGTCCAAGGGGCACCTTGCTGTCGCCCGTGAGATGACAGCCGCCGGTTTCCCGATGAGTGAGCACACTGTGCGCCGGCACAAGAAGTCTGATTGCACCTGTGCACGGGTTGCTGCCTGATGGGCGCCTTCGCAAAACGGATCGCGCCGAAGATCGCACCCGCCGCCGCCAAACAGGTTCGCATCCTCACACTCGACATTGAGAACGCCCCGAACCTCGCCCACGTCTGGTCACTGTTCAATCAGAACGTGTCCCTAGCGCAACTCCAGGAAGTCGCCACCGTCATCAGTGTGGCCGCGAAATGGTACGGCGAAAAGGAAGTGCTGTTCTACAGCGACCACCACGACGGCCACGCGGTCATGATCGAGAAGATTCACGCGCTCGTGTCCGAAGCTGACCTAATCGTCGGGTACAACTCCGCGGGCTTCGACATGAAACACCTCAACCGTGAGTTCATTCTCGCAGGTTTGAACCCGCCGGCACCGTACAAGAACGTTGACCTGCTCCAGACCGTCCGCAAACAGTTCAAGTTTGCATCCGGCAAACTGGACCACGTCGCGCAGCAGCTCGGGCTAGGCAAGAAAACATCACACGCAGGCCACGACCTATGGGTGCGCTGCATGCGAGGCGAAGACGCCGCCTGGGACAAGATGCGGCAGTACAACAAACAAGACGTTGTCCTCACCGAGAAGCTCTACGACCGCCTCCGCGCATGGATCCCCAACCACCCACACCTGTCCATGTTCACGGGCGAGGAATGGGGCTGCCCGGTCTGCGGCAACAAAGACCTGAGCAAGTTCCGTGACGGTACCGCGTACACCAACGTGCAGCGCTACAGGTTGTATCAGTGCCCTTGTGGTCACTGGGTACGCGGCAACAAGAAACTCATCGACGCCACCCAAACACGGACAGCGCACTAACCCTGAATAAGGCGTGCGCTAGTCAGAGTTCAAGCGACAATCCTAACCAGGAGCAGGCATGAGACGGATCCTCAACGCAATCGCCGAAATCCTCGAAGCCAAAGCCGAACTCATCCGAGAAGAAGCCGCAACCACAGGGCTACGAACGTACAGCCGCGCATTCAAAGAAGGCCAAGACGACCTACTCTCAGGCGCCGAAGTCGTATACACCACAGAATCCGGCGACGACGAATAAACCGCTAACGACTGATCTTCAAACATCAGCCGCAAATGACTGACCTAATGGGTAACGCTACGCCCGGATGGTTATGGATAGGACACGCAACCGAAAGGGGAACCTATCTCCCGTGCAGGGTCAAGCACACAGCCGGCTCGTCGAGATGACGCCCGGCACCAAACTTTATGTGGAGGTTGGACATGCCAAGAGCTAAGCGCATCTGCCCTAAGCCTGGCTGCCCCAACGTTGCGGATGGCAGGTACTGCACCACACACAACGCAGCATACGAGAAGGAACGCGGAAGCTCAACAGCCCGCGGATACGGATCCCAACATCAGAAAACCAGGGCCCGCATCAACCTAGAAGTACAACAAGGACGCACACGCTGCGCCCGATGCAACGAACCCATCGCACCCAACACGCCATGGGCACTCGACCACGACGACCTAGACCGAGGGCAATACCTCGGACCAAGTCACGTATTTTGCAACAACTCAGCCGGCGGCAAGAACGCCCACAAAAACTGAACACAAAAGAACCACGGACTAATTACCCGTGACAGTAAGGCCCGGTACCCCAAGTGCCGGGCCTTACGCATTCCTTGGGGGAAACCATGAAGACCTGCACCAAAGACAACTGCGAACGCGCACACCGCGCACGCGGCCTATGCGCCTCGCACTACAACCAAGAACACGCACCCAACCGCCACGCAAAGAAGCCCGTGGCCTGCGCATGGTGCGGAACCGAAGTCATGAAGAACTCGGGCGGCAGCAAGGCCCGACGACCTGTCTGCTCCAATGAATGCAGGCAATGGCTACAGAACCCGTACTGCACTCTGCCCGAAGACCACTGGGCGAAGATGTATGGCAAAGCGAGTGCGTGGCCACGCGTACGAAATACCCAAGACTTGCCAGCCAAAGCATGTGAACATTGCGATTCGGAGTATAGGCCAGTAAGCGGATCTCAGAAGTACTGCTCGACTCGATGCTCCACTCGCGCTCACCACCTCTTTCGCGCACTACGGGAGGGCAAGACGCTGGCATCTGTCACGCTAGCCGAGGCCCGCAACTGCGCATGGTGTGAGCAGCCATACCACCATTCAAGTAAGCAGCGCGTGCACTGTAGCGATCTATGCAGAGACGAATCCCGTGTGAGTCGTGGCTCAACGCTGCACCGTGGGTGGATACACAAGAGCATCAGGCTCAGTATCTACCAGCGAGACGATCACAAGTGCTGGCTATGTGGTGGCTCGGTGGACTATCTAGCAGACCCGAAGCGTGACGACTGGGCGCCTTCGCTCGACCATGTCACGCCGCGCTCCAAAGGTGGCACACACGAGTCGAGCAACCTTCGCACTGCCCATCGATGGTGCAACTCTGTGCGCAGCGACAACGAGCAGCATGACCTGTTCCTCGCGGCATGAGGGGCCAGGCGGGGGTACTGAGCGACCCTAAAACGAAAAACCGCCGGTGAGGTGGCTCGGTAGTTTTCCAGAATCAAAACCTTTTTGAGAATCGTTTGCAACCCTGATTGGTGGTGTTTCCTGTGGCGTCTGGTGGTGCGAGGGGGAATGCTGGCAGGGTTGCGGATCCGGCGGCTTTGAGGCGTGAGCGTGCGGGTGATTCGGCGACTTGGACTGTGCTTGAGGTGCCTGAGTTTGGGGTGCCTGAGTTTCCGTTGGATGAGATGTCGTCTCGTGAGGCTGCGATTTGGGCTCGTTTGTGGGTGAAGCCGCAGGCGTCGGAGTGGAAGCGGCTTGGCCTCGAGGATGAGGTCGCACTGTATACGCGTTATTTGGCTGAGGCTGAGCGTGCGGAGGCTTCGGGTTCGGTGCGGACTCTTGTGAAGCAGCACCAGGAGCTTCTGGGGTTGTCTACGGCTGGTTTGAATCGTCTTCGTTGGCAGTTGCCGGCGGGTGAGGCTCCTAAATCTGAGGCGGCGCCGAAGCGGAAGTCTTCGTCTCGTGCCCGGCTAAAGGTTGTGGGGAATGACGGATGATTTCAGTATCAACTTCCCCGCGAGCCAGACTCTAGGTTTCCTCGGGGCGGATTGGGTTGAGGCTCACTGTTCGGTGCCTGATGGTTTCGATAAGGGCCGTCCGTTCATCCCGTCTGACTGGCAGTTGCAGATCATTGCGAACCATTACCGGGTGAAGGCTGCTGCTAAGTGGGTTGCGGAGCGTCCGGTGTTGGCACCTGCGTTTACGTATCGGCGTTCTCAGGTGGTTGCGCCTCAGAAGACTGGTAAGGGGCCGCTTGCTGCGGCAGTGACTCTGCTTGAGGCGGCTGGTCCGGTTGTTTTTGGTGGTTGGGCTGAGGGTGGCGAGGTGTATTCGTGCCATGAACACGGTTGTGACTGTGATTTTTGGTATGAGTATGAGCCAGGTGATGCGATGGGTATTCCGCGGAATACTTCGTTGATTCAGTTGGTGGCTACGTCTGAGGAGCAGGTCGATAACGTTTATCGTCCGTTGCAGGCGATGGTTCGTGGCGGCGCCTTGGATTCGATTATGAAGACTGGTGAGCAGTTCGTTCGGTTGCCGAATAACGGCAAGATCGAGGCTGTCACGTCTTCGGCGATGTCGCGTCTTGGTAATCCGATTAACTTTGCGAACTTTGACGAGTCTGGTATTTACACGGTGCAGAACAAGATGGTTCGTGTTGCTCAGACGATGCGTCGTGGTCTTGCTGGTATGGGTGGCCGTTCGATTGAGTGGACGAACCCGTGGGATCCTGCCGAGAACTCGACGGCTCAGCAGACTTTCGAGTCTAAATCGACTGACATTTACCGTTTTTACCGGAAGCCGCCGGCTGACCTGTCCTATAAGAACAAGGTAGACCGACGCAAGATCCATAAGTACGTGTATGAGGGTTCGCCGTGGGTTGATCTTGATGCTATCGAGGCTGAGGCTGCGGAGTTGATGGAGACTGACCCGTCGCAGGCTGAACGTTTTTACGGCAACCGCATTGTGCATGGGCTTGGCGCCTGGCTGAAGGATGGTTTGTGGGATGCCGCTTACGCAGGAAATGTTGTGGCTGCCCAATCCTGAACCGGGGACACGTATTTGTTTGGGCTTTGACGGTTCGGAGAATGACGACTGGACGGCGCTCCAAGCCGAGACTATTGACGGGTTTACGTTCACTCCTCGGTACGGGCCTGATGGTCGCGCGGCGGTGTGGAACCCTGCCGAGTGGCAGGGGTCGATCCCCCGCGATCAGGTTCATGTGGCTGTCGCGGAGTTGTTCGAACGGTACAAGGTTGAGCGGTTCTATTGCGACCCGCACGACTGGTATTCGGAGATCGGTGAGTGGTCCGTGAAGTACGGCGATAATCACGTCTTTGAGTGGCCTACTAACAAGGTCAGCCGTATGTACCCGGAGATTAAGCGGTTCGAGATTGATTTGGCGCAGCGGAAGATCACCCATGATGGGTGCCCGATTGTGACAGTTCATGCTGCGAACGCTAAGAAGCTGGCGAAGTTCAATCAGCAGTACGTGCTGGGTAAGCCCGCGAATCATCAGAAGATCGATGCGATTATGGCCCGGATCCTGGCTCACACTGCGGCGGCTGACGCACGCGAGGCCGGATGGTCCGATGAAGAACAAGACAACCGTATTTTTTCGTTCCGTTAGGGGGCCGTTGTGGCTTTAAGCCGTGCTGATTCCGACCTCGTAGCGGGACTGGGTAATGATCTTGTTCAGTTGTCGTCTGCTGATACGCGTTTGGACCGTTATTACGAGGGTTCGCAGCGTTTGGAGCATATTGGTTTGGCGGTTCCTCCTGAGTTGCGGCGGTTTGAGACTGTTGTGAACTGGAACCGGGTTGCTGTTGATTCGGTGGCTGACAGGTTGTCGGTGAAGTCGTTCATTCTTCCTGGTGAGGAGACGGCTTCTGAGGCTCTTCGTGAGGGTTGGGACGCGAACAATCTTGATTCTGAGTCTGTGATTCATGCTCAGGAGACTCTGACTCTGGGCCGCGGTTACGTGACTGTCGGCACGAACGAGGAGGACCGTGAGCACCCTCTGATTACGGTTGAGTCTCCGCGTGAGATCGCCGTTGATATCGACAAGAGGCACCGCCGGATCCGCGCTGCGGTTCGGATGTATGACACGGAGCCTGGTGAGGTTCTCCCCCGGTTCGCGACACTGTACCTGCCGGATTCTACGCAATGGCTCGAGCGGGATAACAAGGGTGGTTGGACCGTCCTTGACCGTGACGACCACAACCTCGGCCGCGTGCCTATCGTAATGTTCCTGAACCGTCGCCGGCTGGGTAAGTGGGACGGCGTTTCGGAGATGCAGGACGTTATTCCACTGGTGGATGCTGCTGCTCGGTCACTGACTAACTTGCAGATCGCTGGCGAGACGCATTCTGTTCCTCAGAAGTGGGTTGTGTCTGCGTCTAAGGGCGACTTTGTGGATTCCACGGGGCAGCCTATCCCGGCTTGGGAGTCGTACTATTCGGCTATCTGGGCGACTGGTAATAAGGACGCGAAGATGGGGCAGTTTGCTGCCTCTGATCTGAAGAATTTCCATGACACGGTGAACCATTACGGGCAGCTCGTGTCGTCGGTTACTGGTCTTCCGCTGCGGTATTTGGGTCAGACTTCGGTGAACCCGGCTGCTGAGGGTGCTATCCGTGCTGACGAGTCGCGTCTTGTGTTGAACGCTGAGCGTAAGCAAGCCAACTTTGGTGATGGCTGGGGCTGGGTCATGGGCTTGTACGAGCGTTTCCGTACTGGCGAGTGGGTTTCTGGTAACCGGATCAAGACTGAGTGGCACGACGCTGGTACTCCGACGTTCGCGCAGAAGGCTGACGCGTTGACGAAGCTTTACGCGGGCGGTCAGGGTGTCCTTTCCCGCGAAGGGGTTTGGGATGAGCTTGGTTGGTCGGATGCGCGTAAGGATCGTGAGCGCGAGTATTTCCGTAACGAGTCGAGGCTAGCGATTACGTCTTTGGAAAAGGACGTTGAACAGGTGGTCTGATGATTCCCGAAGCGACCGTTGAGCATTACAGGAAGATGCAGCGGTTGCAGTCGTTGGGTGTTTTGGCGGCTCGTAGGGCGTGGGCCCAGGTGCAAGGTGGGCTCCTCTCACAGTCATGGCAGATCATTCTGCGTAATAGCGAGTTGGAGAACGCTCTAACGCTCTTGCAGGTCAAGGCCGCCGAGGCTGGGGCGATGTATGGCGCGGCGACGTTAGCGCAGCAAGGGCTGTATGAGGCGCCACAGCACTTCGTGAACGCTGAAGCGTTCGGCGGTTATGCGTCTGATGGTCGCTCGTTGGATGGCTTGCTGTACGCGGCGGTTCCTCACACTAAGAACCTGATTGCTGGCGGGATGGATGTGAAGGATGCTGTGCGCCGGGGCGGGCAGTTCTTGGAGATGGTCACGCAGACGACGATTGGTGATGCGGGGCGGTCTGCTGCGGGTGTGGATACGGCGGCGCGTAAGAACATCGGTTATGTTCGGATGTTGAACCCGCCCTCATGCTCTCGCTGCTCGGTCCTCGCGGGTCGGTTCTACCGTTGGAATAACGGGTTCAGCCGGCACCCTAAGTGCGATTGCGTTCATGTCCAGACGACGGCGAAGGCTGCGGCTGAGACTGAGGGCCTGACCCATGACCCTTACGAGTACTTCAAGAGCTTGTCTGCCGCTGATCAGGATCGGCTCTACACAAAGGCCGGCGCTCAGGCCATCCGCGACGGTGGTGACATCTTCCAAGTTGTGAACTCTCGCCGTGGCATGAAGCCTGGCGGGTTGATGACTACTGAGGGTACAACTAAGCGGGGTAACTTCCGTGAGGCCGCGGGAGATTCGACCCGCGGTCGGCGGATGACTCCTGAGGCGATCTACAAGCTGAACGGGAACAACCGTGCCGCTGCTCTCAAGGACCTTGAGAAGTACGGGTATATCCTTCCTGGTGGTCAGAACCCGCTTGGCTCGATTACTGGGCAGCGGGAGGGTTATGGCGCACTGGGTCACGGCGGCGCATATAACGCGGCCCGGAAGCGTGTTGAGGATGCGATCAAGTATGGGAGGGATCCTGCGGTTCGGGCGACCATGACTGAGGCTGAGCGGCGACTTTTCGACGCTAAAGCCCGGTGGGAACTAGTGCAGCAGGGCGTGAACCCTTATGGTGCGCCGTCAATGACTCGGCGAGCTAAGGTCATGGCGTCTCCGCTCACCCCGCAGATCGCTGCTCAGGTGGAGAAGGATTACCGGCGTTGGGTTGCTACGGGAGGCCAGATTTTCTAGCTGGTTTTGCCGATCGCCTTTCTTGCGGTGTCGCGGTGACTTTCCCGCGCCCATTCAGGTAGCGCTTCCCATGCCAAATCAAAATTCTCTGCGTTGTAGTTACGCGCCCACGCTTCTACTGCTTCGTCATCACTTGAATTTTGCATATCTAATTGTCCCATTTTTGGGCGTGCATTAAAAGCGCCCTCTCTATTTTCCCCTAAGCGCGATGCTTCGGGGTTTTTCCATCCGCGACGGAGGACGAACACATGTCGGAAGACAACACAACCACGGCTGACGCATCAGAAGACGCCGAGGGTACAGACACGCCGGATCTTGGCGACGCTGGGCAGAAGGCAATCAAGGCTGAGCGCGATGCTCGTAAGGCTGCCGAACGTACCGCCGCTGATCTGGCCGCGAAGCTCAAGAACATTGAGGACGCGAGCCTGTCTGATCTGGAACGGGCGCAGTCCGCTGCGGCTGAGGCTGCGCAGGAACTCGCTGCGCTGCGTATCGAGAATGTCCGCAACCGGGTGGCCCTCACCAAGGGTGTCCCTGCGGATCTGATCGAGTTCCTGACCGGTTCCACTGAGGAGGAAGTCGCCGCGAAGGCTGACATCCTCATTGCCCGGTTGAACACTTCCGGCACCCCGAAGCCTGACCCGTCGCAAGGCGCGAAGGGCAGCACAACGAAGAAGTCTACGGGCGACATGTTCGAGGACTTCTTCAACCAGAACCTCTCAACCTAAACTTTTGAAAGGATACCTAGCTCATGGCTGGTATTGATCTCAACCGCACTAGCGCGGGCGTAGCCGCCCTCCTTCCCAAGGAAATTTCTTCTGAGATTTGGGCTAACGCTGTCAACGACTCTCTGATCATGCGGACTGCCCGCCGGATCAACCTTCCCGGTTCGGGTGTCACTATCCCGCTGATCACCGGCGATGTCACCGCTTCCTGGGTGAACGAGACGGACGAGAAGCCTGTCTCTGACGCTACGGTGTCCAGCAAGTCGATCACCCCGTACAAGCTCGCTGTCATCGAAACGTTCTCTAACGAGTTCCGCCGTGACCTTCCGGGCCTGTACGCGGAGCTGGCCCGCCGGCTGCCTTACGCTCTGGGTCGCACGTTTGACGCTACGATCCTGAATGGCACCGCCCCGGGCTCGAACTTCGATGTGCTTTCCGGTTCGACCGCCGTGGCACTGGATTCCACTGACACCATCGGTGACCTCGCTACCGCGCTGACCACTGTTGGTGCTGCTGGTGGCGACGTTAGCCACTGGCTGATCGCCCCTCAGGCTGAGGGTACCATCATGACCGCGAAGGACGGCGCCGGTAACTACGCGTTCCTGCGTGATGCCCGCACCGACACCGGGGCTATCGGCTCCATCTTCGGTCGCGACGTGCTGAAGTCATCCAGCGTCTACAACAACCCGGCTACCGGCCCGGACGTTGTCGGTTTCGCAGGCGACTTCGCGAACTCCGCTATCTGGGGTTCCGTCGAGGGCATCAAGGTGTCCATCAGCGACCAGGCGACTGTGAACAAGGGCGGCACTCAGCTGAACCTGTGGCAGCGCAACATGTTCGCTGTGCTGGCAGAGATCGAGGTTGGTTTCGTTGTTCGCAACGGCGCTCACTTCGTGAAGCTGACTGGCGCTACGACCGCGTAATGCTTCTCACTAACCCTTTTACCGGGAAGCTGGTCGATGTCTCTGCGGAGTTCGTTGATCAGCTTCTCGGTGCTGGTTTCAAGAAGCAGGAACCGGAAGTCGCGTCTCCTAAGCGGGTCGCGGCGTCTTCTCGTTCGCGCAAGTCTAAGTAAGGTGGCCGGTCATGGCATACGCAACTGTTGCTGATGTTGAGGTTCGCTATGGCCGGTCCCTCACGGCTGCCGAGTCTGCCCAGGTTACGGCGTGGATTGAGGATTTGGAGTCGGAGATCCTTGAACGGATACCGGATCTTGAGGATTTGATCTTGGCTGGTCGTCCTACTGCGGCGACTCTGAAGCGTGTCATTAGTGCGTCGATCATTCGGAAGTTGCAGAACCCGTCAGGGTTGCGTACACGGACGGTCGCGATTGATGACTATTCGACGACTGAGACTGTGGATTCGGCTAACTCTGCCGGCTACCTCGGCTTGACGGATGATGAGTGGTCGCTGTTGCTGCCTGGCGCGTCTGGTGAGGCTTTCACTATTCGCCCTTATGGTGCGGCTGACGAGTATTCGCCTATCAGTTGGTTGCAACTGTGAGCGCGGAGGCTGCTGTCCTTGCTGGGCGGCGTGAGGCGGAAGCGCTGATGGTGGATGCCTGCACGATTACGCGTCCTGGTGAGCCGGTGACGGATCCCGACACGGGCGACGTTACGAACTCGTCTACTGAGGTCTACAGCGGTAAGTGCAAGGTCCAGTCAAAGGACTCAGCCACGAGCAACCCTGAGGCTGGGGAAGCGACGTTCACGGTCGTCTCCCGTCAGGTTCATATCCCGGCGAACGCTGCGGATGTGCAGGACGGTGACGTGGTTACGATCACGGCTTCACTGTTGAATGCGTTCACGGTGGGCAAACAGTACCGGGTGTCCGGGTTCGAGCCAGACAGTTTCGATACCGCGTTCCGGTTGCCGGTGAAGATCCTATGAGCGCGGATACGTCGGACCTTGACGGGCTGATGCGTGATTTGCGGAAGATACCTGCGGCGATGGTTCCGAAGATGCGTGGCGTTGTTGAGAAGTCTGCGAACAACACAAAGAAGACCATGCGGAAAGACGCCCGTAGCTCCAAGCACTTTGGGCAGTTGGCTATGACGATCAACTATGACCTCAAGGTTCTGGAGTTCGGTGGGGACGCTGAGATTCAAGCGGAGATCGGCCCGGACAAAACCGTGACGGTTGCGAGTAGGGCTAAAAAGCCGCGACCCGGCCCACGGACGCCAGCCAGCCTGGCTAACATCGCGTATTTCGGTACGTCGCGGCCTGGTGGTGGGACTGTCCGTAATCCTGAGGACGCGATGCTCGAGGAGGCCCCGAACTTCTACGAGTATGCGTTCAAAGCGACGGAGGGTCTGCTGTGATCAAGGAACACTATGACGCGGTCAAGGCCCTGTTGCCGCCTACTGTGCGGGTTCATATGTGGTCGGTTCCCGCGGATCCTGCCTATCCGTACGTGGTGCTGTGGGGTGATCTTGGCGAGGAGTCGTCTGGTGGCCCTGATGGTGATTCGTTGGAGGATGTGCCGGATGTTCTGTCTTTGCGGATCCGCGCTACGTATGTGGGTTTGAATGGCGATTCGATGCTGATCATGGCCCGCAATGTCCGGGCTGCCCTGAACCGGAAGACACCCACTGTCACGGGTTGGCGCCCTAGCAAGTTGCGGCAGGCGGTTCTCATGGACGGCCAAGTTGACACGGACGTAACTCTCACCGGTGGCGGCAACCCAACCTACGCAGTTGACGAGTTCACGCTCGTCTCCCACAAGCTCTGAAAGGTAACCGATGACACGGTTCATTGATGCTTACTCAAAATCGACCGGCGCTAAGCAGGTAGTCCCGGCCTCTTGGCTGGACCGCAAGGATGCGCCGTTCAACGATCTGTCCAGGACTCCCAGCCAGAAGGCGCGGGAAGCGGCTAAGGCCGAAACCACCAACCCGGCCTCGCCGGAAACGAAGGAGGCCAAGTAATGGCTCGTGTTCTTGCCGATGGCAAAACTAAATTCACTATCCTGACTACTGCACCCGCTAACCCTGCCGCCCCTACGGCGACCGAGTTGAACGCCGGGATTGACCTGTCGTGTGACATTCTGTCGAGCGACTTCACTTGGACGGCTACTGATTCTGACAAGGTGTCTGAGCCGGCCCTGTGTGACACGAACAACTCGAACGCGATTGGCAAGGGTAACCACAGTACGGGCCTGACGCTGTGGCGGAAGTTCCTGACCGCGGGTGGCGCTGACACGGCGAACGAAACCGGTTGGGCTGCCCTGTCGGAGAAGGGTGCCGAGGTTTACGGGTACGCCCGCGAGACTGACAAGGATTCGACTGAGGCTTGGGCTGCTACGGACGAGATCTACCTTGGCGGCCTCGTGGTGACTGACACGGCCCAGCGCACCGATGGTACGGGCTTCATCAAGCGGCGGATCCCCCTCGAGCCGCAGCGCATGTACGACAACATTGTCGTGGCTGCCGGCGCCTAGTGAACCGGGTGGCGGCGCGTGATTAGGCTCCGCGCCGCCACCCTCACAACTTTCTCGAGCCTATGACCCCCTAGAAATGGAGCCTAAGCCATGACTACCCCCCAGGATTTTGATATTGATGCGTGGTTGGAAGATGCTGAGCGGCCTGCGCGTAGTGTGACGGTGTATCAGAAGGCGGGCTTGATCGCGGATCTTGACGCGCTCCAGGAGCGTATTGAGAACGCGGAGGATGAGGACGTTGACGGGCCTAGCGCTGGTGGCGGGAGTCTCCGCAGTCAGTACGCGAAGCTCGCCAAGCAGTTCCATGACTCCGCGTTGGTCATCAAGCTTGAGGGGCGCAGTGACGCTGAGAAGTCGGCACTAGCCAAAGCTAATCCTGGGCTGACCGGAACTCAGCTCGGATACATTACGATTGCTGACGCGATCCAGTCCCCCAAGGTAACGCCGGCGCAGCTTGAGAAGCTCGCAGACAAGATCGGCGAGACCCAGTTCAATCAGATCATTGCCCGGTTCCATGAGGCGTGCACTGAGGTTCCCGCTGTGAGCGCAGATTTTTTGCCGAAGCGCTCTACACCGGACGATGGTGGCGAGTAGTCGCAGCCCTCAAAACCGCTGAGCGTTTCCAGCGCCCGCCGTCCTCTTACTTGGGCGCGTTGCCTGAGTGGAAGGACCGGCTCCTTGAGTTCGCCTACACGCTGTATGTCGAGGGCATGTGTGATTGTGGCCGCCCTAAGTCGGAGTGCAGGAATGACGCCAACCGTGGGCTTTACGAGGTCGCGGACGTTACATGCCATGCGCAGGCTGCGGTCGAGGAATATACCGGGCAAGAGAAGTTCAAGCCGGATCCGGGACAGCGGTTCTACGCGACCGAACTTGACGAAGAACTAATCACCCGCAGGACGTTCGCGCCACTTACCTAGTCCGACTATCGCAGTGATGAAACCGGCGAGAGCGACGAATGAGGCAAAAGCATTTAGCCCAGGGTTGCCATTCTCGCCCGCCGCGGCCAGTGCGATAACGATACCGAACACGAGCATCCCAAGCCCCGTCTTCATGATGTTTGCCCCGCGCCGCTTGTGCGCGTCCCCCGTTTGCGTCATTGGCTAAGTATGCCATGTCTCCCCCGTCATTAACATCCCTTTGGAGGGCTCATGGCTGATCGCCGCGTCAAAGTCATATTCAGCGCGGAGATCGCTGGTTTCAAGAGCGCTATGGAGCAGGCGGCGCAGGCTACTAAGAAGACGCAGCAGGCCTCAGAGGATTCCTCTAAGGCTGCTGATACTTACCTTGGCAAGATGGTTCAGTCTGCGAACAAGAACCGTGAGGCTTGGGACACTGCGGGCACAACGATGCTCGGCTTTGGTGCAGCCGCGGTTGGCGGGCTCGCTCTGGCTGGTAAGGCTGCGATGGACTGGGAGTCCGCGTGGGCTGGTGTCACGAAGACTGTTGACGGTACCCCGGCGCAGATGGATGAGCTTGAGGGCTCACTCCGCAACCTGGCGAAGACCCTGCCGTCCACGCATGAGGAGATCGCGGCTGTTGCTGAGGCTGCTGGTCAGCTTGGTGTGAAGCGTGAGGATGTTGTCGGGTTCACGAAGACGATGGTGGACCTTGGCGAAACCACGAACCTTTCCGCTGACGAGGCGGCTACGTCTATCGCCCAGATTTCTAACGTCATGGGCACGATGGAGCGCGAGGGGTCGAAGGGTGTTGAGCGTTTCGGCGCGACACTGGTCGCTCTGGGTAACGCTGGTGCTTCGACTGAGGCCGAGATTCTGGAGATGGCTAAGCGGATCGCTGGTGCTGCGAAGCTTGTTGGCGCTTCTGAGTCTGACGTTCTGGCCCTGTCTAACGCAATGGCTTCCCTTGGTATTGAGGCGCAGCTCGGCGGCGGCGTTATCTCCCGTGTGATGCAGCGCATGTACGGCGATGTGAAAGCTGGCGGCGAAGGGCTCGACCGGTTGGCGGAGGTTGCCGGGGTTTCGGCTAAGGAGTTCGCTACCGCTTTCGAGACTGACCCTGTCCGTGCTGTTGACATGATGGTCAAGGGCTTTGGGCGGATCAAGGACGAGGGCGGCAACGTCATCGACACGATGTCAGACCTTGGCATTAAGGGCACTGAGGAGACGGGCGTTATCCTGCGCCTCGCTGGTGCCGGCGACATCCTCACCGACTCGTTGAAGCTTGGCGACTCAGCTTGGCAGTCTAACTCTGCACTCGCTGAGGAAGCGGCTAAGCGTTACGAAACGACCGAGTCCAAGGTCAAGGTCGCCTGGAACAACATCAAGGACGCGGCGATTGAAGCGGGAGCTGTCCTGCTTCCCCTGATCGCTGGCGTTGCTGAGTCGGTCGCGGGTATGGCTTCCGCTTTTGGTTCGCTTCCTGACCCTGTGAAGGGTGTCTTGTCGGTCCTCGGTGGCGTGGTTGGTGTGGCGGCTCTCGGTGCGGGTGCTTTCCTGACGTTGACGCCTAAGATCCTGGATTCGGTGCAGGCGTTCAACACCTTAGCCCCCGCTGGCTCCAAGGCCGCTACGGCGATGGGCAAGGTTGGTAAGGCCGCAGGTGCTGCTGGTGCACTGGCGGCTGTGACGCTTATCTTTGCGAAGCTGGCCGAGTCTGACTATATGTCGAAGATCGATACGGGCATGGGTAAGGTTTCCAACGCTCTAGCTGAGGTCGCAACAAACGGTCCCGGCGCTGGTAGCGCCCTTGATGAGTTGTTCAAGGACCGTGATGGCGGCGACTTAATCAACACCGTGGACAGCCTTGATTCTGCCATCAAGCGGACCTTCAATAAGGACGCTGGGCAAACATTCAACGACTGGGGCGAAGGCCTCATTAATGGGATGACCGGCGTTGAGGGTTCCTCGCAAATCTTGGAAGGCTCCTTCAAACGACTCGACACCGGGCTGGCGGAACTCGTATCTGGCGGCAACGCTGAGGACGCAGCCAAGACTTTCGAGCAGATCAAGAAGGTAGCCGACGAGCAGGGCGTCAGCGTCGAGGATCTGGCAGCAAAGTTCCCCGAGTACGCGGATGCTTTGAAGGCTGCTGAGGCAGCATCGAAGACGGCGGCGGCTGAGGGTAAGAATCTCGACGGCGCCCTAACTGATGTTGGCGCGGCTGCTGAGGCATCCGCGGAACAGACCGAGGAAATCGAGAAGGCATTAGAGGATGTCGGCCTGGCCGCTGACGGGACAGTTGCTGATCTGTCAAAGTTCACTGACGCCTTGGTAAATGCTGGGTTGCTGAACCTTAGCGCTCGTGACGCGGCTCGTGGTTTCGAGGAAGCCATGGTGGGGCTTACAGAGTCCATCGCTGCCAATGGTAGAACGCTTGACATCACGACGGCTGCGGGGCGGGCGAACGAGGCGGCTCTTGATGCTATCGCGGGTGCGGGATTCCGTTCTACTCAGGCGATGGCAGCGAATGGCGCGAGCCAAGCAGACCTTCAATACAGTTTGGAACGGACTCACAGTGGGCTGAAGGCTGCCGCGGAGCAGTTTGGGCTTACTGATGAGGAAGCTAATACGTTGGCGCGGGACATCATGAAGATCCCGCCGGGCGTGGACATCAAATCGTGGATGTCTGATGAGGCTAAGCGCATGGCAGAGGCGACGACTGGCGCGCTGAATGCTATCGATGGTCGCGTTGTGAAGACGCACATCCAGAACCTTATTGAGACGATCAATAAGACGGTGACCCAGTCTGAATATCGGGATGACCCGTCGATGGTTGCGCTTGATCCGGGTGGGCGTGCTATTGGCGGCAAGATCTTGGGCTACTCGAATGGCGGGCAGCTACCGTCTTCCGGGCCGGGCACTGGCGTCACTGACGGGTTCCTTGGGGTCTCCTCTGCTGGTGTTCCTGTCGCAAGGCTGGACGCTAACGAGTGGATCATTAACGGGCGCTCGTCGCAACGCTATGACCGGGAGCTTGCTGCGATCAACGCGGGCACGTTCCCGAAGCTGCCCGGTTATGCGAATGGTGGGCGTGAGTATTCGGCGCAGTCGTTCGCTCAGTCTGCGTCCAGCCCCGTGAATGTTTCGGCCCCCGCGGTAACGGTGATGATCGGGAACGAGCAGTTGGATTCCCGTATGTACAGGGTGGCTAGTTCCGCGATATCAACTGCCGACTCGAACACGCGTTATATGAGAGGCGGCAAGTAGTGGTTGCTGTAACTGTTGAGGCGTTGTTGGATGCGCCGTGTGACCGGGCTGGGATTACGATCACTGGCCTTGGTATTGGTAGTTCGTTGGTGACTGTGTGGCAGGTCGCGGATGGTACCCGGAATGCTGTTTCCGGGTACCGCCGCGTGGTCATGAATGATGCGACGTATTTGGAGGATTTTTATTGTCCTCTGAAGCGTGACGTTACGTATGAGGTGGAGGTCATCAGCGGTCCTCTGGGGGCCTCGCGGACGACTTCAGCCCCGGTGTTCCTTGACTCGGTTACTGGCTGGCTGGGGGACGCTCTGATCCCTCAGAACTCGGTCCCTATCGTGGGTGAACGTAGCGACAACAACGACATCTACCTCCGAGGGCAGGCACTCGCGAACCTGGAGTATCAGGCGGACGTTTCCATCTTTAAGATCATGGGCAGCAGCAAGCCGATGGCGTTGTTTGGTGAGCGTATGGCCGAGGTTGGTTTGGATACGTCGGTGGGTATTCGTTCGGCTGAGCAGAACGCGAAGTTGAAGCGGATCCTGAAGTCCACAGCGCAGCTCGTGTTCCGTCCCCTGCCTGAGTGGGGGGACTTCGGGTTGGACGGCACGATGCACCTTGCTAATGCTGTGGCCCGTCAGGTTCCGGTGACTGTGCAGTTCGGCGGGAACCTGACGTGGTGGGACCTGAAGTCCGATGTGGTCCAGGCCCCGGCGATCCGTGTCCTGACGGCGACGTTTACGTATGGGGATGTGGAGATTCTGTTGGAGACGTATCAGCAGAAGCAGGATCTTATGGCTGGTAAAACGTATTTGGATGATTTGAAGAACCCGATAGGAGGCTGATGTGCGTCCTGTTGATGTGGTTACGGCTGGTGCGTTGGAGGGTTCGAGGCCGGCGGATTCGTTGTTGGTGTGGGCTTGGCGTGGTGGTCAGTTGGTGTTGGATGAGCCGCTGGATGTTGTTGATTGGAGTTTCGGCGATTCTGCCGGGGGTTCGGTGAAGATTGGTCAGCAGGTGAGTTTGACGGTTGCGGATCCTCGTGGCGTGTTGGGTGCGTGGCGGTTTGATGACGCGCTGGGTGTGGGCGGGACCGAGTTGCAGATCATTTACCGTGTGGGCGGTGCTGGTGCGATCAACTATGGCAAGTTCCGGATTACGGGGAATGAGCCGGTGGAGGTTGTGGACTGGCGCGAGATCGACGAGTACGGGCTCGATGTGCCTGACTCGCAACTCGGCCCACACCGCAGGAAGAAAGCGATTGTCACGGCGGCTGTGAAGTTGACGGCGGTTGATCTGACTATCAACCCTGATCGGGACAAGTTGGAAGCCCCCGAGTCGCCCGCGTTGGCTGCAACGTATTTGACTGAGGTTCAGCGGCTCCTGGTGAATCATTTCCCTGTTGTGGTGGAGGCTGGTGTCGCGGACGCTGCTATTCCTCGGACGACCGTGTATGACCGGGAGCGTCTTGAGGCGGTACAGGATATCCTTGCGCGCCGTAACGCACGGTACAGGATGGGCGGCGACGGCGAGTTACGCGTCTACCCGCGCATCTCAGCCCCGGTGTGGCGTGTTGAGCCTGAGAAGGGCATGGTCAGTGTCTCCCGCAAACAGGTGTTGGACAAGCTGTATAACCGTTGGGTTGTGTCGGGTAAGGATTCGGGCGACGGGAAACCTGTTACCGCTGTCGTGTCCATCGACACAGGCCCGCTCAGGTTTGGTGGGGATCATGGGCGGGCGCAGGAGTTCTACACGTCGGACATGATCGAAACGTATGGTCAGGCGCTCGCGTACGGGATCCAGTTGCGTGACGAGTTTCTGTCTTCGATTGCGGTGGAGTTTGAGGTTGAGACGACACCGCGCCCGGAGTTGCAGGGCGGCGACTGGATCGATGTCGGCTACCCGTTGACTGCCGGGCACGTTGCTTACTTCCCATGCCAGATCGTGGGTATCAGCAGGTCTGGTGCGAAGGTGCCGGCTGGGACGCGCATCACGGTCCAGTGCTCTTACAACGACATGATCACCGCCTTGGGCCGTACCGAGTGGGCGCAGTATTTGACAGCCGGGACACCGGAACTTATTTGGGACCGGATGCCCTCAACGTGGGGCCGTCTACCGGACCTGACTTGGGATGACCTGCCGTAGGAGGCGAACCGTTGGACGCTTTCAAACACATGATGGAGGCCATGCCGGACGGCTCTACCAGGCGCGCTTATGGGACGGCGCATTGGGACGGGTCGCAGTGGTGGGCGAACATCAACGGCAACCTTATTGGTGCGCGGTGGATGGACCCGATTCAGCCGTTGCAGGGTGGGCAGATCGTTGTTGACATTAGCCGTGAGGGTCGGGGCTTGTTTTCGGCGCTTGTGTTGGGTGGGTACACGGATCAGCCGCGACCGTCCACGGGGACCGTGCTCACGGTGGGCATCTCCGAGATCGTGTTCACGGGCGAGGATGGGACGGTCTACACAACAGACCGGTTCATCGGCTCGTACGTCATCGGTGACCTGATCTACATCACCTGGGACGCCGCGACACCGACGATCATCGGGAAGATCCCAACCATCACTGTCACACCACCCGCGAACACACCGTTGCCACCGGGCGGCGGGGACATCACGGGTACGCAGAAGACGCCCGCTACAGCCTCGGATACGTGGTGGGGGCCGGGCGGCTGGGGATCCTACGCCACCTCTGTGCGGGGCGGAGAAGACCTCTATTCCGGCTCCTACTACTCTGGCGCGACAACGGGTGCATGGTTCTACGGGCCAGCTAACACGGTACTCGCCGGGAAGACGATCAAGCAGGCACGCTTCCGCATCCCTGCACGACTCAACGCAGGCTCGTACAACTCGGACGCAACCATCCACCTGTACGCACACACATCCCAGTCAAGGCCGGGCGGGGACGTTACCCGCACGGTCGGCCCGTTCGACGTGACAGTCCCAGCAAGGTACACACCCGCCGGGCACACGTTCACTGCCGGGTTATCGCCCGGCTGGGTCGTCCTGCCCGACAGTTTCCATGCCGTCCTCATTGCTGGGGGCGGCATTTCCATATCCGGTGACCCGTATGTCGGGTTTCAGAGCCGACTCAAAGACCCCGAATCGGGCAAACTAGAAATGGACTGGTCCAACTAATGGCGATCACCCTATACAACGGCGCCGAGGTCCCCACCAACAGTGACCCATATGAGCTCACTTCGGACCTAGCCAAAATGGCGTTGTCCCTCAACCTGCCCATCCCCGTGGACAACGCCGCGCAACGTGACGGTCTCGCAGCGTTGGCGGGTGGGACGTTGAAGATCGGCACAACGGTCCTCCGAAAAGACCAGTCCATGTTTACGGAGAAGTGGGACGGGACTTCCTGGAAGACGACCGGGCACTCCGAGTGGACCCGCACCGGGCAGGTCGTCCCAACAAACGACGTGTGGGGTGTTGGCGCGCTCACATTGGACGCTGCCAAAACAACAGACACGGCGTTCATCACACACCCCGCCGCCGACGTGCTCCGATTCCGAGACGCCGGAACATACGCCGTGACATTCAACCCAGAGTCAACAACCGGCACACTGAACACCCTCGCTTACGCCGAGATCATCACCGGCGGCGAAACATACCGGACAGGCATGACAGGTCAGGACCGCGTCACGGCCGCACACCCCAACCTCCGCGTCGCCGCCAACCAAGACGCCCTGTTTGTGATCTACCACGAGTCCGGATCCAACCGCACACTCAAATTCCGCATCGCCATAACCCGGATCGGGTAAGCGTGCGGCGACAGGGTTGCGCCCCCATCGCCGCACTACCCACCACGTCTCAACGCCTAACTAGGAGGCATCGCCCGTATGGGTAGACCACACATTACGCCACAATGGGGGATCCTCCGATGTCTGACCTGACGCCTCACCGCAAACCGTCCCTCTTTGGTATTGAGTCGCCGGCGTGGTTGTGCCGGCTCCGGGTCCACGTGATGGAGACGTTGCCGAAAGTGTACGGTCCCCGCGGCATGGTGATGCTCGGCAAGTCACTGATGTGCTTCTGCTTCGGAATCTCATACCTTGGCGTTCTGGGTTCGCGCCCACAACCATCGCTTGAACTGGTAACGCGGATCATGCCGCTCCAATTGTGGGCCGTCGCATGGTTCCTCGTAGCGTTCATGCTCGCCGCTTCAGCATTCAAAGCGGACCAGTCTAGGGCGCTTGGTGCGGTCGCAGGGATGCTCACACTTTGGTCGCTCTGCTTCCTTGAATTCTTCTTCAGAGTCCCAGTACTGCCGGATGGAACAACATCGACCGCGTTCCTTTCCTCAGCGTTGCTAGCGTCGATGGCACTCTCGTCCGCTGGCATCGCAAGGCTTCTGAACCACGCACCCTCGCGCCCTGAGGTTATGCAAAAACCCAGGGAGACGCCAAGTGATTAGTTGGGAAAACATCATCTCCGGGCTGATCGCGCTTTTGGCTGCCGGTGGAGTCGGTCTAGTCACGTCATTGTTGGCACGCAAGTCACAGGCGGAAGCGAACAAGTTGACGGGCACGAACTTTGAGGTTGAGCGTCACCTCAAGTTCGCGAACGAGTTGCAGGAAGAGCGGACCCTCTACAAAGAGGATGTCGCTCAGCTCCGTAAAGAGTTTGAGGCGTTCAAGTCCAAAGTCCAGTCGCAGTTTTCGCAGTATCGGGCGTACATACATAAGCTCCGGGGGCAGGTCCACGAGTTGGGCGGCGTTCCGCACGAGTGGCCCAAAGACCTAGACCAATGAGGTACACATGAGGCATCCGGTTGATTACGCGCCGTCGCAGGACTTCGGGGACAACCCCACCAAGAACCTCCCGTCCAATCACTGGATCATTGTGCAGTTCGGCAATTACCAGCCTGACGGTCATACGGGCGTCGATTACCCGTGCCCTGTTGGGACGCCGGTTCGGGCTGTTGCTGACGGCAAGGTCGTTCATGTTGGTTACTACTCGGGGTCGTATGCGGATAACCCGTACTGGATCTCGCCAGGCTTCGCTGGTTACTGCTATGTGGTCGATCACGGTTCGTTCATTGGTATCTACGGGCATTGCGCTGAGGACGGCGCGAGGGTCCGGTTGAACCAGCAGGTCATTGAGGGTCAGGTGCTTGGGCTGTCCGGGAACACGGGCGCATCAACCGGCCCGCACCTTCACTTTGAGGTTCTCCCTGACGGGTATGTCCTCAACTCCTACATGTACGGGCGGATCAATCCCGCCACCCTGTTCGGGGCCGCGTCACTCGCGCCCGCAGGAGACATCATCACCCAATTAGAGGAGGCCGGGATGTCGCTCGACACTTCAGACCGCGAGTTTTTGCAGACCGTCATTAACCAGAACGCTGACCGGGTGATCCTGGATTCTAGGTGGCAGGTTGAGCATTGGGCTAAGCAGGTCATCGAAACTGTGAAGGATTCCTCTTATGAGGTGAAGGCCTTCGTTCATGGCGTGGATAACGCGAACGCCGACCGGGTCATTATCGACAACCGGGCCGAAGAAGCAGCCACACGAGAGGCGGCCAACTGATGTTCACTGTTACTTTTTGGCGGGCTGCTGCTGAGCGTGCGGTCAAGACGGGCGCGCAGTCTGTCCTCACCGCTTACTTTGTCGGGGACGTGGCACTCAACGCATTTCAGGCGGACTGGGTCAACATGGGCGGCATCGGACTCGGCGGCGTCACACTTTCCATCCTGACCTCGCTGGCGTCCGGCTACAAAGACGGCAACCCCTCCGCCACCAACGCTGAAGTAACCAAGTAACAGGAGGCCCATCGTGGCGATAACCACCACCCCACTGGGGTTCAAGAAGCCCGATGGGCAGGAACTCGTCCGCGGCGGCGACAACGTCATCGCCGACAACGCACAAAAAGCCGACGACCTGTTAGCCAACATCGCAGGGCGGCTCGCAACCATCGACACCCCGTTCAATATCGGCGAAGACATCGACGGCGTCCCATACTTCTCCCTCGGCACGTCCGGGTACACCCTCCAGGCTGACACCGATGGTGTCCCCTACTACGTCTAAGGAGACACAATGCCACAGCCCACGAATAAGAGGCTCGTTACTGAAGCGGCGGTAGCGGGGCACGTCAACACGGAAGTCACCACACCGGGTACACCCACCGCGCTGGCACTCGGCGCCGCGTACGCCAGTGTCGCATCGGTCGCGGCGAAAGCTGACGCTGCGGCAACGACAGCGGCACTCGCTACCAAAGCAAGCACCGCCGACCTTGCCGCCAAGGCGGGACTGACGGACATCGACGCTTCCCAGCGGCTCAAAGAGGACCGTGCGGACCAGGCGTACAACGCTCTCCGCACCTTCCGCCGCGCACTCCTGACCCGCGACACGGCACCGGTGAACATGTGGCACATCGGTGACAGTATTACCGTGGGCGTCTCCCCGGCCACACTCGCGACCCGCTGGGCGTCCGTGCTGCGGGACCGGTTGCGGCTCGACTTCCCCACGGCTGGCAACCCGGTAGGCGGGTTCGGGTTCTACTCGGCGAACGTCGCCAATAACCCCAACGTGGTCACAACTGGCGGGCTGCTCACCTCACAAGGCAGCTCAGCATTCTCACCCGACTCCTACGTCTGGCGGGCTGTGGCATCCGGTGACAAGCAGGTCTACACGTTCACGGGCACAGGCGCGGACATCATCTACTGGGAAGTAGCGTTCGGCGTTTCGCAGGCGTTCTACTGGAAAGTTGATGGCGGGGCAGCAACCAACGTTGTCACGGACACTGGATACACGGCACCCAAGCGTGTCCAGATAACAGGGCTGACAGCCGGCGTTCACACCATCGAAGTCGGCTGGGCGGCAGGCAACGGCACTACGAGCTACTCGGGCATCTCGGGGATCGTCGCCTACAACGGCGATGAGACTAAGGGCTTCCGGTCGATCGCGGCTGGGATCTCGGGCGGCACCACAGCCACCTGGAACGCTATGGCAACCGGCCCCTACGAAATCGCCAAGCTCTACGCCCCCGACCTCGTAACCATCGGACTCGGCACCAACGACTACGGCGGCACCGTACCCGTCACGGCGGCGACCTACAAAACCAACATCCAGGGCATGATTACCAAGATCAAGGCGCGGACCACCGGCAAAGTCCCATCGTTCGTGATCCTGTTCCCGGCTGAGATCTTCAAGGCATCACCACTGGACCCGTTCAGCGCGTACCGTACAGCAGCCTACGAAATCGCAGCAGCAGACCCCGACAACGTGACCGTACTCGACTGGGGATCACGCCTCAACCCCGTCCCAACGTTCAACTCCACACTCGGCGGACTGCTCCACACCGACTACGTCCACCCCACCGCAACAGGCCACGCCTACATCGCACAGATGGAACAACGGTTCCTGCCCACCGGGGGCTAGATGCCAGAGTCGAGCCACACAGCTTCGGTGCACGCCTCGGAGCATGTCCGGTATCCATTGACGCGGCGGGCATCGTCACGCAGCGGCTTCCGGCAAGTCAGATTGTCGC
The DNA here is from genome assembly GCF_042270935.1 of Pseudarthrobacter sp. NPDC055928. Lineage (NCBI taxonomy): Bacteria > Bacillati > Actinomycetota > Actinomycetes > Micrococcales > Micrococcaceae > Pseudarthrobacter > Pseudarthrobacter sp. NPDC055928. The sequence continues at coordinate 257,947 of NZ_JBHJZH010000002.1, forward strand.
ACTGACCCCGGCTCAGCTTCACGGAAGCATTGAACGAACGGACGGCTTCAAGTAGTTTCCCCATGGAATGAAGTATAGGGGGAACTCAGCTAGTGGGACTTACTGGCAGCCTAAGTAAGCATAAACGCCCCGCCATCTTCGGATGCGCGGGGCGTTTTGTTGTCTCGGTAACATGGGCGGGTGGAATGTTTGGGAGTAAGAGGGCCCTTCTACTAGTCAACCGGTTGCGGGTAAGTCTCTTTCCACTTCTCAAGGTCGGAGGCGTAGAGGTTCGCGGATTCCAGAGCGGCACTCTCCGTTTCGTAAGCTCCTGGTATCCACATGCCACCGAGTGAAACGACATAGTCACCGAAGTCGGTCTTGTGGACATTCACTCGGCTCGTCCCTTTTTCACGGTCTTTGCGGTTCACGTAGATAGCGTAGATGAGAATACATCCAAGCGTGACCGTAAGCCCCGGACCAGCCTTCATGACTGTCTCTTCACCCAAAATGAAGTATGGGATCATGCCGTCTTAGGCTTTCCGCAGTTGTTGCAGATGGCAAGCGGCCAGTTTGCGGGCCGCTCCTCTTTGGGTGGGTAGTGGGTGATCACTTCTTGCCACTCGTGTTTGCAAAAGAGGTAAGCCACCGCGGCTACCCGCCTACGTATCGGGCCCCTCATGCCCGGCACCTAGGGAAGGGCAAGAACTTCCCGAATACGAGCGGTATTGCTTTTTGCTTGCACCGCTGGCATTGCCACAGTTCCCAGCCCCCACCGCCCCCAAGTAAGCTCCAATCGTGCCTCATGCCACTTCCTGCCTGTCGATTCTTGCTTGGATGAGTGGTAAATATTCGGCTTCGCGTTCTATGGCGATGCAGTGGAAGCCTTCGAGGATGCACGCCTCCACCGTTGTGCCGGACCCGGCGAACGGCTCTAACACGGTCCCGCCTTTCGGCGTTACTAGCCGCACGAGCCATCGCATGAGATCGAGGGGCTTCACTGTGGCATGAGTAACCCCGTCAACCTTGGGGCGCTCGCGCGGCGGGGCCTTCGAGACGTAGAAGAACCTAGAAGCTCCCCCGCTGTCACCTTGGACAGCAGGGAAATCTGCGGCCACGCTACCGTTATACCCGAGGCCGGCGTACGTACCAGCCTTTCGACTTCCGCTCTTCGTAACTCCACTCTGCGCGTCAAGTGCGCACGCGGAATACTCGTCCATCATGACGTTCGCGGGCCAACGCCCAGCATCATTCCGTTTCGGCGTAAACTCCTTTCGCTCCGTCCCAATTGCAGTGCTGGCAGACATTGCTGACGGGCTCGCAGAAGAACCCGTCGTCTCCGCAGTGGTAGATGATTCCTTCAGCGCTGTACTTGATTCCCATGATTGGACCTTCCCGGCTAGTGCGCCGATTAATGCAGTTGCCGCGCCTTGTGGTTTGGCTGATTGCTTGTCTGACTCAGATCTGTACTGAATGCGGCACCCGTCGATGTCTAGGGCGCCTGTGCCGTGAATCGCCTCATTGGCGGTCAGCGATCCTTTGAATGGCTTGCGTGCCATAACGATGGGCTCAAACGCTGGCTTCAGCGCGGCCCGGTGCTTCGGGAATCCGGAGCCATACATCCATGCGATGGAGTCGCGGAGCTCAAACCCTGCATCCTCAATGGCTACAGCGAGCCTGTGCCATGTCCTAGTCCCGCCGAACGCCAGCAGGTGTCCGCCTGGTTTGAGTACCCGCAGGCATTCCTCAGCCCATTCCCGCCCCGGCGGCAACGCATCCCATGCTTTACCCATGAACCCGAGCCCGTAAGGCGGGTCGGTGACGATGCTGTCCACCGAGCTATCAGGCATAGTTCGCATCACTTCGACGCAGTCGCCATGGTGTAGTTCGTAAGTCCCCATGCATCTAATGTTACCCGAAATTACCCAACCATGTAAGTACTTTTGGGTATCGTAAACTTCCTATGCGCCGAGTGCCTTTTGGGTGATGCTGGCTTGGGAGAACATGGCGTCGGGCAGGAGGTGGCTGTACCGGTCCATTGTTGTGGTCACGGATTCGTGGCCTAGGCGCCGGGAGAGTTGGAAGATTTCCATGCCGGCGCCGACGAGCCAGGATGCGTGGGTGTGGCGGCAGTCGTGTATGCGTGGCATGTTGCCGACTGTGCCGCGTTTGCCGTCCGTGGTTTGGGTGCTTTTGATGTACCCGGACTTGATCAGTGCGGGTTCCCAACACCTGTTGTAGATCGCCCCTGAACGGATCACCCCGCCCCTCTTGAGGCGGAACACGTAACCGTCCCCGGCAGCCTCCACAAGGGGCCTCACAGCGTCAACGGTGGACGGGGCTAGGGATACTTCACGCCGCGATTTCTTGGTCTTAGGCGGGCCGATGTAGTAGCCCTTGTTCTCGTCTTCTTTCCATGCCTTGGTGACTTTGACGGTTGGTGTGGGGGTGTCGAGTTGGAAGTCCTTCGCCGTGAGTGCTGTTGCTTCCCCGAACCTCAGCCCGGTGCCAACAAGGAAATTGAAGAACGGGCGGTAGTACTCGTCCATGTTCTTCATGATCGTCGCCCACTCAGCCTGTGTCATGAACCGGATGACTTCCTCAGTGTGCGTGGACTTGGGAAGCTTGATCCCTTTGCACGGGTTGTCCGCCCGGTGCCCGTTCACAACAGCAGTCGTCATCGCAGCAGACAACAGCCCGTGGTGGTTGGCGATGGTCTTAGCCTCCATCGGCCCACCGTACCGACCGGGTTTCTTCCGCATCTCGTTGATCCAGGCCGTCACATCAGCACGCGTGATGCCTTTGACAGTGCGGTTGGCGAGGGATCCGAAGTGGTCACGGTACGCAGACCGATACCGCTTCATCTGATACGGGCCAACATCCGTGAGCTGATTCAAATGCTCCTCAAACAACTCCGCGAACGTGATCCCGCCGGCGTCGTGTTCCTCGTAGAGCTTCTCAGCCTGAGTGAAGGATTGCCCATTAGCATCAAGGAGTTTTCTCCATCGTTCGGCTTCGGGTTTGTTGTCGAAGTTCAGTCCGCGGGGTTTGCCGTCCTCACGCCACATCAGCGTGTACGACTCCCTGCCGCTCGCTAGTTTGTTGGTTCGGATACTAGCCACTGTAAGGGTTTCTCGCAGTCTCGACCCCGCGGCCAGCGTCAAGGCCTAGACGCCAAGCGTCTGCCAGCATGTGCGGGGCTGCGGCTTCGAGTGCGGCGGCTAGATACTTTCGTGGGACGTAGGAGCCCATCGCGTCAAGCTGCTCATGCGCCGCCTCAACAGCTTCGTTAGGAATGCTCAAGCTCTGTCCCCTTAGGTCTTTGATGCTTGTGCATCACTCTAATTTTAACAGGTGTGAGTAAACATTAACAGCGTTTGCGTCAACACCAACAAAAAAACCCCCGTAAACACGGGGGTTTTAGAGTGGAGATGGGGGGAATTGAACCCCCGTCCGATGTCGTGTTGTCAGGGCTTCTCCGGGCGCAGTTTGCGTCGGATTTTCTCGGCCCCAGCCATGCTGCAAACAGCTGGCTGATCCGGGCCCAGTCATCTAAGAGTCCCGTTTGCCCCGATGACGGAGGCAAACAGCAGTGGCTATCTAAATGACGCCAGGTTCCGGGGCAATAGCAACCTCGGGCTGACGGACTGTCTTACTGCTTAGGCAGCAAGAGCGAAGTCAGTGCGCTTAGATTCGGCACTTATTGGTTTGCAGACAGCGTTTACGAGATAATTCTGCATCCTCGGCCCGCTTCACCTGTCGCGACTAACATCGTCGAAACCGATCATCCCCGTATTTTGTTATCAAACCCGGCAGGTCAGGTTTTGCGTCCCAATGCCTGCCGGACTACCAATCATAACGCACAGCCGGTGGAAATCATTCCACCCCACGGCGCGCTACCTCCGGTTTCGTTCCCGGATCTCGCGCAGTGCCTCACGGTTGTCCTGCTGCTCACGCAGGCTCTGTCGCTTGTCGTATTCCCGCTTACCGCGGGCGACCCCGATCTCCACCTTGGCACGGCCGTCGACGAAGTACAGCTGGAGCGGGACAATGGTGAACCCGGACTCCCTGATCTTGTGCGAAATCTTGATCAGTTCCTCGCGGTGGAGGAGCAGCTTCCGGCGCCTGCGGGCAGCATGGTTGGTCCAGCTTCCCTGGTTATATTCCGGGATGTGGATGCCCTCCATCCACAACTCGTCGTTGTAGAAGGTGCAGAAGCCATCGACCATGGACGCGTGGCCCTCGCGAAGCGACTTGACCTCTGTTCCCATGAGGGCTATTCCCGCCTCATAGGTGTCCAGCACGTGGTAGTCATGCCGGGCCTTGCGGTTGGTGGCCACAACTTTACGGCCACTTTCTTTGGGCACGGTGGAACTCCTCGGTTCTTGGATCGTCAGTGGCTCCGGCCGTTCCGGCGCGAAGTCATACCAGTGTACGGCAGGCGCGGAGCGGCGTTACAGCAACCGCATCGGATCGACCGCTGCGCCGTTCAGCCAGGTCTCGAAGTGTGCATGGCAGCCTGTGGAGTTCCCTGTGTTGCCCGAGTAGGCAATGAGCTGGCCTTGGGAGACCCTCTGGCCGTTGGAGACGACGATGCTGCTGTTGTGGTAGTAGATGGTGGTCAGGGAATTGCCTTCCATCACACCGTGGGAAAGCTTTACCCGCCATCCGCCGCCGTCGGCTGAGTTCCAGCCCGAGGAAAAGACCTCACCGGCCGCGGCCGCATAGACCGGGGTGCCGCACGCTGCTCCGAAGTCTATGCCGGTATGCATGTAACCGCCGGTGCCGTAGAAGTCGATGGTTCCCGGCGGAGTGGCCCGCCAACCGAAGCCGGACGTGATGGGCACGGAGCCGGCGAAGGGGTGCCGCAGGCCAAACGCCGACGGCGACCCGGTCACCGGAGCGTAGGGCACCTGCGGCGGGGCAGCTTGGCCCGCTGCAGCGGCCGCTGCCGCCGCGGCTGCTGCCGCCGCCTCAGCACGGCGCCGTTGTTCTGCTTCCCAGGCTTCCCGCAGCCTGCGGTCACGCTCGACAATCTCGTTGGCGACTGCGTTCTGGCTGGCCTCGACGGCTGCCAGTTGGCTCTGAATGCCTGGCCGTGCGGCCTGGAGTTCGGCATCCAGCCGGGTGGTGTCGGCGATCAGCTGGTCAACCTGCGCCTTCTTGGCCGCGGCTTCATCGCGGGCCGCCTTTTCCCGCTCGAGCGCCGCGTCGGCCTTGGCTTTCAGGTCCTGGATCTCCGCTTCAACTGCCGCAAGCCGAGCCTGGGAATTGACGTTGGTGGCGTTCTGCTGGGACAGCTTGTCCATGGCCGAGTTTTGGCTGCGCATGGCCTGGTCGGCGAGGTCCATCGTATCGGTCAGGCTCCCGCCTGCGTTGGATCCGAAGAAGAGCGTGAGGTTGGAGGGTACCCCGCCGGACTTGTACGCCTGCGTAGCAATCTGGCCGATCAGCTTCTTTGTGTCCGCTATCTTCTGCTTGTCTGTCTCCAGCTGTTGAGTGATCTTGGCCTTGTTCTGCTGTGCCAAATCCACCCGCGCTGAGAGCGCCTCGACTTCCTTGACGGCACTGGCAACCCTGCCCTGGGCTTCAAGAAGTGCCTGTTGGGCGCCGGGAAGCTGGCCCTGGTAGATCACGAGGTCGCCCGCGGCTTTGGCTATCCGCGAGTCAACGAATTCAAGGGACTGCTGAACCCGGGCGGCCTCGGCTTCGAGGGCGGCCTGCTTGTCTTCCAGTTCGTCGGCGAAAGCTGCCGGCGTTGAAGCGCCCAGGCTTGCCGCCAGGACAAGCGCCAGGACACCGCTAATGATGCCAGCGCGGCGGGGCCGGCGGTTGCCGGTTTTGCCGGGCGCTCGGGAAGTTCGATTCATGCCAGTCATAAGCTTTCCTTGGTCGGTTTGCACAGCCTAAACCCTCAAATATCTGCGCAAGGTCAAGAGAGACGAAATTCCTGCCAAGGATCCGCCAAGGATCAGCAAGGCAGGCGCAAGGATGAGTGTCTGCGCCGGCGAGATGAAGGCCGTGTCCGGGTACTGCTTGGACAGGTACTCCCCCAGGAAGAAGTGCGCCACGGCCCACAGCGTTCCGGACGCCAGCGCAGCGCCGATCACAGCAGCAATGACACCTTCGAGGATGAACGGCAGCTGGATGACTGTTTTGGAGGCGCCCACGAGGCGCATGATGCCCGTTTCGCGGCGTCGGCTGAACGCCGAGAGGCGGATAGTGGTAGCGATCAGGAGGATGGCACAGACAATCATGACGCCCGCGACGCTGACAGCCACGAGGGAAGCGGCATTCATGGCGGAGAAGAGCCGTTCCAGCAACTGGCGCTGGTCGATAACAGTCTCGACGCCGGGCTGGGACGAAAAGGTCTCGCTGATGATCTGGTACTTCTCCGGATCCTTCATGTTGATCCGGAAGGAGGCCGGAAGCTGGTCCGGCGTGACAGAGTCAACAATCGGGGAATTGGAGAACTGGTCCTTGAAGTGCTTGTAAGCCTCTTCCTTGGACTCAAACTGGAAATCGTTGATGTACTGAGCCACCGCCGGTGACTCCAGGAGGCTTTGCAGGTTGTCCTGCTGCTCCGGAGTGACCGGGCCGGCGGCGCACCCGGCGGCCGTCGAACCGTCACTGCAAAGGAAGATCGCTACCTGGACCTTGTCGTACCAGTAGCCCTTCATCTGGTTTATCTGCAGCTGGAGCATCCCGGCTGCGCCAACGAAGGTCAGGGAAACAAAGGTCACCAGGATGACGGAAACGACCATGGTCACGTTCCGCCGCAGGCCGCTGCCGATCTCACCGAGGATAAAAGCGAGCCTCATCGCTGTCCCTCCCCTGAGCCTTCGCGGTGTCCTTCAGGGCTGGCAGGCGGTGGCTCCTCCCGGCCGCTGGCGTCCTTGAGCCGCCGCGACTGGCCAACAACCGGGATCATGGAAGTGTAGAGGGCCTTCGCTTCATCGCGGATGACTACGCCGTTCTTCAACTCCACTACGCGCTTGCGCATCTCATTAACGATGTCGTCATCGTGCGTGGCCATTACTACTGTGGTGCCATTCTGGTTGATCTTGTCCAGCACACCCATGATGCCCATTGACGTCGTGGGATCCAGGTTTCCCGTCGGCTCGTCCGCCAGGAGGATGCCCGGCCGGTTAACCACCGCACGGGCAATGGCCACGCGCTGCTGCTCGCCGCCGGAGAGTTCGTGCGGGAGCCGGTTTTCCTTACCTTCGAGCCCCACTGTCTTGAGTACCTCGGGTACCGTGTCCCGGATGACGCTGCGACTCTTGCCGATGACCTGCATTGCGAAGGCGACGTTGGCGAAGACGTTTTTCTGCGGCAGGAGACGGAAGTCCTGGAAGACGACGCCGATGCCGCGGCGGAGACGGGGCACCCGCCAGCTTGAGATCTTGGCGACGTTCTGCCCGGCCACGTAGACGGCCCCGGACGAGGCGCGGTCCTCTTTCAACACCAGCCGCAGGAAGGTGGATTTTCCGGATCCGGAAGCGCCTACGAGGAAGGCGAACTCGCCACGGTCGATCTCCAGGTTGACAGAATCCAGCGCGGGCCGTGCCTGCTGGTCGTAGACCTTGGTGACATTTTCGAATCGGATCATGACCCTAAGTACCCTGCAGGCACGGCTGATCGTTACGCAGCCCAGATCTGCAGCCGGTGCGCGGGCTTCTGTTTGGGGGAAGTAGAGCTCCGGCTCCTCGACTATACGCAGCCGCGGCGCCGTATTTAGGGGCTTCCGGGGGCGTGTCGCGCGATCAGTCCCTCGGGGACTGCCGGACAGCTACTTTTCGGCGTTGCGGTTGTCAGTACGCCACCGGATGCCGGCGTCGATGAAGTCATCGATCTCGCCGTCGAAAACCGCTGACGTGTTGCCGACTTCGTGGTCGGTCCGCAGGTCCTTGACCATCTGGTACGGATTCAGGACGTACGAGCGCATCTGGTCGCCCCAGGATGCCTTGACATCCCCGGCAAACGCCTTCTTTTCGGCGTCCTCCTGCTCCTTCTTCAGGAGCAGGAGCCTTGACTGGAGGACCCGCATCGCAGCCGCGCGGTTCTGTAGCTGGGACTTTTCATTCTGCATCGACACCACCGTGCCGGTAGGGATGTGGGTCAGGCGGACAGCAGAGTCCGTGGTGTTGACCGACTGTCCGCCGGGGCCCGAGGACCGGAAAACGTCCACGCGGATCTCGTTGTCAGGAATGTCGATGGAGTCAGTTTGTTCGATGAGTGGGATCACTTCGACGGCGGCAAAGGAGGTCTGGCGCCGGCCCTGGTTGTCGAAGGGGCTGATCCGTACCAGGCGATGGGTGCCGGCCTCCACGCTCAGAGTTCCGAAGGCGTAAGGTGCCTTGACCTCAAAAGTGGCGGACTTCAGCCCGGCTTCCTCGGCGTAGGAAGTGTCCATAACAGTGGTCGGGTAACCGTGCCGCTCCGCCCAGCGCAGGTACATCCGCATCAGCATCTCGGCGAAATCAGCTGCATCAACCCCGCCGGCTCCCGCACGGATTGACACTACCGCTTCACGTTCGTCGTATTCGCCGGAGAGCAGCGTGACGATTTCGAGCTCCTTCAGTGCCTTCCTGATGGATTCGAGTTCCGCAGCCGCTTCGCCCATGGAATCAGCGTCGTCCTCGTCCTGACCGAGCTCCACAAGGACTTCGAGGTCGTCAATCCGCGAGGCCAGAGTGTTGAGCCGCTCCAGTTCCGACTGGCGGTGGGAGAGCCGGGACGTGATTTTCTGGGCAGCAGCAGGGTCATCCCACAGGTTCGGTTCGCCGGCCCGCTCGCTGAGTTCAGCGATGTCTTCCTTCAGAGCCTCAACATCGCTGACTCGCTCGATGGAGGTGTAGGTGGCGCGAAGGGCGCGGATTTCTGCGGAAAAATCAATATTGGCCATGGTTGTTTAAGCCTACGCTATCCGGCCGGAGGCCCCGACTCCCCGCCGCAGGTCACCGCGTAAGCCGGGAACGGGCCGTGGAGGAAGCTTCGATCCTGATTCCGTCGGGCATGAGGAAATTCACCACTGGCGGATGGACGGCAGAGGTGAGGACAACGACGGCGGTGGAGCCCTCGGGACTGCCTGTCGCCGGGGCGACGTCCAAGCGGTCGAAACGCGCCGCGGCTGGATTTCTGCCGATGAAGTCGCGGGCAACGTTCCTGACGCGTTCGGAACCGAGGACAGTGGAGGGACCGCCGTCGTCGGATCCAACATCACCCAGGGTGAAGCTGTCGGCCGCGGCCAGGGACGCTCCGTCGGCCAGGGACAGGAGACGCTTATGCTCCAGGTAGACACTGGAGATGCCGACGACGACAGTGGCCACCAAGAGTGCCAGCAGGACATATCCGATGATGAGGACAATCATCTGGCCGTCCTCCCGGGCATTCTTTGCCTTCACCGGAACCTGCCAACCAGTTGGGTCGAAGATGCTTCGACGTTGCTGGCGTTGAGCCTGAACTCGTCACTGAACGGCACAAACGGCAGAGGCACCATCAAACTGACGGTCACGGTCACCGCCGTTCCGGCCGCCTGGCAGGCAGACGGGTCACAACTCGTCGTTACTTGGGCGTTGTCGGCAGGATGACCGTAATCTGCGAGGGCAACCAGGGCCGCCTGCTCGGCCGCGCGCTGCGCCGAGGCAGGGTCAGGCTGGGCGACATACACTTTTGCGGCCTGGTCGGCCGCCCCAACGACGGCAAAGGATCCGCCCTGTATTTGGCCCATAGTAATGATGAAGTACACGAGCGGAACCATCAGAAGCAGCGCGAGGAACGTAAATTCCACCACTGCGCTCCCCTGTTCGCGGATGGCTCTGGTGTTGTCGTCCGGTGGCGGAGCGGTCGTGGCCGGGAGGCCACACGCGAACCTCAGCCTTCGGACTACGGCCGAATGGATGGCTTCACGGCTGGACAGCGGCATGGCCCTTGACTTCCAACATGTCCCGGGGCCCGATCAATCCGATAACCGGCATGGGGGCCTTGATGGTCACTTCCAGCGTCCGGAGGCCTTGGAAGGTCACTTCGGAGGTGCTGATATCGCGGGCGAACTCCTCGTTAAGTGCCATTCCAACCAGCGCCCCGGCGCGCTCCTGGGCATCGGCGGCGCCCCTGTCTGCCAAGGTGCCGTAACGGGCGCCTGATGCCGCGGCGTCGATCAGGGTATTTCGGACGTGGAGGACCAAGGTGAGTTGGATGATGGCCAGGAAAAACATGCTGAGCAGGCCACCCACCAGGACGAAGTCCACCACGGCCGAACCGCGTTCGCCCGGTGACGCACCCCTGAAACGGCCTTGTACTGCAACGGGACTGCCGCCGCGGAGACGGTCCCGCCCAAGGCGTCGGGGCATGGTCAGTTTCCGACCCTGTCCATGGCCTGGTTGAACATCGACTCCAAAGCCGGACCCGCCAAAGCCAGCAACGCTGCCACGAGGACCGCCGACATCAGTGTGATCATCACCCAGCCAGGGACGTCGCCACGCTCAGGGTGTTCGGATGCTGCGTAGCTTCGCCCGGCGGGCAGCGCCCCGTACGGCTGCAGGCTTATCCGAGCTAAGCACCAGATGCCGGCCACGATGCCCAAAAGCTGCAATCCGATGCGCAATCCCAAGTTTTTCATCTTTCGTCCTATTCAGTAGTCGCGTTCTCAAAGCCGGCAGCCCGGCTGGTTATGGTTGCCCAGCGAGGCCGCTTATAAGCCAAGGCTGATGGCTGCAATGCCGGGGTAAACAGCGAAGATCACGGTCAAGGGCAGGACACCGAAAACGAGCGGCACCATCATCCCAATCTCTTTTCTACCGGCCGACTCCATAAGGTTCCGTTTGGCCGTATCCCGGACATCCTGGGCTTGGGCCCGGAGTACGTCCGCCAACGGGGTCCCCCGTTCCACGGCCACGATAATGCCGTCAACGAACCGGATCAGCGGACCCAGGTCGGTTCGGGCGGAAAACCCTTGCATGGCCTCCACGAGTGGCCTGCCGGCCCGGGTTTCGGCCAGGATCCGGGAGAACTCCTTGGCCAGTTCCCCGTGCGCGCTGCGGCAGACGCGGTCCAGCGCGCCGGTGGCGCTTTCGCCGGCACCGACCGCGAGCGCCATCAACTCGGCCAGGCTGGGGAACTCAGCCATCATCCGGGCTTCCCGGTTCCTGATCTGGATCCCAAGCCAATAGTCGCGGAACAGAAACCCGCCGAACCCGCTCCCAACGACCGCGAGGACCGCCAGCAATGGACTGAAACGGCCCGCTAGGGCACCGAGGACCACCAACGACAGCGAGAGGCTGAAGGCTGCCGCAGCCCAGAGCAGTTGCTCAGCCCGGAAGTCGAGCAGAGGTTTGTTGATGCCTGCCTGGGCGAGCCGTCGTGCAAGGCCCTTGGATCCCAGGTTCAGCCCGCCCAGCGCAGCGAAGCCGTCGCGGATCAGGGGCCTCATAATGCGTTCCAGCGGGCCGAACGGTGTGACGTTCTGGTCCCCCGCTGCGCGCAGCAGCCTTGACTCAAGGTTTTGTGACTTCAGCTGCGGTTCAATGCGTTCGGCCAGTGTAGTGGCGCGCATCATCGGCAATCGAACGAAGACCAGCCACAGTCCCACTCCGAGGACGATTCCGCAGATGGTGGCCGCGGCCTGAGAGCCCGTCATCTGAGAACCCTTTCGTCCGGTGGGAGGGCGCCAATCCTCAGCATCAGCGAATAGCAGACAAGGGACACAACAAGGCCGCCCAGCAAAACAGCGACACCCACCGGCGTGTTGTACGCCTGGACCGCCTCTGGCCTCGTGGCCAGAAGCAGCATAACGATCCAGGGAGCAGCAACCGCCAGCCTGGCTGCGTTGATGGTCCACGACTGGCGGGCCTCAAGCTCACTTCGTGTGCGGGCGTTTTCCCGCAGGAACTCCGCAAGCGTGCTGAGCAGTTTCCCCAGGTCCGCGCCTCCGACTTCGCGCGTCAGCCGCAGTGCTTCCACGATCCGGTCAGCCACGGGATCGGCCAGCCGGTCCTTGAGTTTGTTCAGCGCGGCATCAAACTGGCCTCCGGCGCGGTAGTCCGAGCCGAAGTCCCTGAAGACGTACCGCAGTTCCTCGGGACCCTTCTCCCCGAGCTGGATGAGGGCCTCCGGCAGTGACAGTCCCGCCCGGATAGCGGATCTGAGGTGGTCCACGACGTCCGGCCACAACTGACGGAGCAGCGCCGTTCTCTTCCTGGCACGCCAGCGGATCACGCTGACCGGAAGCCAGGCACCGAAGAGGCCGAAGCACGCCGCCATCGGCCACGAGCGGCTGACGGCGAAGAATACGAGCGCCACAAAAAGGCCCAGTCCAAGGCAACTGGCCACCAAACCGGCCGCCGAGACTCTCTCAATACCGGCGGACGCCAGAAGGTCTTCCAGCCGGTTTGATCTGGCCGGCCGGGCGGCCGGTTGCGGATTCTCCCAACACGACCACCAAATAAGAAAGAACCCAGCGCCGGCAACTACCCCCATGAGTGGTGCCATCAGTGCGGTTCCAGCAGCGCCGCGACGTCGTAGCCGGCGCGCGCAAATTTCTCAGCTGCCGGCATGGAGTTGGCCCGTGGCTGGAGCAACCCATCGTCCATACCGAAAACCATCGACGACTCGATAACGCCGTTTTCGACTCTTCTCCCCAGCGACAGTACTTCGGTGACCTGGCGGCGCCCGTTGGCCTGGCGGCTGCAATGGACAACCAAGTCGATGCAGGATGCGACCGTGGGTACAACAAACGCCGACGAGATGTTCTCACCGGCAAGCAGCGGAAGGGTACAGATCTTGGTCACTGCGTCATGGGCCGAGTTCGCATGGACAGTGCACATCCCGGGAAGTCCGGAATTCAAGGCAATCAACATGTCCAGGCTCTCAGCCTCCCGGACCTCCCCCACCACCAGCCGGTCCGGACGCATCCGCAGCGCTTCTTTCACCAGCCGGCGCAGCGGTATCTCGCCCTGGCCTTCCAGGTTGGGCTGACGGCACTGCAGGCCCACGACATCACGTAGCGGAAATTGAAGTTCAAAGATCTCCTCTACGGTGACCACCCGCTCCCTGCTACCGATGCTCGCGGCCAGGCAGTTCAGCATGGTGGTTTTTCCGGCCTGCGTAGCGCCGGACACAAGGATGTTCAGCCCACTTGCGACGGCCGCCCCCAGGAACCGTGCCGACTGCGGCGTCAGCGTGCCGAGCTCAACCAGGTGCTCGAGCCTGCTCGCCTTCACGACAAACTTCCGGATATTCACTGCCCAGTGCCGGCGCGTTACATCCGGTATGACTACGTGCAGCCTTGATCCATCCGGAAGGGCGGCGTCCACGAATGGCGACGACATGTCCAGGCGGCGGCCAGAGCTCTTCAGCATCCGTTCCACCAGGTCGCGGACCTGTTGGTCTGAAAGGCTCAGGGATGTCAGCTCGGATTCACCATTCCGTGCCACATAGATTTCGTTCGGGGCGTTGAGCCAAATTTCCTCGATGGTGGGATCATCCAGCAGAGGCTGAAGGACCCCGAACCCTGCAACAGCATCGAAAACAAACTTGCGCGCCGTCTCAAGCGGACCGATCGGAGGAAGTGGCCCCACGAGAGCCCGTTCGTCGTAGTCGGTGACAGCAGCCTCAACCAGCCGACGGACCTCTCCGGCCTGCCGCGATGGGTCCAGGCCACGACGTCGGATCAGCTCGCGGACTTCGTCCTCCACGATTTGCACAGCGTCCATATGATTCCCCCATACAACTGCCGCCCCCAGCGGAGCAGTGTAACTGAGGTACAGCCTAGGCACCCTACACCATACGACCAAGTCATATTGTGAAGATGTGGAAAACCCGGTCAGGCCCAGCGCTGACCATGCCGTGGGCTCCGGCAAAGTAGGCTAGGCCGAGGAAGTGCGGGCCTGACTGGCCCCGGTCCGCCGTGTGCGGAGAATCTGAACGAAGAGGAAATACAGCATTGAGACCACTCTCGATCCGGTCCTTCGCCATGACGGCCGCGTTGGCAGCCTCCCTGGCAGGTTGCGCGGTGCCGCAATCCGAGGCCCCCGTGCGCGGCGCACTGACCGCAATCGGAACGCCTGCCCAGGGCGCGCCGATCTCGGCATGGCGCAGCGGCTGGATGAAGGAATTTCCCGAGACTTCGCTCAACTACTCACCCGATGGTCCGCGCGTTGGAGTGGACGCGCTCATCACCGGCCAGGCCTACTTCGCTGCCACCGACACCCCGCTGACCAGCGAGGATGTGGAGAAATCTAGGGACGCCTGCGGGCCTGACGGCGCATTCTCGGTCCCCGTAGCCGTCATCCCGATCGGCGTGATGTTCAACCTTCCCAGTGTCAAAAACCTGAAACTGAACTCCGAGACGCTGTCTGGAATCTTCAGCGGGCGGATCACCAACTGGGAAGACCCGGAGATTGCAAGGCTCAACCCGGAGTCAGAGTTTCCCGACCAGGACATCGTTCCCATCAGGGCGGAAGAAGCGTCCCCGTTGACGGCTGCTGTCACTGACTATTTGACTCCGGCTGGATGGCCTGCCCGGGCCGACCGGAGCTGGCCGGAGCCGGCCGGAGACGTAACGGTCAAGAAGTACGACGCAGTACCCCGGAAAGTCGACGACACGGCAGGCTCCATAGCCTTCGTCGACCGGGCAGGAATCGGGTCCGGTTTCGACACTGCACTGCTCGACTTCGGAACAGGATTCGTCAGAATGAGCGACGACAGCCTCAGCAAGTCCATCGCAGCGGGAACCACCGGCACCGGTCCGGGGGAAAGCGTCACATTCGCCGTCGACAACACCGCCGCTTCCGGTTATGGCCTCGCAACAGTGACCTACCAGGCCTACTGCAGCAGTTACGCGAATCCTTCCCTGACCACGCTTGTGAAATCCTGGGGCAACTATGTCCTCAGCGGAGGCGGACAAGGCAACTCCGCCCGGTTCGCCGGCGTTTCCACCCTTAGCGAGAAGGCACTGACCATGGCCAAGTCCCGCGTCGACGACATCACATCCGTCGAATGAGCGCACAACTCAGGCCGGGCATGACGCCCCACGGTCCGTCCTCAGGCAAGGCAGGCATGACACACATCGTCCCGGGAACACCCGCTGATCAAACCACCCGCACGAGACCAGCGGCCAAGACCTTTTTCCGGGTTTTTGCGCTGTTGTCAGGGCTGATGGTGCTTTGGGCACTGGCCACTCCCCTCATGGCCTACCCCGACGAGCCGGTGCACACCATCAAAGCCGCCGCCGTCGCGCGCGGACAGATCGCGCCGGAGGCGGGGAAGTCGTTCGGTCACGGCCTCCATGTACAAGTGCCCTCCTACATTGCCAACCTCCAGGCGCAGACCTGCTTTGCGTTCCACCGTGACCGGTCAGCCGGGTGCGCCCCTGGGGTCCCTGCCGATGACAACTACTTGACGATCGGCGTGACATCCGCAGGCCTGTACAACCCGATGTACTACTGGCTCGTGGGGCTCCCCAGCCTGTTCATGTCCGGAGCGCCTGCGGTTTTCGCCATGCGCATTCTGAGTGCGCTGCTCTCCGCCGCGTTCTACGCAGCAGGCTTCACCGCCCTCAGCCGGCTGCGGCATCCAAAGTGGCCCATGGCGGCCGCGGCAGTGGCAACGACACCCATGGTTCTCTTCCTGGCGAGCGGCATCAACCCCAATTCCCTGGAAGTGGCTGCGACCATGGCCGCCTTCTGCGGCTTCCTCGTGGTTTTGGAGAACTCAAGCCAACTGAGGGTCGTGCGTCCAGCGGTGATTACCGTGGCGGTGTCAATCATCGCCTTGGCCAATACCAGGGCGGTGTCGCTCGTTTGGCTGCTGTGCGCCGTCGTCGTCGCTTGTGTTTTTTACCGTTGGAAAGACTTTCTCGTGTTATTCCGCAACAGGGTGGTCCTCATGGCCGTGGGTGTGGCAGCAGTCGGGGTGGCCCTGGGCATGGCCTGGAACCTGTTGATCCTCAACGCACCGCCCTCAGCGGGAGAGGCGCCGCCGGGAATTTCAAATGTCACCGGTGACGATGTCCGGCCGTACAACGCCTTCCTCACCATGCTTGACCGGTCCTTCGACTACGTCATCCAGTACGTCGGCGTTGTGGGCTGGCTTGACACCCCCATGCCCCAGGCTGTCCTGATGTTCTGGAACATGTTGCTGATGCTCGCGATCCTGATGGTCTTCCTGGTCAGGCACTGGCGCCTGCGCCTGGGGTTCCTTGCCGCCCTGGCAGCATTGCTGCTGGTTCCGTCCGTGATGCAGGCCGGACTCGTGGCAAGCGTGGGGTTCATCTGGCAGGGCCGATATAGCTTGCCTCTGTTCCTGATAGCGGTCATCGCGGCGGGCATGGCGTTCCGGTTCCGGCACTTTCCACAAAGCCGGCCTTCCCAGGCGATGACACGGCTCCTGCTCCTCGCTGGTGCCATCGCCCACGTCTACGGGTTCCTGTTTGTGCTGCGCCGGTACGTTGTAGGTCTGCCGGATAAGGGGAACTGGCAGACGATGATCACTGTTCCGGGATGGCAGCCACCCTTCACCTGGGAGGTCCTGACCCTCGTTTACGCCGTCACGGTCCTGATTGGTGCGGGCATGCTGTTCGGCTACCTTCACCCGGGCGGCACCCTGCTGTCGATGCCAGGGTCGCTGGCCCGGCTTTCGTTCCGGCAGAAGGGCCCCCAGTCTGCGAACGGCCAGGCGGTTGCGCGGGCAGACTCCACAAAACCCTGACAACACCCTAAAGAGCTCTGGACCTCCGTAATCCTGCGGAAGTCCAGAGTTCTTTATTGCCTTGCCGGTCTTAGCCCCGCAAGTATTCCTGCAGCCGGTCTCCGGCCTTGGCAGGAAAGAACCCGGCGGCCTTGATTTTGGAGAGATCCAGCACGCTGTTCAACGGGCGGGCAGAGACGGACTTGCCCTTGAAGTACTCCTCGGTGCTGACGCCGGCCACGTCGTCCCGGGAGGCTCCGCTGAGCTCGTAAACATCAGCGGCGATGTCTGCCCAGGACTGCGGCTCGCCGTCATTGCTGAGGTTGTAGACCCCGTACGCTGCGCCGGACTCAAGCAAGTGCCTGATACCGGCGGCGATATCCTGGGTAAAGCTGAGCCGCCCGATCTGGTCGTTGACCACCGACGGTGCAATCCCACGGCCTGCAAGGGATGACATGGTCCTGACGAAGTTGTTCCCTTCGCCGATAACCCAGCTCGTGCGGACGATGTAGTGGCGCGGCACCACGGATACAACTGCGTCGCCGGCAGCCTTCGACTGGCCATAGACGCCAAGCGGCGAGAACGCCTCGCCCTCATGGTGGTCAGCTTCGGAGCCGTCAAAAACGTAGTCCGAGGAGACCTGGACCAGGGTCAGGTCATGCTCGACGGCGGTGCGGGCCAGGTGGGCAACAGCCGCCACATTGATCTTCCACGCCGCGGCCCGGCCTTCAGGGGTCTCCGCCTGGTCAACTGCGGTGTACGCGGCAGCATTGATAACGGCCGAGTAGTTCTTCCAGTTCTTCCGGGCATACGCGTCCGCGCTGGTGATGTCGAAGTCGGCGCGGCCGGCGAACTCGACTGATGTGTCGCCGTCGTAAAGTTCCCGCAGTGCTTTGCCCAGCTGACCATCTGCGCCAAGGATCAGTATCTTCTTCGGCGGCATCGGGACTACCTCGCCGAGCCTGGGATGGGCCTTGTCCTTGTCCGAGAGTTCGGCCTCCGCCAGCGGCACCGGCCATTCGATGGCGGCAGTCTCGTCAGCCAGGTTCAGGAAGGTGTATTGGCCTTGCGCGTCGGCTGACCAGTGGTCGTTGACGAGGTAGGTGTAGGCAGTATTGTCCTCCAGGGTCTGGAAAGCGTTACCCACTCCCCTGGGGATAAAAATGGCTTGGCTGGGGTCCATGACGGCGGTGAATACCGCCCCAAAGGAAGGCCCCTCGCGCAGGTCCACCCACGCACCGAAGATTTTCCCGGTGGCAACAGAAATGAACTTGTCCCACGGCTCAGCGTGGATACCGCGGGTGGTTCCGGCCTTCTCATTGAAGGAGATGTTGTTCTGCACTGGACGGAAATCGGGCAGCCCCAAGGCCACCATTTTCTCCCGCTGCCAGTTTTCCTTGAACCAGCCACGGTTGTCGCCATGGACCGGAAGGTCGTACAGGACGACGCCGGGGATCGGCGTTTCGTGTGTGGTCAGCTTTTTCGAGAACTCGATGGTCATCGTTTACTGGCCCTGTTCCTTGTACTTGGCTTCGGTCTGGGCTTTCTGCGGCCGCCACCAGTCCTCGTTGTCCCGGTACCACGCGATGGTGTCCTCGATGCCGACGTCGAAGTTTGAAAACTGGGGTTCCCAGCCCAGTTCGTCGCGGAGCTTGGTGGAGTCGATCGCGTAGCGCAGGTCATGCCCGGGCCGGTCGACGACGTGGTCGTAGGCGTCCGGGGACTGGCCCATGTGCTTGAGGATCAGTTCCACGACGTCTTTGTTGTTCTTCTCCCCGTCGGCACCGATCAGGTAGGTCTCGCCGATCTTGCCCTTGGCGATAATGGCCAGCACCGCCGAGGAGTGGTCGTTGGCGTGAATCCAGTCCCGCACATTCTCACCCTTGCCGTACAGCTTGGGGCGGATTCCGTCGATCACATTGGTGATCTGGCGCGGGATGAACTTCTCCACGTGCTGGTAGGGGCCATAGTTGTTCGAGCAGTTGCTGATGGTGGCCTGCAGCCCAAAGGAACGCACCCAGGCGCGGACCAGTAGGTCTGAGCCGGCCTTCGTGGATGAGTAGGGGCTGGACGGGTTGTACGGTGTCTGCTCCGTGAAGCGCTCCGGGTCATCGAGTTCGAGGTCGCCGTAGACCTCGTCGGTGGAGATGTGGTGGAAACGCTTGTTGTGCTTCCGGGCCGCCTCAATCAGCGTGTACGTGCCGATGATGTTCGTGTCCAGGAACGGCCGGGGGTCATGCAGGGAGTTGTCGTTGTGTGACTCGGCAGCGTAATGCACCACCACATCGGTGTCGGCCACGAGCCCGTCCACCAGGCCGCCGTCGGCAATATCACCTTCCACAAAGGCGAAGCGGTCCGACGGGAGGTTCCGCAGCGATTCCAGGTTTCCCGCGTACGTGAGCTTGTCCAGAACGGTGACGTGGCTGTCCGTATTGGCGATGACGTAGTGAACAAAGTTGGAACCGATGAAGCCGGCGCCGCCGGTAACGAGGAGTTTCTGCATGGTGCCCAGCTTACCGGCTGAGGCGTGGCCGGCCGATTTCAGAGAAAGCCACAAATTCTTCACTCCTCCACCACTGGTCACACCAGTAACGGTTGGGTACTCTCGGTAGGACGTCGGTGGAAGTTCTCCCCGCGCAAGATATAACCGGGAGCAACCGTGACCATGCTGAATTCCCGCCGGACGGCCCTGATAACCGCCGCGCTCGTTTTTCCACTCATTCTGAACGGAACGTCAGCCGTGGCACTGACTCCGGCACCGACTCCGCCGCCCACGACGGAGGTACTTCCGGAGCCTTCGCCGTCCGAATCAGCCCCTGGACAGACCGCACGTGCCTTGCAGCCGACGTCGACCCCTCCGGCCGCCGCTTCCGAAGAGTCGCCGACGCCCTCGCCATCGCCCACGCCTGACCCCATCGAAACAGCGGCGGCAGCGCAAGCTCCTTCCCTCGAAGCAGGACAGGCCGCGATGGGCAGGGCTGGGATGAATGGACCGGAGGCGGAGGGCCAGGTTCCCCAAGCCAAGGCACTGAGCGCGGAGTCAGCGCAGCCATCGGTCCCCGAGCAGCCTGCCAGCACGGTGGGCCAGCCACTGGGCCTGGATGTCAGCTCGTGGCAGGGGTCGGTCAACTGGGCCGCGGTCAAGAGCAACGGCGCACGGTTCGCCTATGTTAAGGCGACCGAAGGAACCACCTACAAGAACCCGTACTTCGGCGCCCAGATCGGCGGTGCCACCTCCGTGGGGCTGATCAGGGGCGCCTACCACTTCGCAGCGCCAAGTGCATCCGATGGAGCGACTCAGGCATTCTACTTCGTCAACAATGGTGGTGGCTGGTCAGCCGACGGAATCACCATGCCACCAACGCTGGACATTGAGGACAACCCGTACGGCGGGACCAACAAGTGCTATGGCATGTCTCCGTCCCAGCTCACCACCTGGGTCCGGGACTTTACCTCCACGATCTACCGGCTGACCAACAAACAGGCCATGATCTACACGGGCTATTGGTTCTGGCGCGACTGCCTGGGAAACACCACCGAATTCAGCAGCACCAATCCCCTTTGGCTCGCCTCGTATTACACCAACAGCCCCGCCATTCCCGGGGGCTGGTCGACCTACACAATCTGGCAGTACGCCAACGACTATGCCGACGCCTCACAGACCGTCAAGGCAACGTTCCCCGGGGACCAGAATGTGTTCAACGGCACAATGGACCAGCTGCGGAGACTCGCAGGGACGCCGGATTTCACTACGATGGCCCCGCCCGCAAACTCGACGCCAATTTCTGGCAAATGGTACGGGGCAGGGCGTTGGCTGGTGGGGTGGATGCTTGATGGCTTCTGGTGCCTTCAGAACCCCAATGGCGTTCCTCTCTGCTTCTCGTTTGGAACTGCGGGCGATATTCCCGTAACTGGGGATTGGAATGGTGACGGAATAACCACCATTGGTATCGTGCGCAACGGCCACTGGTACCTCACCAATAGTCTGACAGGACCCGCGATTGATTCGGTGGCATCGTTCGGGCTGCCCACGGACATCCCTGTTACCGGCGACTGGTCGGCTACTGGACGGACGGGTATTGGTATTTTTCGCAATGGAGTTTGGGCTCTGAGCAACGGAAGCGCGGGGGCAGCCAGCATCACTCACGTAGTTAGCTTTGGTCAGGCCGGCGACGCTCCCCTCGCTGGTGATTGGGACGCCAACGGAACAACAACCATCGGTATCTTCAGAAACAACGTATTTGCTCTCGGCAATAGCAACCGGAGCTCATCCGTCGCTTCAGCGTTTCCGTTTGGCAATCCGGGCGACCGTCCCCTAGCCGGCGACTGGAATGGGAATTGGTCAACAACAGTGGGCCTACGGCGCACTACGGTCCATTTCCTAAGTAACACCATCCCGGCCCAAACCGTTGACGCAGTCGTGTATTAGTTCTGACATGAGCCGTTTCGCCGGGACGCGACCACTGCCAGCTGGCTCATCGGGGCCGCGGCTTCTTCCCTGACCGCAGGCGCCGCCGCGCCTCGACCATTAGCCTGAGTAGGACCACTCTCGCGGCGACGATCACGCTCAAGGACCTCCAGCCCCTGGGCGTGGCGTTCTCCTCGTGCAGTCGGCGCAGCAGTGTCGGGCGGTCGACATGCATGATGGATCCTGCCGTGTTGCCCAGGATGGCGAGCCAAAGATCGTGGGATTCGCGGAGGTAGCGGGGCACCGGGGCAAAGTCGTGCAGAACGTCGCGCCGGAAGGCCATCCCACAGCCGTAGTAGGCACGGTAACCGATCAGAATCCCTAAAAGATTCGCACGGTGGCGTCCGCTGTCGGCGCTTCGAAGCAGCGGAATGCCGGGACGGCGGCCGCCGCCCAGGACGTCGAAGTTGCTGGCCACGACGTCCGCCGTTTCCAGCCCGGCCAGCAAGGTATCCAGGCGACCCTCAATCCAGACATCGTCCTGGTCGGCCAGGAGAATGGCAGCGCCCTTGCTCGCAAGCACCGCCTGTTCGAAGGACCTGACGTATCCCTGGTTCCGCTCGGCCTGGATCAACTTAATCCTGGGATCATGAAATCTGCGGATGTGTTCAACAGTGTCATCGGGCGAAGCGTCGTCCACGATGACAAGCTCGTCGTTTTCTGCGAGCTGATCCAGGATCGATGTGAGCTGCTCGTCGATGTACCTGGCACCTTTGTAAGTGGCCATACAAATGCTCGCTCGTACGGGCGCCGTCTCAGGCTGGGTTGGGGCGTTCATGGCCTCACGTCTCGCTCGACTTCAAGGGCAAAACAACGGCAGTAAGGGTCCCACCGGTTGCCCGCCCCATCCTATGCGACCCCAAGCTAGGCCAAGGAATCACGTAAGATCGTTCAGGACTGCCAGCGAACCAAGGACAAACCACCGTATGAAAACCGTATTGCTTCGCCTGTCCGGCTTCACGGTTCTGCCCTTGCTTTCCCTTATCACGCCACTTCTCCTCATCCCCATCGTCTCGGGGATCGTAGGTGGGGAGGGCATTTCCAGCATCATCTCAGGCCAGGCGATCGGCACCTTCGCCGCGACGGTACTGATGTGGGGATGGAATGTTGAAGGGCCCGTAGCCGTGGCCCGATCGGCGGATCCGGCAGCCCGGGCGCACGTCTACCTGCAAAGCATCCGAACCCGACTCGTTCTGCTGGTTCTCGTCTTTCCCTTGGCAGGAGCAGCGGCGGCGGTAGTCGCCGTGCCCCAATTCAGAAGCGAAGCCATGGCCATGGCTTTCGCTGTCGCCCTCGCAGGACTGTCGCCCGCATGGTTCTGCATCGGTATGGGGCAACCCAAACTGCTGGCTGTATACGACACTGTTCCGCGCTTCATCGCGACCGCCGCAGCGGCTCCGCTATTGCTCACCACCGGACAGCTGTGGTTTTACCCGGGCCTTGCCGCGCTGGCCACGGTCATTTCGCTGACGGCGTTCCAAACGCGGTATGCCAAGGGAGGCCGCTGGTTCCCCAGCGACCTTCCTGCGGCCGTGCGTGACCTCTCCGCCCAGCGGCGCACTGCCGGCATCAGCCTTGCCGCAAACGCATATGCTTCCACACCAGCACCGATCGCCACCGCCACGACTGCTCCGGCCGCGTCCGGCAGCCTTGCAACCGCCGACACGCTATACCGCTTCGGTCTCTTCACAGTGGTAGCCCTGGGTAACGCGTTCCAGGGATGGACCCTCGAACACGGAGCGGAGAACCGCCGGAATCGGCACCTGGCCGCCATTTGGGCTCACGTGGGCCTGGGCGCGGTCGGCGCGGTGATCCTCACTCTTGCCGGCCCCTTTGCCAGCAGCCTCCTCTTCGCTGGAAAAGCCCAAGCCACCACCGAATTGTGCTTCTACTACGGTCTCGCCTTCGCGTTCCTAAGTGCCAGCACGCCGTTTATCCGAAACCTGCTGATTCCGGCAGGTAAGGACCGACTCGTTCTGCGCTGGACTCTTGTTTCTGCCACTTTCGGGCTAGCCGTCATGGTTTGGGCGGGTGTGCTGGGTAACGCCCCGGGAGTTGCGCTGGGCATGGCCCTGAGCGAAGCTCTCCTGTTCATTACCCTCATGCTCCCTGCACGGAAGCTCCTGACCAACGAGAGAATGGACCGCGTTGACGCCTAATAACCCTGCCCCGAGTGTCGTGGCTGTTATCGCTGCCTACCGGCCCGGCCCTGCCCTGCGCGAAAACATCGCAGGCATCGCCCGGCAGGTCAGCCGTGTTGTAGTCGTCGACGACGGCTCTCCAGCCGGGTCCGAGGAGCTCTTTGCCGAGCTTAGGGCCGAAGGTGTTACGGTCGTGACGCAGCCGTCCAACAAGGGAATAGCCGCCGCCCTCAACGCAGGTATCGCTCACGCCCGGGAGGAATCTGAACCGGATTACTTCCTGACGTTCGACCAGGATTCCCTTCCCGGCCCCGGATACGTTGCTGCGGCGGTGGACACGTGCAGGAGGGCGCAGCTTGCCGGACTGCGGGTTGGCTTCATTTCCGCTTCTTCCTACAGCGGCCACCCCATTCCCGTTCGCGGTTCTGTAGCCGGATTTGTCAGGGCCTTCGACCCCATGCAGTCCGGCTTCCTGATTCCCCGCGCAACACTGGACGAGATTGGCCTTTTTGACGAAGGCCTGTTCATTGACGGCGTTGACTCCGAGTACACGATGCGCACGCGCTCGGCCGGCCTTGAAGTCCTGGTCGGCGATGGCTGTGAAATCCAGCATGATCTCGGACAACGGGAGCCCGCTGTCCTGCTGGGACGGCCGGTACGGATCATGGGCAGGGACATCTCGTACAACTACCATTCACCCGGCCGCGTCTACTACATCTGCCGCAACGGAACAGCGCTTTCCTTGCGCTACGTCCGCAAGGATCCCCAATGGGTGTTTCGTCGCCTCATCGAGGAGGCCAAAGCCCATACGCTGAGGCTGGCGTTCAGTCGCGGCCGCGGCAAACTCGTCAGGGCCGCGGTGTCTGGCTTCCGTGACGCCGTGTGCGGCGGAACGGGTCCGATTCCCCCGGCATTGGGCGAGAAACTGAACCGATAGCCGGAACAGCCGGGCCCGTGCTGGCCGCCGGCTCCCGATGTGCCCTCCCGCAATTGATATAGTTTGGACAACATGGAACCCAATCCCAATCCGCGCGTCCTGGTGATCATGCCTGCCTGGAATGAAGCCGAAGCTGTCGGTAACACCGTGCGGGAGGTTCTCACCACCAATACCCGATACGACGTTTTGGTCGTCAATGACGGCTCCACCGATGCCACCGCCGAGGAAGCCGCAGCCGCAGGGGCGACTGTCCTGAACCTTCCGTTCAACCTCGGTGTGGGCGGGGCGATGCGCGCCGGATTCAAGTACGCCCAGCGGCTTGGCTACCGTCAGGTGATCCAGGTGGATTCCGACGGACAGCACGACCCCCGCAGCATTGATGAAGTCCTGGCCGGGCTAGCCCACGCCGATATCTCCATCGGAGCACGCTTTGCCGAACGCGGTGACTACAAAGTAACCGGACCCCGCAAGTGGGCCATGCAGTTCCTCGCGAAGGTCATCTCCGGCCTGGCAAAAACCCGCCTCACGGACGTTACCAGCGGATTCCGCGCCGCCAACGAGCGTGCGGTCACACAATACCTGGACCACTACCCGGCCGAGTATCTCGGTGACACCATCGACTCCCTCGTAGTGGCCATCAGGTCCGGCTGCAAAGTCACGCAGGTCCCGGTGGAGATGCGCCCGCGCCAAGGCGGCAAGCCCAGCCACAACCCGCTCAAAGCCGCGATTTACCTGGGACGATCAGTGTTCGCACTCCTCTTCGCCCTGACCAGAAAGCCTACAAAATTGACAAAACCGGCTGTTGAATCCGTGGTGGTCTAGGGAATGGGAAATCTTGCTGCCTTCCTTCTCGCCCTGGCGATCGTGGCCTTGGTCTTCGAGATGCTTCGCCGAAAGAAGCTCAGGGAGAAGTACGCCGCCCTATGGCTGATCGTCGGCGTCGCAACACTCGTGCTCGCGGCGTTTCCCCAACTGCTCAACATCGTGGCCGCGCTGGTGGGTGTGCAGGTTCCATCGAACCTGCTGTTTGCGATGAGCATCCTCATGCTGCTCGGTGTGTGCCTGCATCTGTCGTGGGAAATTTCGGTCGTCGAGGACGAAACCAGAACGCTGGCCGAAGAAGTCGCCATCCTCAGAACCCAGATTGAGTCAATCCAGGAAGACCGGGCTTCCGTTCCGACAGCCGGCATCCACTCTGCAACCAACGACACGGCGCATCCCCAAGCCTCTGCCCAGGTCTACGACCGCCCGAGCGAAAGCCAAGACTCCTAAATGCCTCTCGATATTTTTGTGCCGTACTGGGGCGACCCCGGATACATGAAAGAAGCTGTCAACAGCGTCCTCTCCCAGAGCAACGGCGACTGGCTGTTGACCGTCGTCGACGACGCCTATCCGGGCGAAGAGATTGAAGCCTTCATGGCGGGCATTGATGATCCACGCGTGCGCTACATCCGCAAGGAGGTGAACGCCGGCATCACCGCGAACTACCGCACCTGTGTTTCCATGGCAACGCAGGAAGTCATGGTGATCCTCGGCTGCGACGATGTCCTGTTGCCCAACTACGTGGACGTCATCCTCAAGGCACACGAACGCTACCCCGACGCCGCCATCATCCAGCCGGGCGTGGAAGTCATCGACGAGAACGGCCAGGTCGTTTCCACCCTGGTCGACAGCGTCAAGCAGAAGCTCATCAAGCCGCGGGGCGGCGGCCGCCAGATCATTGCCGGCGAAGCCATCGCCACCAATCTGATGCATGGCGACTGGCTCTACTGGCCGTCGCTTGCCTTCCGCACCGACAAGATCCGCCGGGTTGATTTTCGTGACGGGTTCCCCATCATCCAGGATCTTGCCCTGATCATGGACATGGTGTACAACGGGGACCAACTCCTTATCGACCCGGCCGTCTGCTTCCGTTACCGCAGGCACTCCAACAGTGCTTCCTCCACGAAACTGATCGACGGATCCAGATTCGCCGGTGAACGTGATTACTTTGCTGTCTCAGCTGCCCAAGCCGAGGAACTCGGCTGGACCCGGGCTGCCCGCTCCGCCCGCCTCCGGCTGACGTCGCGCGCCCACGCCATGGCGCTCCTCCCCAAGGCAATCATCAGCCGCAATGCGACAGCGGCAAAGGCCCTCATCCGCCATTCATTCGGCAATTAAGCCAGAAACGAAAGGTCACCAGTGACTTCTCCTGCAACTCCTGCCCGCCCGGGCGGTACCGTTCTCGTCACCGGCGGCGCCGGATTCATTGGCTGCGCTATCTCCGATTCTTTGGTGGAGGCCTTCGACCGCGTCGTTGTGGTGGACAACCTGCACCCCCAGATCCACGCCTCCGGCGCCAGGCCTGCAGAGCTCAATGCGGCCGCTGAACTGATCATTGCGGACGTGGCGGAGTCCAGCACTTGGGATCGTGTGCTTGAGCAGGTGACCCCGGATGTGGTCATCCACCTCGCGGCTGAAACCGGTACGGGCCAGTCCCTTGAGGAAGCAACCCGACACACGCACGTGAACGTCGTCGGCACGTCACAGCTGCTCGACGGGCTCAACCGTCACCAGAAACTGCCGCGACGGATCGTCCTGTCCTCCAGCCGTGCCGTCTACGGTGAGGGTGCCTGGCAGGACGGCGACGGCACCACCTTCTACCCCGGGCAGCGGACCAGCGAAACGCTTGACAAGGCGCAATGGGATTTTCCCAACGCCGTTCCGGTGGCCATGAAGGCTTCCGAAACGTTCCCGGCCCCCGTCAGCGTCTACGGTGCGACGAAACTCGCCCAGGAGCATGTGCTTCAGGCCTGGGCCAAGTCCTTCGGTGTAGAGACGGTGATCCTTCGGCTCCAGAATGTGTACGGACCGGGGCAGTCCCTGATCAACCCGTACACCGGAATCATGAGCCTGTTCTGCCGGATGGCCATGGGCGGCAAGTCAATCCCCCTTTACGAAGACGGTGAAGTCCGCCGCGACTTCATCCTGATCGACGACGTCGCGTCAGCGATCGTGGCCGGGGCGGTCTCCCCCAGGGTTCAGGGCGAGCCCATGGACATCGGCTCCGGCGAATTCCAGACGATCGGCACAGCCGCCAAGCTGATCGCCGAGCACTACAAGGCGCCGGCACCGCACGTCACAGGCCAGTACCGCCAGGGCGATGTCCGCCATGCCTGGGCCGACGTCACGGCAGCCGAGCGTGTGCTCGGGTGGACTCCGCAGTTCAACCTCTCCCAGGGCATCGACCGCTTGGCTACATGGATTGACGCACAGCCTGACGTCAAGCCTGCCTAACAGGAAACGCCTCGATGACCACCACCCGGACCTGCGCCGTCGTCTCACTGTTTAACCCCGACGACGGCGTATTGGCCAACGCGGCTGCCCTGTTATCACAGGTGGACAATGTCGTGCTGGTCGACGACGGGAGCACCGAGGACCCGAGCAGGATCCTGGCAAAGCTCTCGGCTGCGGGCTGCACCGTGGAACGTCTCAGCGAGAACTCGGGAATTGCGGCAGCCCTGAACCGCGGCATAGAGCTTGCAG
The DNA here is from genome assembly GCF_042270935.1 of Pseudarthrobacter sp. NPDC055928. NCBI lineage: Bacteria > Bacillati > Actinomycetota > Actinomycetes > Micrococcales > Micrococcaceae > Pseudarthrobacter > Pseudarthrobacter sp. NPDC055928. The sequence continues at coordinate 285,686 of NZ_JBHJZH010000002.1, forward strand.
TTTCACGAGCGGATAAGCCGGACTACGTCCTCACCATGGACCAGGACTCCCTGCTGGAGGACGGCTACGTCCAGTCCCTTGTCGAGGCAGCGACGGCCGCGGAGGTTCAGGGCATCCCGGTGGGCCTTGTGGCCCCCGGCACGGTTCGTGGTCTGCCTGTACGACGGCGGGGCACGAAGCTGGGCGTTCAGCTCGGCGGGGAACCAATCCAGTCCGGCCTCTTGATTCCGGTAAAAGTCCTTGAGCAGCTGGGGCTCTTCAAGGCCGAACTCTTCATCGACGGGGTGGACACCGAGTACTACCTACGTTGCCGCAACGCCGGCCTGGAAACGGTTCTGGCACCCGGGGCCGCGTTGAATCATTCCCTTGGCAGCAGCACACCGGCGCAGATCATGGGCAGGACGTTCTCGCTGTGGGGCAGGAAAGTGAATATCAGGACGGCCGCAACGTGGCGGTATTACTACATTTTCCGCAACCGGATCCTGCTCGCCAAAATCTACGGCCGGCGCCACCCCGGCTGGGCTGCGAAGGGCTTCCTGGCTGATTTCAGGCATCTGGCCCTAGTCAGCATCTTTGCGCCCGGACGAATCCAACGAATAGTAAGTGCCCGTGCCGGCATGTCAGACGGATTCAAAGGAACGAGCGGGCGTAAATAACAGCCCTCGACGGCGTCCCCGCCGACAGCTGTAGGTCATCCTTCATTCGCGGGCACTACGGTGCTAGTGCCGGCCTCAGCAGTGGCGCCAACTCCTCCGAGGCAAGGGCACTAATGTGGTTGATGTCGGCGTACATGGCTGTGCTTCCGACAAAGGCCGGGCATCTTGAGTTCACGCAGAACCACTCCTTTGTGGGGACGAACGTTGCGTTGATACCGACATCGGCGATTGCACGGGCTTCCACTTCGCTTTGCCCATCAAATATCGTGCTGCGCTCCGTTATGCAGTCACTGGGCACACTAAACCTTGTTATGCATTGGCTTGGCTCGGCCTTAGCGGGAGCAGGTGCCTCCAGAAGAACATATCGAGCGCCCTGCCCGACAACGTAACGCCCCATGTCAGTGACGTACTTCTGCCACTCGGCATCCGCTTCGCGCCCAACTGCACCGCTCGACAACTGACCGTCATTGCGCAAGAACGAGGACGCGACAACATCGGGATTGAGACGTCCAATCTGATCTTGAACCCAGAGCTTGAATCGCTTGCATTCGTCTGCCGATGCGTCGTTTCGGCCTGGTATTAGCACCGGCGAACAGGCTGCCACCGTGTATATGTGCACCTGCCAGTCCTGCCCTTCCAAGGCTTTCCGGATGCCAGGGACAAAACTCATCGTCGTCGAATCTCCGAAGATTACCAATGAACGAGTTGCGTTCTCAGGGCCATATACGCACCGCAAGGCGTTGGCAGTCACGTCCTTGTCATGAGCCAACGGCGATAGCTCACCACCTAAGCAGCCGTCCTTTATCCACTCGTCGGGTTTAGCGAGTGCTCCGTCCGGCCCCATTTCCGCCGGATTCGGCCGGAGGGCTGGCCACTCAGAAGACGCTAGGGCCGCCCGCAACTGCTCCTGCCTCTGGTCCGCAGTCATGGCCGTCACCGGAGTCCCGGGATCAGCAGAACTTCCGGCCCCAAGGTCTGAAGCATCGCGCTGACCTATAGTGGCGAAAGCAATAAGTGGCAATGCCAGAACCAACGCTGCGAATGCGGCAAGGCCCTGGACCTCCCGCCGTCGCACCGGTCGTGGCCGTTGGCCGGTCTTTAGCGAGGGCTTGGCAACACCGAGGCGGCTACGCCGTATCGGATCCTCAACCCACTTGAACGACGCCACCGATAGAACGGTCATGAGCGTGACTGCTACGAGATAGAACCACAGGGTGTCTGGCTCCACGAATGCGCCGAGAAGAATGATCACGGGGAAATGCCAAAGATACAGAGAGTACGAAATTTTGCCGACGTACCGGGAAGCTGGGTTAGTCAGAATCCACGCCAGCCGATTGTATGACGGCCCGGTGCCCCCGCAACCCGCAAGGATAACCAGGCAGGTGCCCAAGACTGGAAAAATGGCGAATGGTGCAGGGAATGGTGTCTCTGGCGTTATCAGGATGAGTGAGGCACCAATGAGCAACAGGCCAAATGAAAGAAGGCCGATCTGCAATTTTTGAGGGAATCCGCTGAATCTCGCCGTCAATACCGCTAACAGCGCTCCGGCGCCCAGCTCCCATCCCCGAGAGAAAGTCGAGAAGTAGGCCACCGTATGGTTGGAATTCGTTTCCCAAAGGGCAAATGCAAACGAAAGAAGAATGGGCACAGCAACAAAGAAGCCCAAGACTACGGCAGTTCCGCGAGGGTTACACTTCAATCGACGCGCGAGAAATAGTGCCCCTATAATCACCCAGGGCCAAAAAATGTAAAACTGCTCCTCAACGCCGAGGGACCAATAATGCTGGATCGGCGATACGGACGAACCTGAATTCATATAGTCGGTCCCGAGGAGGGCAAACCGCCAGTTCGCCGAAAAGACCAAAGCCCAGAAGGCATCTGTCGCAATTGATGAGGCACGGCCCGCGTAAAAAATAACGTACGCCGCCGTGACTGTTACGGATAATACGAGCGCAGCGGCGGGAAGAATTCGCTTGAAGCGACGCAGGTAGAACTCGCGGAACGAGATTCTTCCTCGAGTTGTCGCCTCACGAAGCAGGATTCCGGAAATGAGGTACCCGGAGATAACGAAAAACATGTCTACGCCGATGAACCCGCCGCCCGGCCAGTGAATCAAGTGATCGAAAACGACCGCAAGAACGGCAACGGCGCGAAGACCCTCGATATCCAGTCGACGCCTGTGCCCCTGAGGTGGCGTTTGCGCTCGGGACTGAAGCCCGAGGGCGGGTGCTGACGACATAGGTATTTCCACTACTTTCGAGACAGGGGGTCTTTAGATACTACCAAGGTCATCGATTAGGTCACTCTGCACTGGTTTGCTGTGAGGGCTTCATTGATAGAGGATTGGGACCATGCGTGGAATTATCTTGGCCGGCGGGACCGGATCCCGGCTACACCCGATCACCCTCGGCATCAGCAAGCAGCTGGTTCCCGTCTACGACAAGCCGATGATCTATTACCCGCTGTCGACGCTCATCCTTGCGGGCATCCGGGACATCCTCATCATCACCACTCCCCACGACGCGGAGCAGTTCCAGAGGCTGCTCGGTGACGGCAGCCAGTTTGGCGTCAATCTTACGTACGTCCAGCAGCCTTCACCGGATGGACTCGCCCAGGCATTTATCCTGGGTGCTGAGCACATCGGCAACGAGACGGTTGCGCTCGTCCTGGGTGACAACATCTTCTACGGTCAGGGAATGGGTACCCAGCTCCGCAAACACGCTGACATCGACGGCGGCGCTGTCTTCGGCTATTGGGTCAAAGACCCCAAGGCGTATGGTGTGGTGGAGTTCGATGACGAGGGCAAGGCCCTCTCCTTGGAGGAGAAGCCGGAAAAGCCCCGGAGCCATTACGCGGTGCCCGGTCTCTACTTCTACGACAATGACGTCATCGACATCGCCCGCAACCTCAGGCCTTCGCCGCGGGGGGAACTTGAGATTACTGACGTAAACCGTGCCTACCTTGAGAAGGGAAAGCTCCAGGTGGAGATCCTCCCCCGGGGAACGGCCTGGCTGGATACCGGTACCTTCAACGATCTCAGCGACGCATCGAATTTCATTCGAACGGTCGAAAACCGTCAGGGACTCAAGATCGGTGCGCCCGAGGAAATCTCCTGGCGCCTCGGATTCCTCAGCGACGATGAGCTTCGCCAGCGTGCAGAGCCCCTGGTGAAGAGTGGTTACGGAGCATATCTGCTCGGCTTGCTCGAGCCGTAGCAAGCCAGATGTGGTTGCCTGTCCTTCCGCAAATTTTCATTGCCGCACTCCTGCTCCTGGCCCCGGGCTTCATAGTTTCCCTTGCCCTGAGGTTTAGGTCATTCAACGCGCTCTCGCTTGCGCCGGCTTTGTCGGTGGGAGTCATCGTTTTGACTGCCACTGCCACCCCGTTCCTTGGGGTGAAGTTTGGGGTGCTGCCTGTCGGCGTCGCCACGGCTTTGCTGGCCTCCCTTGCATTTTTCCTGGGCCGTCTCAGCCGGCAACAACAGCACGCTGGCCAAGGAAGGTCAACGTTGGCCAAGTTGGCGCCGTTCATTGCGGTTACTGTTGCCGCGGTGCTGCTGGGTTGGCGGACTTTCCAGGTCTTGGGGTCTCCGGGATCCATATCCCAGACTTATGACGCTGTATTTCACCTTAACTCCGTCCGGTTCGCCTTAGATACCGGCCAGGCTTCCTCCCTCACCATTGGCGCGATGACCGGAGGCGGGTTCTACCCGGCCGGGTGGAACGCGGTAGCGGCTTTTGTGGCCTCAACGACAGGCGCTGCCGTACCCGTGGCCGTAAACATCACCAGCATTGTCCTGGCGGCGGTCTTTTGGCCGTTGAGCTGCCTCCTGATGACAACCTGGGTTGCGGGACGCCAGACGGCAGCAACGATTGCAACCGGCATAGCGTGTGCCTCTCTCGGGGCTTTCCCGCTGCTGATGATGGACTTCGGGGTCCTGTATCCGAACCTGCTGGCAATCAGCATCCTGCCGGCAAGCATCGCCTTGGCGGCCCGCATCACGGGAGCGGCGCCGACTACGCAAATACCGGCTCTGCCTGCAATCCTTGCATTGCTCTTGAGCCTTGCAGGCCTGATCGTGGCCCACCCGACAACGTTTATGGCCTGGCTTGTCTGGACGCTTCCCATGGTGGCTTTCTCCGCCTACAGGTCGGCTTCCGGGCTGTGGAGAGACCGGGCCGCCAACCGGCGTCGTTTCAACCTTCAGGCGGCCGGCCTCGTCGCGTACTGCCTTATTTTCCTCGCTCTGTGGATCTTCTTGAGGCCACCCGAGGAGGCGTCATTCTGGGGTCCGTATCACACGGTCCCCCAGGCGTTGGGTGAGGCCCTCTTCCTCGCACCCATGGGGCTCGCCCCCGCCTGGCTGGTGGCACCCTTGGCACTCGTTGGACTATGGGCCTGCTTCAGGACGAACAAAAACCTCGCCTGGGTCGGAATTGCTTTCCTGATTTTCTCTGCCATTTTCGTTGTTGTTTCCGGCTTCCCGATCTCGCCCATCAGGAACTTCCTGGCCGGCGTCTGGTACAACGACAGCTACCGCCTTGCGGCCCTTCTTCCCGTAGCCGCCGTGCTCTTGGTGGCCATCGGCGTGAACTGGGCAGAAGCAAAACTCAGCACAGGGCAGTGGCCGAGTCCTGCCCTGACAATATTCCAACGGGCTGCTGGCTCCGAGGGCAGGGGGCGACTGCTCCGAATCGCTGCCGTTGGTGGGCTTTCCGTGGGTGCGGTTGCGCTGGGACAACAGGGTGGAGTGCAGCACGAGGCGGCTCAGGCGTCGACGCGTTATACCATCAGCAATGATTCCCCGCTGGTATCAGCGGATGAACTCGAACTCATGGACCGGCTTCCGGAGACTGTGCCGGCCGACTCGGTCCTGTTGGGAAATCCCTACACCGGCGCCGCGCTGGCCTACGCGATCGGAGATCGGAAGGCTGCGCAGATGCATATCCTCAGCTACGTGTCCCCTGAACTGCAGGAGATTTATAACGACCTCGGCTCCGTGGAGAGCGACCCGAACGTTTGCAGCGCGGTCAGGAATGAAAATGCGTTCTATGTCCTCGACTTTGGGTCCAAGGAAGTCCATGGCGGAAGCCATACTCCGGCCGGGCTCAGAAACCTTGACCGTAATCCGGGCGTACAGCTGGTAGACAGCCAAGGCGAGGCCAGGCTTTATCACATCACGGCCTGCCTGAACTGACCGGGGCCACGCCCCGTCAGGCGGGTTATCAGGCGGCTGTGCGGCTCCGAAGCTCAGCCACAACCTCATGCACTTCGCCGTCCATGATGACTTCGCCGTGTTCGAGGAGAATGCCCCGCTCGCAGACAGTGGAAACCAGATCCAGGTCGTGGCTGACGACAAAAAGGGTTTTGCCCTTGTCCGACAGTTCCTTGATCTTGGCAATGCACTTGCGCTGGAACGGCTCGTCCCCCACCGCAAGGATTTCATCGATAAGGAAAACCTCAGGGTCGGTGTGCACGGCAATGGAGAACGCCAGCCGCAGGTACATCCCGGAAGAGTAGAACTTGACCTCGGTGTCGATGAACTCGCCGATCTCCGAGAATTCAACGATTGAATCGAACATGTCATCGATCTGCTTCTCGGTCATGCCGAGGATCGCACCGTTCAGATAGACGTTGTCGCGCCCGCTCAAGTCGTGGTGGAAGCCTGCTCCAACCTCGATAAGGCCCGCAACCCGTCCGCGGGTGTGGACGGTGCCGCCGTCGGGCTGAAGAACGCCAGAGATCAGCTTCAACAGCGTGGACTTTCCGGAACCGTTGAGCCCAAGCAAGGCCACCGTCTCACCCTGTTGCACTTCAAGGGACACGTCCGTGAGCGCCATGAACTTCTTGGAGAGGTCGCCCTTTCGTCCCTTGACCAGCCAGACCACGGCCTCTTTCATGGACCGGGTATGGCGCAACACGAACTGCTTGCGCAGCTTCTTGCAACTGATTGCTATCTCGCCTCGTGCTGTCACGTTAGAGCTCCTGTGCAAAATGGACGGCCGAGCGCCGGAAGGCCAATTGGCCCACAAACAGCACAGCGATGGAAATGAGGAAAGCCACGGGAAGCCAAACCGTCATAAGGTCCGGCGGCATCGCAGCGAGCTCCAGCTGATCCTCTTTCAAAGTGGGGAACCAGAAGGCCCAGTGGAAGATTTCCACAGCGACGGTCATGGGATTGAGCTGGTACAGCCAGTACCAGGACCCCATCACGTCCCTCACCATCGTCCAGACGTAGAGCACCGGCGAAGCCCACGTCACCACCATGAGGATCATGTCAACGATGTTTTCCGAATCACGGAAGTAGACGTTTGCGGCGCTGAACAGCAGGCCCAGTCCGGTCGCGAGGACTGAGACCAGCACAAAAGCCAGGATTGCGGCGGCCAGCTGAAGGACTGTCGGCGTCCACCCCGCAATGAGGCAGGCACCGATGAGCACCACCATTTGAGGCAGGAAATGTGCTGCTGAAACCCACACGGTTGCCACCGGAAACAGCTCACGGGGCAGATAGATCTTCCGGATGAGGTCGCGGTTGTCCACGATGGACCTTGTGGCGTTGCCTAAGGACTCCGTAAAGAAGTTCACTAAGACAATGCCTGCGAACAGGTAGATGGCGTAGTTCGGTGTTCCGCGCTGGAGGTTCAGGAAGATTCCCAATGCCACGAAATAGATGAGGAACTGCATCAATGGCTTGACGTAGGACCACAGGAGACCCAGGATCGATCCGCGGTAACGGACCTTGATCTCCTTCCGCACCAAAAGCTTGAGCAGGAACCGATGGTCATAGACGTCAAGGAGTCCCCGCCCCTGGCCTGGGCGGATCATTCCTTCAGTGCTGCCGGCCATCTACTTCGAATCCTCCGAAGCGGCGTCAAAGGTCTTCTTCCAGGACTCCATTGAGCTGACCTCCGCAACGGCATTGCGGTACTGCTCGGCCAGTCTGTCCCACTCACGGAAAAGCCGGACGTGCAAGCGGGTTGCCTCTGTCAGCATCGACTTCAGCTTCCGGGGGTCGCGCTGGTACCAGGAGGCGCCCGTTCCTTCGGCGTTGGAGACCACCACGCTGTCGTAGTGGGCGACCCGGTACCAGCGGTTGTCCCGGTGGGCGAGATACCCTTGGGGGCGCTCGGCGCTTTCCGGTCCGGGCGCCTTGATCAGCTGCCGGGCAACAGTCTTGATGCCCCAGGGAATCAGTTCCTTCTTGCTGGGCATACCAACGACGGTGCCCCCCATCGGACCACGGCCCAGTTTCGGGGCGGGGAAGTCGTCGACGTCATCCTTCAATTGGGCGTCCGGGTAGGACGCCTTCAGGGCGTTGATTTCAGGCAACTTGGTGCCGAGCACGCGGTGGAGGTCTTCCGGCCCCTTGAAAAGGTCCTTCAAGGCCTCGATCCGGCCATGTTCGGTGAAGTACTGCATCGATACCAGGTGCTTGACGTCGGATTGCACGGATTCACGCAGAACCCGTCCGCCCTTCGGGTAGGGGCTGTGGATCAAGGTGGTAATCAAGCGGTTGCGTTCGTGGAAGTACGCCTGCCATCCCACGAGATCGTCCTTATCGATCCAGGAAACGTGCCACACTGCGGCGCCAGGCAAGGATACTGTGGCGAATCCGGCTTCGCGGGCGCGAAGGCCGTATTCGGCGTCGTCCCATTTAATGAATAGGGGCAGCGATAGGCCGATTTCCCTGATGACCTCGGTGGGGATCAGGCACATCCACCAGCCGTTGTAGTCCACGTCCACGCGCCGGTGCAGCCACGCGGTCTGGCGGAGGTTTGCAATGCTGAAGTCATGCCGTACTTCCATGTCCGCGTGCGGGAGTGCCGGGACGATCCGGAACGGGTCAACAACCTCGCCAAAGGTGTGGAGCACGCTGCGGTTATAGAGGTCAAACATGTGCCCGCCAACGATGGTTGGCTTCTTGCAGTGGTCAGCGAATGTCAGCAGCCTAACGATGCTTTCCGGCTCCACCACGATGTCATCGTCAAGGAGCAGCACGTAGTCACTGCCATTCTCCACCGACTCGTACATCCCACGCGCGAACCCACCGGACCCGCCCAGGTTCGCTTGGTTGATGACCCTGAGCTTTCCGCCCAATGATTCCTTGACTGCGGCGAAGCCATCTTCGGCTTCGACCTTTTGCGTCCCCTGGTCCACGATCAGGATCTCTTTGACGTTCTCGAGGACGTCTTGATTCCCTGCCAGGATTCGGGCGTTATTCAGGCAGAAGTCGGGCTTGTTCATCGTGGTGATTTGAAGGGTGACCTGGCCCTTGGAATCGCGGCTGCTCTCGGCCTGCCATTCGCCGTTCTCCAACAGCAGTTCGCCTGAACTTGCGGCCAGGTCAAACCAGTACCAGCCGCCGTCGCCAAACGGCTTCAAGGTGAGGTCAAAGACTGAGGTGGCAGCGCCGTCGACGTGCTTACCGTCAACCCGCTGAACCGACCCGCGTGCGTTGGACTTGTACACGGTGACAGTTCCCGTGCCGCTCGTCCGTACCACCAGGCGAACGTCCCGGACAGAGGTCCAGCGTTTCCAGTAACTGGCAGGAAAGGCGTTGAAGTAGGTGCCAAATGACATCTGCTCACCCGAGCGGACGCGCATCGAGTGCCTAGTCAGCAGGTCTTCGAAATGCGCTTCACGGCTGCCGGAGCTGAACATCTGCAGCTTCTGTTCAGGCAGCTTGGGAGTGCGCGCCAGCTCGTCATTCTCCCGAAGGCGGATGCCGCTGGCCGTACCGGCGTCAACGTAAAGTGACACCGTGTCCATCTGGTCTGCGGATGGAAGGATCACCCTCTGCAACGTTGACCACGTCTTCGAGTCTGTCGTCTCGCTCATGCGTCCACTCCTCCACTTTCAAGCTTGGCGCCGTCTTCGAAATGCGGCCGGATCTTGTTGTCAAACATGCTCAGGGCAGAGCCAATAGCCATATGCATATCCAGGTACTTGTACGTTCCCAGGCGCCCTCCGAACAGCACGCTCTGCTCTGCCGCGGCAAGGTCGCGGTATTTGAGCAGTCTTTCCCTGTCCGCAGCAGTGTTGATCGGGTAGTAAGGCTCATCGCCCTTTTCAGCAGCCCGGGAAAACTCACGCATGATGACTGTTTTGTCGGTCTGGTAATCCCGCTCCGGGTGGAAATGGCGCGGCTCGATGATCCGGGTATAGGCCACGTCGGCGTCGTTGTAGTTCATCACGGACGTGCCTTGGAAGTCCCCAACTTCCAATACTTCTTCTTCGAAGTCGATGGTGCGCCAGGAAAGGTCACCTTCAGCGAAGTCGAAATAGCGGTCGATCGGACCCGTGTAAATCACCGGGATATTGCCGACAACCTTGTTCTTGCTGTACTCCTGCGTTTCATCGAAGAAGTCCGTGTTGAGGCGCACCTCGATGTTCGGATGCTCCGCCATCTTCTCGATCCAAGCGGTATAGCCGTTGGTGGGCAGGCCCTCGTACGTGTCGTTGAAGTAGCGGTTGTCGTAGTTATACCGCACCGGTAGCCGGGAGATGATTCCGGCAGGCAGGTCCTTGGGATCCGTTTGCCACTGCTTGCCGGTGTAGTGCTTGATGAACGCTTCATACAGCGGCCGGCCAATGAGCTGGATGCCTTTGTCGTTGAGGTTCTGCGGATCAGTCCCGGCGAGCTCTCCGGCCTGCTCCTGGATCAGGGCCTGTGCCTGGCCCGGCGTCAGGTTGGCGCGGAAGAACTGGTTAATGGTGGCCAGGTTGATGGGGAGCGAATAGACCTCGCCCTTGTGCACGCCATAGACCTTGTGGACGTAATTGGTGAAAGTCGTGAACCGGTTGACGTACTCCCACACCCGTTCATTGGACGTATGGAAAAGGTGGGCACCGTAGCGGTGCACCTCGATCCCGGTCTGCTCTTCTTTTTCGCTGTAGGCGTTCCCACCGATGTGGTGTCGACGGTCGATGACGACCACCTTCAAGCCCAACTCAGTCGCGGCCTGTTCTGCGATTGTCAGGCCAAAAAAGCCCGACCCTACAATGACGAGGTCAGCAGTCACAAAATCTCCAGTTTCGAATACGGGCAGCGCAATGTTGTGCAAAGTCTGCTGTTCTAGCCTACCCGAGACGCTGCAGCGGCTGGCCAAACCCGGCGGGAGGCCTGCCTCGGATGTTACAGTCCGCCGGCCCGCGGAACACGCCATCACCCACCGAACACGGCGCTTATCCACATGGGACACTCCAAGCGGGACAGCATGCTCACCGTGTTACTAGCGTGGACGCGTAGACCGGCCCCACCGTTAGGAATTCACCATCATGCCGCTCGAGTGCACTCTGGTTCGCAGCCCCGGCACGGGGAAAGCCCAACCACCATTGGAACTCACGGTGGACGCCACCGTGGGAACGTGTGGTGCGGAAATTCAGGCAGCGCTGGAAACCGGCTTCGGCACTGGTGCCCTGTCCGTCGACGGCGCGCAACTCTCCTCCCTGACAGTCGGCGAGCCGCCGCTGGTGAACGGGGCGGTAATAGTCGACGGCGGCACGCGGAGCCCCGCCCTCAGGCCACGGCGAGTCGACAGCTTGCCGGCACCGCTCGCTTTGGCAGTCCATAGCGGCGCCGGCGCCGGGACGGTAGTACCCCTGGGGCGCGGAAGCTACACCATCGGGCGAAGCAACGCGGACATAGTCGTCCCCGATCCTGACCTGTCCAGGCAGCATGCCCGTTTGTTGGTTTCCGACACCGCCATCACCATCGAGGACCTTGACAGTGCCAACGGGACGGAGGTCGACGGCGAGTATGTGCGAAATACGGTGATAGCAACCGGCTCAGTCATCCGCTGCGGCAACTCGTCGATGTCGCTGGTCTTTATGGATCCTGAGGGCCCGAAATTGGGAGCCGCAGGTACAGGCGTGCAGGAACCTCTGGTGATCAACCGGCGGGTGGAATCCGGAAACCGCACCGCCCTTGTGCTGACGGCCGGGCTCCCACTGGCCATTGGGGTGGGGCTGGCGGTCGTCACAGGCATGTGGATGTTCCTTGCTTTCACGGCAGTGTCTGCCGTATCCGTTCTGGTACCGGTCCTCTCCGGAAGACGCCAGCGCAAGGAATTGTCCACAGCGGTTGGGAACGCGCTCCGCCAGGACCAGGACCGCCGTCGACGCGCCGGTCCGCCCCTTTCCGAACTGGTTCTCGCCAGTGGCCTGCCGTCCGGCACTTCGGGTGAGCAAAGTTCCGGCCAACAAGGGATCTGGCTACGCCTCGGGCTGGCAGTCCAACCGGCCAATATCCGTTTCGAGCCGGCCGCACCGGATCTGAGAATTCCGTCGGCCGGAGTACTGCCGCTGACCCTTGATCCGGCCCGCCGCGTCACCGTCGTCAGCGGCCCACACGAGTCCGTGGAAGGTCTCATGCGGTCACTCATCATGCAATTGGCTGGTTATCCGAGGGCCGCACACATCCGCGTTGCAGTGCATGGGCCAGCCGCGCAGCTTCCACTCAGCGCCCGTTTTCTGTCGGATGTCACGCTGACAGCCACCGCTGCCGCGGCAACTGCCGTGCTGGCACCGGAGGGCGCTCCCCCAAAAACACCCGGTGTGCTTTTGGTCGTCGACGCCGGAGACTCGGACGAGGTCGACGTCATCGCGCTCGCGATCGAAAACCACTGGCAAGTCATCCAGTTCCGCTCCCGGCCCGCCATGATGGCGCTGGCCGATATTGAACTGTCATACCGTGCAGGCCAACTGCTGGGACCTGGGGGCCCAACGCGCTTCATACCGGACCTCGCTCCCCGTGACGTCTTCAACCGCTTTTGTCGGCTGCACGCCCGCGACGCCGCCCCGCTGGACAGACTCGTGCCGCAATCCTGCCTTCTACGCGACCTGCTCAACCCTGGCAGCGCTGAAACGTTGGCCCGGTGGGTAGAGTCCCGCCACCGGCCCGGACTGGCCGCGCCAATCGGTCAGTCCGCCGACGGCGAACGCGTGCTGGATCTCCAAGGGGACGGACCCCATTTGCTGGTAGCAGGGACCACTGGGTCGGGAAAATCCGAACTCCTGCGCAGCATGACCATCGCGTTAGCCCTCTCTTACCCGCCGGACCGCATTAGTTTCCTGTTTGTGGACTTCAAAGGCGGCTCCGGCCTAGGACCGCTCCTGGGCCTTCCGCACTGTGTGGGAATGCTGACTGACCTTGCACATCACGAGCTTGAGCGGTCGCTGATATCACTTCGGGCCGAGATCCGGCTCCGTGAGGAACTACTGGCATCCGCGCAGGCACCCGATTTGGCTTCGTATCGCGCTGCCCGGACAGATGGGGATCCAGTGTTAGCCCACCTCGTTGTGGTCATTGATGAGTTCCGGATGCTTGTTGATCAGGCGCCCGCGGCCCTGACGGAACTCATGAGGATCGCCGCTATCGGGCGCTCCCTGGGCATCCATCTGATCATGGCGACACAGCGCCCGCAGGGGGCATTGACAGCAGATATTCGCGCCAACGTGACGACGAGCATCGCCCTGCGCGTCCAATCCGATCTGGAGTCGCTGGACATCATCAATTCCAACGCCGCGTCAAACATCAGCCTGAGGACACCAGGAAGGGCCTTCCTTGTCCGCGGCACGGAAGATCCGATCGAATTTCAGGCAGCGTCCTTGCAGGATCCGGCACAAGCGAGCCTCCCGGATGGGGTCCGTGTTCGTCTTTCGTCTGATGTGCTCAAGGACCCAGACATCGAACGCACTCAGGTTGCCGACAACAAGGACCTGACCCCCGCGCTGGCTGCCGCGCCCCTGGTTAGCACGATGTCCAGCCTGTGGGAGGTCCTGGAGGGCCAGCCGGCAAGGCCACCGGTCGCTCCGCCACTCCCGTCCATTCTGGAACCACCGCTGGCGTCAGCTGTCCAAGATATTTGCCCTGCCCCAGGGTCCCGGAATGGCGCACCGCAGGCGTGGGCCGTTCGCCTTGGCCTCATGGATCTTCCGGACGAGCAACGGACAGCACCGCTCGACTGGCTTCCCGCCGAACACGGACATCTGGGGCTCGTTGGAGCACCTGCGTCAGGCCTGCCCGAGGCTCTGGCGGTGGCCGTCAGCGCCCTCGCATCGCATGCGTCCGAGGCTCACTTCTACGTCCTTGACGCGGACGCTTCCCTGGACGGCATCGAGTGGGGCGGCCGCCTCGGTGCTAAAGCTGGTCCGCATGACCTCCGACGGGCTGTACGGATACTGGAACGACTCAAACAGGAGCTGTCTGAGCGGCTGATGGGCTCCAGGGACGGTCATCGGACTCCCCTGCTGCTGGTCATCGCAGGATGGGGCACGTGGGCCTCGTCCCTCCGGTCGGGGCCGCTGGCCTGGGCGGAAGACCTGGTCCACGACCTTCTCCGCGACGGCGGCCGTGCAGGAATCATCGTCGCTATTTCGGGACAACGCGAACTGGTGACAGCCAGATTCTTCGCTTCGGTGCCGAACCGTGCCTATTTTCCATGTGGCGCCAACGACGACAGCCGCCTTGCCTGGCCGAAGATGCCCACCACTGCTCCAGTCCCTGGCAGAGCGGTGGCCTTCGGACCGGTATCGGCCGGCAAAACTGCCGTGTGCCAGTTCTATGCCCATCCTGATGGCGAAGAATCCCTGTGGCCTGCCGCGGAGAAAGCCGTGGGCCACTCCGTCATCAGCCGACCCTTCCGCGTGGAACCATTGCCTACGAAAATCACGGTAGAGGACCTCGTGGCCCGAGGAATACCCGGCGAGGACGCGACATCAGACCTTCTGGTGGCCACGGCTCCGAGGACTGCAGCCGCCCAGCCCGGCTCACGGACCTTCCTCATTGGCCTCGGCGGCGACGAATTGGCCCCGGCCTCACTCCGGATTCCCTCTGGCGGAGTTTTCGCCGTGCTCGGTGGGCCTGGTGCCGGCAAGACCAACTTTCTGCACGTGTTGCCGGCGCTCAACGGACGGTCAGCTCGGTGGCTGGCCCCGGATGAGGGTGTCGGGCCATGCGAATACTGGTCCGGTGTTCTTCGGGAGGCTGCGGCCGGGGCTGTGGACCGGCACGCCATCGCGCTTGTCGATGATGCCGATTTGCTACCGCAGTCAACGCACCAGGATCTTGCGGAACTTAACGGAAGAGGGGTCAGTGTGATTTTCACTGCCGGGTACAGTCCCCTGCTGACCCAGCGAGTACCTTTGGCGCTCAGCGCCCGGGGCACGGGGAACGGGATGCTGATCGCGCCCCGGAGCGTCATGGACGGCGACCTGTTTGGAGTCAGGTTCGAGGTGGAGCCCACTCCGCCACCGGGTCGGAGCATTCTGATAGCAAATGGCCGGCCGCTCCCGATCCAGCTGGGCTGGGTCCGGCCTGCCACGAAAGAAGGGAGCGTGGCCCGTCAGATGGCCGGCGCGGAACCGCCGGTCCTCGACGCATAAGTGACAACCCGCTTGTCGAAGAGGAGGACGATCACAAGGACCGCCGGGACGAGCATGGCAAGACCTGCCCAGACAAGGCCCCCCGTCAGGGTTGGGAATCCGATGGTCAGGACGAAAAGCTGGGCCACTAAGGCAGCCGCCCGGGTCCAGCGGTATCCGCGGAACAGGAAATGACCCACTGCGTAGAGCCACGCAGCAAAGGCGAGGAGCAGGGCCAAAGTGAATACGGCTCCCCAGAACGAGAGAACTGGAGCACCGGTAACGAGTTCGTATCCGTACCAGGCGGCTGCACCAAGCAAAGCCGTGGCTTCAGCAGCGACGACAGAAGCGATGACCGTGATGGCCCGGGGCCGCACGGCTGTCCGTCCAGGTTCTTCAGCATCAGGGTCGGGAAGGGCGTTCGAGGGGGGTACGGGGGGTCTTGACACACTGGCACCCTACCGGACATAGTCGGACAGTGGTGAGGGCCACTAACACCGATGTGATGTATCGCTCAGCTTTCCGGGGATTTCAAGCCTAATTACCCCTTGTTTACACAGCGTTAACATGACAGGCTTAATTCAGATGACCAAGGGGGCCCGCAGGGCCCCTTTCCTTTGTAGCTACTAGTGAATAATTTCACAAAGAGCTCTTCCCAGAAATGGAGCAACTGATCAGCATGGATTGGCGTAACCGCGCAGCGTGCCTTGACAAGGACCCGGAACTGTTTTTCCCGGTCGGAAACACGGGCCCTGCCCTCCTCCAAATCGAGGAAGCCAAAAGCGTTTGCCGCCGCTGCCCCGTTGTTGATACGTGCCTCCAGTGGGCGCTGGAGTCCGGACAGGATGCCGGCGTCTGGGGCGGCATGAGCGAGGACGAGCGTCGCGCCCTGAAGCGGCGGGCCGCCCGCGCCCGCCGGGCCTCGTAATTTGAGCTAAGGCATCAACAGACGGCAATGGCCGCAACCCCAAGGGGTTGCGGCCATTCCTTTTGGGCAGCCGGATGATTACGCCGAGTGCACGTGTCGCGACTACTTCGGCATGAGGCTCAGCCGGATCCGGACGGCGGTTCCGCCGCCCTCCCGGGGCTGCCACGCGATGGTGCCACCGAGCTCACTGGTTACCAGTGTCCGGACGATCTGGAGCCCCAGTCCCTCGACATGCGGGGTCTCCGGCAGGCCCACGCCGTCATCTGCGACAGTAACCGTCAGCAGTTCTTCACCGTCGTCCCCTTCAGAACGGTCAGCCAGAAGCCATACAGTCCCCGTGCGTCCCTCGAGGCCGTGCTCGACGGCGTTGGTCACCAATTCATTAATCACCAGCGCCAGCGGGGTCGCGAAGTCACTGGGCAGTTCGCCGAACAACCCTGCCCGTTGAGTCTTGACTTGCTGCGAAGGTGACGCAACCTCAGCGGACAGCCTGAACTGCCGCCCGATCAGTTCGTCGAAGTCAACACTTTGGGCGAGCCCCTGTGAAAGCGTTTCGTGGACCAGGGCAATGGTGGCTACGCGGCGCATCGCCTGCTCCAGGCCCTGCTTGGCCTCATCGCTGACCATGCGGCGCGACTGCATGCGCAGCAGCGCCGCCACGGTCTGCAGATTGTTCTTCACCCTGTGGTGGATCTCGCGGATGGTCGCGTCTTTGGTCACGAGTTCCATTTCGCGCCGCCTCAGTTCGGAAACGTCGCGGCATAGAACGAGCGCCCCAAAACGGTGTTGCTCATCACGAAGCGGAATTGCCCGCAGGGACAGGCTCACGCCGCGGGATTCAATCTCACTGCGCCACGGCATCCGGCCCGTCACCACCAGTGGCAGCGTCTCATCGACCATTCGCCTGTCCTTCAGCAGGCTGGCTGTCACCTCCGCAAGCGAACGTCCCTCCAACGATTCACCGTCGCCCAGCCGCCGGAAGGCGGACACGCCGTTGGGGCTCGCATACTGCACGATGCCTTCAGCGTCGAGCCTGATCAGGCCGTCTCCCACCCGCGGTGCGCCACGACGGGATCCAGTGGGCGAGGCAAAATCTGGCCACAGCCCCAGCGTGCCCATCCGCAGCAAGTCATAGGCACACTGCCGATAGGTGAGTTCCAGCCTTGACGGCATTCGGGAACTGGACAGATCCATGTGAGTGGTTACAACGGCCAAGGTTCGGCCATTGCGGACCATGGGCACCGCCTCGACCCGCAGAGCCATGTCGCTGCTCCAGTTTGTTTCGCTGGACCGTTCAATGGCACGGCTGGACCATGCTTTGTCCACAAGGGGCTGCAGATCCGACCTGATACCCTCCCCCACAAAGTCCCCGTGGAAAACGGTGTGCGTGGTGGACGGCCGGACGTGCGCCAACGCCACATAGCCGTAGTCCGGGTGGGGGAACCAGAGGGCCAGGTCCGCAAACGCGAGGTCGGCAACCATCTGCCAGTCACCCACCAGGAGGTGCAGCCATTCGGCATCGCCCGGCCCGAAATCAGCATGTTCCCTGATGGGGTCCGTAAAGATTGCCACTGCACCTCCAGTTGCGACGCCAGTATCCCTAGCGTCGGACGATTGACCTCAAGAGCCTCAATGCTACCGACAGTGACGCCATATCGTCCGCTTCGAGGGAATTGACCTCGTCGAACATGCTCTTGGCCCTGCCCAGTTGTTCAGCGTTCTGGCTTTCCCATTCCTTCAGCCGGTCCTCCGGCGAAAGCCCCGAACCGGTGGATTCGAGCACCGCCATGGTCATGTCCGACACCGTCGAGTAGAGGTCGTCCCGCAAGGCCGCACGTGCCAGCGCCTGCCACCTGTCCTGCCTCGGCAGGCTGCTGATTCTTTCGAGCAGGGCATCAGCGTGGAAGCGATTAAACACGGTGTAGTAAACGGAGGCGATCTCCTCGACTGGATCCTTGCGGACCTTGGCGATCTTGGCAATGTCCAGGAGCACGAAACTTTCAAAGAGTTCAGCCCAGCGCAGAGCCAGGCCTTCCGGCAGCTTCCATTCCCTGGCTTCTTCAAGCCAGGCGGAGAGACGCTCCCGGTCGTCACCTCTCACATAGTCGAGGAGGCGGGCTCGCATGGGATCCATGACCGGTTTGAATTCGGCGACGATATCAGCGATGGGCCTGCTGGCTCCGCCTTGCCCGACGAGCCAGCGGACGGCGCGGTCCAACAGCCGCCGAATGTCCAGGTGGACGGTGCTCCAGTGCTCCGTGGGGAAAGACGCCGGGAGGCTGTTGAGTTCATCCACCATGACGTCCAGCTCGTAAATCTCGCGGAGGGCCACGAACGCCTTGGCAACAGCGACTTCCGTGGCGGACGTCTCTTCAATCGTCCGGAAGGCGAAGGTGATGCCGCCCATGTTGATCATGTCGTTCGCCACAACGGTCGCGATGATCTCCCGCCGCAGCGGATGTGTGTCGAGCTCGGCATCAAACCGTTCGCGGAGCTGACGGGGGAAGTAGGCCCGCAGAGTGCTGCGGAACCAGGGATCGTCTGCGAGGTCGCTTTCCCGCAAGGCGGAGGTCAGCTCGATCTTGGCGTACGCCGCCAGTACCGAAAGTTCCGGGGACGTCAGGCCCTGTCCTTGGGTCAGCCTTTCCCGCAACGACTCCGTGGATGGCAGGGCTTCCAGATCACGCTTGAGGTCGGCTGATTTTTCAAGCCAGTCCATCAGGCGTTCATAGCTGGGGCTCCACTCGGCAACACGCATCCGGTCGTTCAGGAGCAGGATGTTCTGGTCGATGTTGTCCTGGAGTACCAGCCTGCCCACCTCCTCGGTCATCGACGAGAGGAATCCGGCGCGTTCTTCTGCGGAGAGTTTGCCAGCGGCCACCATCCGGTCCACGAAGATCTTGATGTTGACTTCGTGGTCGGAGCAGTCCACGCCAGCCGAGTTGTCGATGGCATCAGTGTTGAGGATCACGCCCTGCAGTGCTGCCTCGATGCGCCCGCGTTGGGTCATCCCAAGGTTGCCGCCTTCACCGACGACTTTCACCCGCAGGTCACGGCCATCCACCCGGATGGCGTCATTCGCTTTGTCCCCGACGGAGGCATTCGACTCGGTGCTTGCCTTCACGTATGTTCCGATTCCGCCGTTGTAGAGCAAATCGGCAGGCGCCAACAGAATTGCGCGAAGAAGTTCCGGCGGGCTCAGCTGGGTGGTGGATTCCGGGAGGCCCAGCGCCGCACGCACCTGCTCGGAAACAGGGACAGTCTTGGCCTGGCGGACGAAAACGCCGCCGCCCTCGCTAATCAGCGATTTGTCGTAGTCATCCCACGAGGAGCGGGGCAGTTCGAACAGCCGCTGACGCTCAGCATAAGACGATTCCTCATCGGGATTGGGGTCGAGGAAAATATGGCGGTGGTCGAACGCGGCGAGCAGGCGGATATGGCGGGACAGGAGCATGCCGTTGCCAAAGACGTCACCTGACATGTCCCCGACACCGACGACGGTGAAGGGCTGGGTCTGCGTGTCCAGGTCCAATTCACTGAAGTGGCGCTTGACCGATTCCCAGGCGCCGCGCGCCGTAATCCCCATGGCTTTGTGGTCGTAACCTACGGAACCACCTGAGGCGAAGGCGTCTCCGAGCCAAAAACCGTACTCGGCGGCCAGGCCGTTGGCGATGTCGGAGAAAGTAGCCGTTCCCTTGTCCGCCGCCACTACAAGGTAGGAGTCGTCGTCGTCGTGACGCACAACGTCCGACGGCGGCACCAGGTTTTCGCCGTCAGGGCTCGTAACCAGGTTGTCGGTAAGGTCCAGCAGCCCACGGATGAAGGTCTTGTAGCTTTCAATGCCCTCGGCCATCCAGGCCGCGCGGTCTGCTGCCGGATCAGGGAGCTGTTTGGCGAAGAAGCCGCCCTTGGCACCAGTAGGAACGATCACCGCGTTCTTGACCGTCTGGGCCTTCACAAGGCCCAGGATCTCGGTACGGAAGTCTTCGCGGCGATCAGACCAGCGAAGCCCGCCGCGTGCCACTTTGCCAAACCGCAGGTGCACGCCTTCCACCCTTGGCGAATACACCCAGATCTCGAACTTCGGCCGCGGGAACGGCAGCCCGTCGATATTCGTCGGATCCAGCTTGAAGCTCAAGTGCTGCTTGAACTGGTAGTAATTGGTGCGCAGCGTGGCTTCGATCAAATTCATGAAGGTGCGGAGGATACGATCGGCGTCGAGGGTTGCGACCTGCTCAATCGCTTCGTTCAGTGCAGCCCGGACGGAGCCCTGGGTCGCGGCCCGCTGATCTTCATCGACAGAGGGATCGAAACGGGCGGCGAAGAGCGCGCTAAGGCCTTTGGTCACCGCAGGATTGGCAAGCAGGGTATCGGCGATGAACCCGAATGAGTTGGTGTTTCCCATCTGCCGCATGTAGCGCGCGTAGGCCCGCAAAACGGTGATCTGGCGCCAGTGCATTCCCTCACGGAGCACGAGGCGGTCGAAGCTGTCCGATTCAATGGCACCGGACACCGCGGCCCCGAAGGAGTCTGCCAGCAGTTCGCCGGTGGCGACCGGGTCTACACCAGCCGGGTACTTGAGCCCAAGGTCATAAAGGAAGAAGTCGCGGCGGTCAGCCGTCTCGATCTCGAAAGGCCGCTCATCCAGTACCTCAAGGCCCATGTTGTGGAAATAGGGCAGGATCTGGCTGAGGCTTTTGGGTTCGAGCATGTAGAGCTTGACCCGGGCGTCTTCCTCAAGGGTCGCTCCTGCGCCTTCGGGGAGATAGACATGGACACCCGGTCGCTCCTGCTTGGCCCCAGCGATGCGTTCCGCTTCGGCGCCGTACTTTTCGAAGCGGGAAATGTCCTGGAGGGCCTCCTCGACTTCGTAGTCCACGCGGTAGCTCGCTGGGAACGCCTCCGACCAGATGGAGGCCAGTTCCTTGGCCTGATCATCGTCCTCGCGCCCTCGCAGGACTTCTGCGATGCCTTCGCTCCACGAGCGGGCAGCACGAACCAGCCGTTTCTCCAGCTCTTCGGCGTCAACGTGGCTGACGTCGGCGCCTTTAGGCAGGCGGATGCGGAAGAACAGGCGAGCCAGGGCGGACTCGGTCATCCGGGCTTCGTAGTCGATGGAGACAGCCTGGAACGTTTCCCGCAACTCGTCCTCTATGCGGAGCCGTACGTTGGTGGTGTACCTGTCACGCGGAAGGTATACGAGGGCGGACATGAACCGGCCGTAGATATCCGGCCGAAGGAACAGCCGAGTGCGGCGGCGTTCCTGCAGCCGCTGGATCCCCATCGCGGTCGCCGCGAGGTCCGGGATCTCGATCTGGAACAGTTCGTCGCGCGGATAAGTCTCCAGGATTCCCAAAAGGTCCTTGCCGGAATGCGAATCAGGCGGGAAGCCGGCACTCCTCAGGACGGCGTCCACCTTTTCCCGGACGATCGGGATGTTACGGACCGACCCGGCGTAGGCGCTGGTGGCAAACAGTCCAATGAAGCGCCGCTCACCGTTGACGTTTCCCGCGGCGTCGAAGCTCTTCACGCCAATGTAATCGAGGTACGCGGGCCGGTGCACCGTTGACCTTGAGTTGGCCTTGGTAATTACGAGTGCGCGCTTTTCACGTGCCTTCTTCCGGCCGGCGTCAGTCAGGTGCTGGACATGGTGGGAATCAGCTGCAGCCCGTAGGAGTCCGAGCCCGCTGTCTTCGCGCAGCTCGAGGACGTCTTCGCCGTCGACGTTGACGAGGTCGTATTCCCGGTAGCCCAGGAAGGTGAAGTTTCCTTCATCGAGCCAGCGGAGGAGATCCTGGGCCTGCCTCAGCTCCGTGATCTGGGCAGGGTTGGCAACTTTGTCCAGGCTCTCCGCAATCTGCAGGGCCTTGTTGCGCATCTTTGGCCAGTCCTCGACGGCGGCCCGGACATCACCCAGGACGCGTTCCAGGCCGGCAAGCAGTGCGTCCCGGGCGTCGTCATTGGTGCGATCGATTTCTACGGCGATCCAGGACTCCATGTGGGAGGCGTTGTCGCCTGTAGCGATGAGGTGCGACATGCTGGGCATGGCGGCGGTGTCGCCGCTGGAAATTCCGAACTGGGAAGGCACGCGGTCGACCCTGACCAACTGTCCCGATTCGCGATTGCGGGTGACCACGAAAAGGGGGTGGATTACCAGGTGAATGGCCGAGTTCTGGCGGACCAGCTCAGCGTTGACCGAGTCAACGAGGAACGGCATGTCGTCCGTGACAACATACACAACGCTGCTGTCCGCCTCCGTGCTGATCGCGATCTTGGCTTGGCCAGGCAGGCGAACAGCTGCGACCTCGCGGTGCATTTCGGCCCGGGAGGCAAGCACATCCTGCGAATAACTGCGCGCATCCTCTTCGGCTAGATGCTGGTAGTAGTCCCCCAGGAAACCTTCACGGTCCCCAATGGCAAGGGGTTGATCCTCCACGCTGGATCCAGACGACATCGACAAACGCCTCCATCACAAGATTAATGCTGCACCTTTGCAGCTCTTATGGTGAGCCTAACCCTTTAGTCGGCGCCTCGCTGTGGAAGAAAATACAGAGGATCTGCCTTTTTGCTGGACTGATGCACAGACCAATTGAGCGATCGCAGCCCTCAGCTTCGATTCGGGCGAGGACTCAAGCAGCAGCGAGCCTCCGAGCAGGGCCGAATCGGCCGCGGGAGCGTCTGCGGGCAGGAACGCACTGATTGCCGCGGCTGGTCCATACCTGTTCCACGCGTCGCGCAGCTGGCGTTCGGGCGCCCTGCCCACAGCACCGGCCCGGACCTTGTTCATCACCACAATCGGAGCAACATGCGGGACGGCGAGCTCAAGTTCGGCCACACCGCGGACCAGCCGGGGCACGCCGATAGGGTCTGCCGACCCGATGGCATAGACCGTGTCAGCGAGTTCGAGGCTCCGCAGGGTGGCTGCGTTGCGTCGCGGGGCCATGGTGTCGAAGCTGAGCTCTTCATCCGCTTCTAGGCAGAATCCCGTATCGATGACCACTACATCGGCGATATCCCGGGCCCGCTCAAGAACCAGGGAAAGGGCCGCCGCGCGCAGTTCGGTCCATCTGTCCGCCCGGGTAATGCCGGTCAGGACCCGGAATGTGCCAAGCCTGGTCGCTACTGGCGCGGCAATCCTGAGCATTGCGTCGGCGTCAAGAAGACCTTGGTCCGCGAGCCGGCAAGCCTGTGCCAGGCCTGCCGATTCGTCCAAGAGGCCCAGGACCGCCGCAACGCTGGCCCCGTAGCTGTCGGCATCAATCAGCAGCACGGATTTGCCCTCAGCGGCAAGCTCGCCCGCCATATTCACGGCTACGAAGGTCCTTCCGGGCGATCCTGTGGGACCCCAGACAGCAATGATGCTGCCGGCACCGGGAGTGTCCATGACCTCCTCCGGGACTGCAGGAACAGGCCTTAACGCCGCGGAGGGATCGGCCAGGCCGGACGATGGATTGCCGGGCTTCAAGGAACTCCCCAATCGGCCGACAGCCTCAGAAATCCGTGCCGCCAAGGCGGCAGGCTCAACACCCGAAAGAGCTGACGCGACACCGATTCCGCGGAGCCGGGATGCCTCATCAGGATCATCGGTGAGGGCAATGACCACCACGCCGACGGCGCCAAGCCTGTCCACAAGGGAGGCGGTCAATCCTTCACATCCGTCCGCGACCACGGCGGCGCGGGCCAAACCACTTTGGCAGGCGGCGAGCAGCTCTGTGAGTTCGGCGCATCGACGGACCACCGTGACCGGACCGTGCAAGCGTTCGAGTCCGCCGACAACATCTTCCTGCGCCTGCCCGACGGTCACTACGGGAATGCTCACGAAGCGGCCCCGCCAGGATTCCACACCACGGCGATCTTGGCTTGATTTGCCTGCGCGCCCAGCAGCCCTGGCATTTGGCTATCTGACACCAGAACCATCAGCACGGTGCTTCGCGACGAACCCAACGCTGTTGAGCCCGACGTGACCTGCGCAATTTCGGCGTTTGGAAGGAGCAGCTTCGGCTCGCTGTATCCATTCTTCGCATCGGGTAGGGCAACCCATACATCGACCCGCGTGCCGGCTACGGCTTGGTTTGGCAGCACCTGCTCTACCGTAACCGCTACGGGCTTGCGGTCCAGGGCATCGGCGGTGCCCAGACTTTCCCGCGGAACGAGCTGGTCCTTGCCAATTCGTTGCACTGCAACCGCACCTTCAGGCAGGCCGCCCTCGACAGTGAAGTAGTGCTGTTCGGTATCACCTAGCCGCACTTTGGCGCGGACCACGTTGTCCTGCGTCAGCGCCTCACCGACCGCGATGGCATCGCGGGCAGCATAGACCTCGGTCGTCCTGTCGGCGCTGCCAACAAGCGAAATAACGCCCGCCACGGAGGCAAGGACAAGCAAAACGCC
Source organism: Pseudarthrobacter sp. NPDC055928 (assembly GCF_042270935.1). NCBI lineage: Bacteria > Bacillati > Actinomycetota > Actinomycetes > Micrococcales > Micrococcaceae > Pseudarthrobacter > Pseudarthrobacter sp. NPDC055928. The sequence continues at coordinate 310,022 of NZ_JBHJZH010000002.1, forward strand.
AACAAGAAGCCGAGGATCCTTCCAGGAAGGCCGTTTCAACCTCGCCGATGTTGTCGCACCATCAATACTCACGCGCAGTCTCCCCCTCGCTCCGCACCGGCGCAGTTAGCCGCACGCCGGACAACCTCATTGTTACGGCAAGGAAGGCTGAACAGGAAGTCAAAAAGGCCAAACAGCATCAGATTGTGGAAAAGTGCACCGAAGGGCCCCTGAAGTGGCAAAATGGCATTATGCCCCGATTCCTCACCCTTGCAGACGTCGCAGAGCAACTCCAGATCAACTCGCCGGCAGCCTATGCACTAGTCCGCAGCGGAGAACTCAAGGCGATCCAGGTTGGCGGCCGCGGCCAATGGCGCGTGGAGGAAAAGATGCTGGAGCAGTACATCGAGGAGCGCTACGCCGAAGCGAGCCGGATGATCCAGGAATCCAAGTCAAAATCAGTCTGATTCGACCCTGTCCCTGCCGGCCGCCAGCCAACAACGTGAGGGCTACAGTTCGCTTCTGAACGGTGACCTGACGGAAGCAAGGGCGGAAAACGGGATAGTGGACACCTGTCCCACCTGTGGTGCGCGCCGCGCTTCCCCGGGCCGGAGCGCAGCCAGGTCGATGTAGTCGCGGCCTACCTTGTCGATGACGCCCGACACTCCGGAGTCCTGCAGATCTGCCCCTCTGAGCGTGACTGTCAGCTCCGCCCGGTCCCGGGCCAGGGCACGAAGGGCATTCGACAGCCCAATGCGGCTGCGCACCGCAGAAGGCTCACCCACGGAAAACCGGCCTAATCCGGCATACCTCGAAACGGCACCGTGTGGAATCAGCACCTGGTGCCGCTTGTCATTCAAGACAAAGGCATCAGCCCCCGCGAATGTCAGGGTCCCTTCCAAAAATGCACCGGAGACGAGGTGCACCTTCACGATGGTCCCCAAGGATCCACGCAGGCGGTCGGCCAAACAGAGTCCGGCCGCGTCCACTCTGGCACGTTCAGAGATTTCGGCCTCCATCGAAAGCCTGTCGCCTTCGGCAAACTGGGCCTCCATGTCATTGAACAGGGCATCCCAACGCATTCGGCCAGCGTAAGGCGACCCTGCCGAGAGGTCAATTCATATCCTGATCCACTCCAACGTATGGACAAAAATCGATAAACTAGCGCAAACTATGTTTGAATACATCAAACAGCACTAAACAACATCAAAGACCAAGGAGTAGCCATGGCAGCAACAGGGCAGCGGAAGCTTGGCACTGACGCCGGCATGGCATCGGCCATCCTGTTGTTGGGCGGCTTCCTGTTGGTCACAGGGCATGGACTCGCGGCACCATGGGTCCTCGCCACCGCGGGCAGACCCGGACCTGACCTGGACCAACTGCTCGGTGCTGCCACAACTGCGGCGGGCGTGGGAGTTGCCAGCTGGTGGATGCTCTGCATGTCCTGCGCCTTCCTCGCGGCAGCCTTGGAACGCACGGGCCGGAAACGCGCGGCCGCTACGGCAAGCAGGTTCTGTCCGGCTTTTATGCGCCGGCTGGCGCTCGCATTCTTGGCCGTTCAGATCGTCTCCACCCCTCTCGCCTATGCCGATGAGCGGGTTTCCGGACCTGGCGGGGACCCAACGCAATCGGTCGCGGCGCCGGCTGCATGGGTACCTACCGCCGGCACAATCGCCCAAGTATCAACTGGCTCCGCGGGTATGGCGTTGGAACATCAGGCTCCCCTGTCGGGGATGCATCCGAACTGGCGGCCAACTTCTCCCATCACTGAACCAGACCTCGTTGTCGCCTCGCCCTCGCGGGCCAGGCAGGCGCCTCCAACAGCGCGGGCAGGCGTCACAGTACTTGCCGGGGACACGCTCTGGGACATCGCGGCCCGCGACCTGGGATCCACCGCCTCTGACGTCGAGGTGGCCCTGCACTGGCCTCGCTGGTACCAGGCCAACAAAGCTCAAATTGGTGAGAACCCGGACGTCCTGCTCCCGGGCCAGGTCCTGAAACCACCCGCCGCGGCCTAGGTGAGTAAAAACGGGCAGCACAATACTAAAAGGGGAAACCATGAGTGCAGTAACGCCGATCCGCCCAGCAGCGCCTGTTTCAAAGCTATCTCCAGCCGTGCGGCTGGTGCCTGACAGGACGGGACGTGCCCCGCGTCCGCTCAGGGCCGTCGATGAAAAGGCGGAGGTCCTGGCAATCATACGGAGCACGGTCCAGGCTTCAATGGAGGTCTTGGCAGGAATTCGCCCGGTCCATCAGCTTGCCCGCCGGCTGGACCCGCGCTGCCTTTCGGCTCTGCAACACCGCGCGTCGCTGATCCGGCGCGAGCTTGCCCGCTCATCGTCGCCGTCGTTGGCGAGGCTGCACAAAAACTCCGTGGTGAGGTCCGTCCGGCTGTGCGAGGCCGCTCCGGGCATCTACGAAGCTAGCGCCGTCGTCGTTGACGACGTGCGGGCACGTGCAGTGGCCGTCCGGCTGGAACAAAGCAAGGAGCTGTGGCGCGTCACTGAACTCGTGATTGGTTGATCCCTCGCAGCCGGAATCACAGGGAAGGGCCCGGAACTCTGGTTCCGGGCCCTTCCCTGTGATTCTCACGTCTTGGGTCAGACGTCATCGGTCATTTGCCAGTGATCAGCGGCGCTTCTTCTTGGCAGGCTTCTTGCTGGCATCCTGCACGGCCGCCTTAGCCGGGTTGCCCGACCGTCCGGATGAACGGCTTTCTACGCGTGTCTGGCTTGCGCCGTCTTCACCCGGTGCCGTGTATTGCAGCTGCGCAGGCTTCTCCGGTGCTTCCAGGCCAGCAGCATGGATCTGTGGCTCAACGTGCTCGGTGTGCCCGCCTGAGGCATCGACAACCACAACGTCCTGTGCCGGGGTTACCTCCACTTCAAGGTTGAACAGGAAACCCACGCTCTCCTCACGGATGGCTTCCATCATGCTCTGGAACATTGTGAAACCCTCGCGCTGGTACTCCACGAGCGGGTCACGCTGAGCCATGGCACGCAAGCCAATGCCTTCCTTAAGGTAGTCCATCTCATAAAGATGTTCCTGCCACTTGCGCCCGATGACGGAGAGCACCACCCTGCGCTCCAGCTCGCGCATGCTGTCCGAGCCGATGGCCTCCTCACGCGCCTGGTACACCAGCTTGGCGTCGGAAAGAAGCTCTTCCTTGAGGAACTCCACGGTGAGCCGGGACTTTCCGCCGGCCTCTTCGATGATGTCCTCCGCGGTAACGCTCACCGGGTAGAGGGTTTTCAGGTTGGTCCACAGCTGGTTGTAGTCCCAGTCATCGCCGTTGCCTTCGGCGGTGGCGGCGTCGATAAGAGCAGTGATGGTGTCTTCGATAAAGAACTGCACCTTTTCATGCAGGTCGTCGCCTTCAAGGATCCTCCGACGGTCGCCGTATATGGCTTCGCGCTGCCGATTCAGGACGTCGTCGTACTTCAGGACGTTCTTGCGCTGTTCGGCATTGCGGCCCTCCACCTGCCCCTGGGCAGAGGCGATGGCCCGGGACACCAGCTTGGATTCAAGCGCGACGTCGTCCGGCACCGAACTGTTCATCAGGCGCTCTGCTGCCCCTGAGTTGAAGAGCCGCATCAGGTCATCGGTCAGGGAAAGGTAGAACCGCGATTCGCCAGGATCACCCTGACGGCCGGAGCGGCCTCTGAGCTGGTTGTCAATGCGGCGGGACTCGTGCCGTTCGGTGCCCAGGACATAGAGGCCGCCGAGGCTCAGCACTTCCTCGTGCTCGTCTTTGACCGACTGCTTGGCCGCTTCGAAGGCAGCGGGCCACGCGGCCTCGTACTCCTCGGAGTTCTCTTCGGGGTCCAGTCCGCGCTTGGCGAGCTCAGCGACAGCCGTGAATTCGGCATTGCCGCCCAACATGATGTCGGTGCCACGGCCGGCCATGTTGGTTGCGACGGTGACAGCACCCTTGCGGCCAGCCTGGGCCACAATGGCAGCCTCGCGGGCATGGTTCTTGGCGTTCAGGACTTCGTGCCTGATGCCCTCCTTGGCGAGCAGCCCGGAAAGGTATTCGCTCTTCTCGACGCTCGTGGTACCCACAAGGACGGGCTGGCCCTTTTCGTGGCGCTCAGCAATATCCTTGACCACGGCGTCGAATTTCACTTTTTCGTTCTTGAACACGAGGTCGGACTGGTCGATCCGCTGCATGTCGCGGTTGGTGGGAATAGCCACAACGCCGAGCTTGTAGGTTCCCATGAACTCTGCGGCCTCGGTCTCCGCGGTGCCCGTCATGCCGGAGAGTTTGCCGTACATGCGGAAGTAGTTCTGAAGTGTCACCGTAGCAAGGGTCTGGTTCTCAGCCTTGATCTCGACGCCTTCCTTGGCCTCGATTGCCTGGTGCATCCCCTCGTTGTAGCGCCGGCCGGCAAGGATGCGGCCGGTATGTTCGTCGACAATCAGGACTTCGCCGTCCAGGATGACGTAGTCCTTGTCGCGCTTGAACAGTTCCTTGGCCTTGATGGCGTTGTTCAGGAAGCCGATGAGCGGTGTGTTGGCAGACTCGTAGAGGTTCTGGATACCAAGGTAGTCCTCGACTTTTTCAATACCGCTTTCCAGGACGCCAACCGTGCGCTTCTTCTCGTCGACCTCGTAGTCGTGTTCAGGCTGTAGGCGGAGAACTACCTTGGCGAACTCGCTGTACCAGCGGTTGGTGTCACCTTGGGCGGGCCCGGAGATAATCAGCGGCGTGCGGGCCTCGTCGATCAGGATGGAGTCGACCTCATCCACGATGGCGAAGTGATGCCCACGCTGGACCAGTTCGGACTTGTCCCAAGCCATGTTGTCGCGCAGGTAGTCGAAACCGAACTCGTTGTTAGTCCCGTAGGTGATGTCCGCGGCGTACTGCTCCCGGCGAACGGACGGATCCTGGTTGGACAGGATGCATCCGCTGGTCAGGCCGAGGAACCGGTAAACGCGGCCCATCAGGTCTGACTGGTATTCAGCCAGGTAGTCGTTAACAGTGATGACATGGACGCCGTTGCCGGTCAGGGCGTTGAGGTAGGCCGGAGCAGTGGCCACCAGGGTTTTACCTTCACCAGTCTTCATTTCGGCGATATTGCCCAGATGAAGGGCGGCGCCGCCCATCATCTGGACATCAAAGTGGCGCATGCCCAAGGTTCTGGATGAGGCCTCCCGCACTGCGGCAAAGGCCTCTGGCAGGAGGTCATCCAGCTTCTCGCCGTCCTGGTGCCGCGCCCGCAGGCGGTCGGTTTCTTCCCGGAGTTCGGCATCAGTAAACGTCTTGAACGAGTCTTCGAGAGCATTAATGGAATCGGCATAGTTCCGCAGTTGACGCAGGGTTTTTTTGTCACCCGTACGGAGAAGTTTTTCGATAAGTGATGCCACGTGAAGATGCTCCCAGTCTCTGCCGCCGAATTCTGGCGTTTTTAGTCTACGGGAGAGACACCGGCCGCGATGCCTGTGTTCCCTGAGAGCGGATAGCACTTCCAGCCGCTCCGACGGCTGCAGCCAGGTCCCCCGCCAGGTCTCCTGTCGGGCTGACCAGAACGTCCCCCAGCCCCAGCCATTCAGCCATCAGTTCCAGCTCGGCTGCAAGTTCGACGGCGGTCTCCGGCGGGGCGTCCGGCTCTCCGTAGGCGGACCTGACCAACAGCTTTCCGGCCGCACGGTCGGCCTTGAGGTCGACCCGTGCCACCAAGGTTTCGCCCAGCAGGAACGGGAGCACGTAGTATCCGAAGCGCCGCCGGTGCTCGGGGGTGTAAATCTCGATGCGGTAGTGGAAGCCAAACAGTTCCTCAAGTCGACGGCGTTCAAAGACCAGCGAGTCAAAGGGACTCAAGAGGGCCCGGCCTGCGGCCCGACGCGGCATCCTGGCTTCAGCGTGTCGGTAGACCTTTCTGTTCCAGCCGGTAACGGTCACTGGCTCCAGCCGTCCGGAACCCACCAGACGTTCTACTGCAGCGGCAGCGGGCTTGATCGGCATGCGGAAATAGTCAGCGAAACATCTCAGTGTTCCGATGCCGTGGGCCTGGGCTGCCGCATCGATCAGCCGATACATGGACTCGTCAGGGTCCCGCGGGCCCTCCGCCGGGGCTTGCCGATCCGGGACAACCCTCGCGGTGAGCGTATATCTGCGCTCGAACTGTTCCGTTCGCGACGCCGCGGAAACGAGGCCGGCTTCAAACAAATGTTCCAGAACCCTTTTGACGGCATTCCAGTTCCACCCCCAGTTGTCATCCCGGCGGTCCTCTACATGCCCGATTTCCACTGTCAGTTCTGCCGCCGTCATGGCACGTCCGCGGGCCAGAACGTCCAGGATCTTTCCGGCCACGGCTTCGCGCAGCACCGGGTCCATGGCCGCGGCCCCAACCCACTTACGCTTCTGCCACTGCACCAGGTCTAAGTAATGCTCTGGCCGGATGTAACTGGCTTCATGTGCCCAGTACTCCATCATTCGCCGCGGGTGCGTGCTGGACATCCGCTGCAGAATGCTGCGGTCGTAGTTGCCCAAGCGCGAGAAAAAAGGAAGAAAGTGGCTCCGCGAGACCACATTTACGGAATCGATCTGGACCAGCTGCAGCTGGGCAAAGGTACGGCCCACCGTCCGTGAAGTCACGGGTCCGGAGGGCCGTCCTTTGTCCAGGCCTTGGGCTGCCAGTGCGATCCGCCGTGCCTGTTCAAGGCTCAGCGTCGCCGCCACATCAGTCCTTTCGATGGATGGTCTACACCACCCTAGATCCTGGCAGCCTCGTCATCCGAGCGGTAGGCAAGGATCTTTTCTTCAACAACCTGTTCGCCCGGTTCGCACTCATGGTCCAGGGTAATGACGCCGTATGTCCAGCCGCGGCGGCGGTAAACGACGGAAGGTGTGTTCGTGGCTTTGTCCACAAACAGGTAGAAATCGTGACCCACCAGTTCCATGTTGTCCACGGCATCGTCAAGTGAGAGGGATGCTGCGGGGAAGACCTTGCGCCTGATCAGTACGGGCGAATCCCCAGCCGGAATGTCGTTCTCAACGTCGTACGGCGATTTTTCGGCTGCCACGGCCGCCGGTTCGTTACGGTGGCTTGCCTCGACATAAATGGGCTCATGGGCACTTGCTGGCTCCAATGACGCGGTGGCTTCGCGGACCGCCTTGGGCGTGTGGCGTCCATGGTGGACCTTCTTGCGGTCCTTTGCGCGGCGAAGACGTTCAAGCAGCTTGTTGTAGGCGAGGTCGAAGGCAGCGAATTTGTCTGCGGCGCTGGCTTCGGCACGGATTACGGGCCCGCGTCCCAGGACAGTCACTTCAACGGTGAGCTGGTCGCCGGCCTGGCGGGCATTGGTTTCTTTCGAGACCTTCGCATCCACCCGCTGGACCTTGTCGCCGAGCGATTCGATCTTCGAGATCTTTTCACCGGCGTATTCGCGGAAGCGGTCTGAGACCGTCAGATTTCGTCCGCTGATCATAAACTCCATGGTGCCCTCCAAATGACTTCGGTGACACGACGGCGGCACTTCCTAGGGCCGATCTGCTTGACAGTCGAGCCCCTTTCCGAGCCGCTATCGACAGGTACATCTGTTCTTGGTACCCACAACCGACGTTAGTTCATAGCCACAGGTTATTCATCCTTTCTTCGTTTATTTTTTTCTATGTCAGGCCCCATTCCGCCAGCTTCCGCCGATACCGTTCCGCCGCCAGCTGAATCGGGCGGGCGTGTCGCTGCGAGGACCACTGCGCCGGCCACAATGGCCCCGCTTTCGTGCAGTGCGCGGGCAGCTTCGGCGAGTGTCGCACCGGTGGTCAACACGTCGTCGATAATGATGCACCGGCGGCCGGTTACGCCGTCGGCCTTCCGCGCCGGGACCCTCATCGATCCACGGACGCGGCTGGCGCGGGCTCCACGGCCCAGGCCTTTTTGACCGCCGGGCAGCCCTCCGGGTCCCCTTTGCCACTGCGACTTCCGCAGCACGTCCAACACTGGAGTGTCCGTCAGCCTGCTCGCAGGGCCAAGCAGCAGATGCACAGGGCTGAAACCCCTCCGCACGAAGGCACCGGTGCTGCTCGGAACAGGCACCAGGGCGATCTGGTCTTCGTGCTGCGCAGCGGCAGCGATGGCGCGGACCAGTGCCCGCGACAGAACACGCCTGAGCTGGTGCTGGCCGTGGCCCTTGAATGAAAGGACCGCCTGCGCCAGCTCGTCCCGGTATGCGCCGGCCGCCACTGCGGGGAGTATCACGCTGCCGTCGACATCCATGAGTGCAGGCGCCTGCGCTTCTGCCCTGAACGGGTGGCGGGTCAAGTGCCGGACCCGCCGTTCGCAGGCCACGCAAAGGACCAGGTCTTCAGCGCCGCAGCAGACGCAGTCGACGGGGACGGCCAGCGCCAGCAACTCAGCAACTGCGGCGGCGCCCAGGTCGGCTGCACGCATCAGCCACCGGCGGTGCACTCCCCTGTGTTTGGCCGGGTGCAGTGAACTCGGCCGAAGGTCTGGATCCGCGGGCAACGAATCAATGGCCAGCAGACGGGCGGGGCCGCCTTTGTTTTCGGTGGATGCTGCTGCGGACACCCCCTCATCGTGCCGGCCCGGAGACTCCTGGCGAAGGGCCTGCTCCTCCTATGTGGAAAAGACCGGCACGCTGCGCTCAGCCGGCGAAGGACGGGTCAACCGGGCCCTTGAGCTGCGGCGACCAGCCGTTCCCCAGCCGCTGGAAGATGCCGTCGGCGGATTGTCCGAAGATCTCCTCGGGGCCGTTGCCCGCACTGAGCCCCACCAGACCGGGCCACGGCGCGAGCTGCTGTGGCTGCCCTGAAGTCAGCGACAACAGCTCAGGGGTCACATTTGCTGCTGCTGCGCCCTTCATGACCGCCACAACGGTGTCGCTCACCCAAACACCCTGGTCCGGTTCGCTCCCGGTTGCCAGCGTGATGGGCGGCGTCAACTCCTTTGGTGTCCCGTCGGCCGCACGGATGACGCCCGCAACCTGCACTCGGGTCTTCCCGTTTTGTTCGGAGATGACAAGCACCCGCACGCCTTCACGGGACACCCTCAGGTCCTTCACCGTCCTTCCGGCAAGCCACGCCGGAGACAGGGTAACGTTCGGCACGTCCGCGCCTTGTGCCACCCCCGCCGGCCGGTAGGCCACGATTTCCGTACCGCCGGCAGCCCCCGGGCCTGCCGTCCATACCCAGTCATGGAGACTGAAGGACGGATGCGTGAGCGTGCTGCGGGTGGTGAGTGCCCTCGCGGGCTGGCCCGGGACCATGCTGTAGAGCGTCGTCCGGCTTTCATTGAGGAAGGCTACGCTCTGGGACACCGGCGATTCCGCCGGGTAGCGCGGACCCAGGGCGGACACCGGCTGCATGTCCGGCAGCGGGGAAACACGGTTGTTCTCATAGCGCACCAACTCGTTGCCGCTGACGGCGATCTGCCGGGCCGGGACGCCCTTGTTCTGGACAGGCGGCAGCACCGAACCGTTGTCCTCCACCCGGACCAGGTCCTGATTGGCACGCAGCTCAACGTTGACTACGTCCGGCTGGCTGCGGAAAGTCAGCGCGAGCTGCGTCTGCATCCGCAACCTGTCCTCCGTGGAGGCCTCAGACAGTTCCTTGGCTGTGAGATCCACCTGCGCAGCGCCTGACACGACGGGGACGGATTCCCTGGCAAGTTTGATGCCGGACGGGAACGCACTGACCACAGCACCGCGGAGATAGGGGGCGGGACCGGCGAGCAGGGCGCTGGTCATTGCCTTGACGGTTTTGTTCTTGATGAACCACCGGACGTCGGGAACGGCGTAGGTGAAACTCGGATCGTAGAAGTAGATCGGATACGCGCCATAGATGACCTTAAAGGTCTCCTCCGGGATGGCTGTCCCGTCCGGAATGGCCGAGATCCGCCACTCACCGTCCACCTGGGTTACCGTGGCGGGAATATTCTCCTTGGTACCCTCCGGGGTTTGCGTTGCGATCCCGTCGGCGTCGACTGTATACGCCACGTCCAGTTCGTAGTTATAGACGTTTTCGACGGCGGTGCGCACCACGCGTGCCTCGCGGTACACCAAGGCACGCTGGTCCGGTTTCCAGGCCACCGAGGAGGCCTGGGTCAGATATTCGCGGGCAACAGCGTAGTCATCCTCATAGCCACTCCCGGCACGATAAAAGTCTTCAATGATGTTTTCGGGGGCAGCGCCGGGCTGCGGCGCGGCCGGCAGGAAGACCGGGGCGTTCAGGTTGCCCGCGCTCTCATCGGTGCTCTTCCCGACTGGTCCGGCGGTCGGGATCCGAGCGCAGCCGGCGATGAATAGAACCAGCAGCAGCAGCAGGACAGCTGCCCTGGTGCGCCGAGGCGGCTGCGGGCCTGTCATGACGGCTCCTTGGGCGGCACGTGCACTGCGGTCTTTGATGGTGGAGGCGCTTCCTTGCGAACAATTTGAGCCCCAGCCGGCTCGGCCGCCGGGCCCTTACCCAGGAGCAGGACATCATTCGACCTTGCTGGCACGTCCGGCAGCACGATGTCCTCCGGTTCAAGCTGCACCGGCGATTTGTCGATTTCTTCACCCTGCCGGAGGGGGACAGTCAGCCGGAAGTTGGCTCCACTGCCCTTTTTCCCCCATGCCTGCAGCCAGCCGTTGTGAAGCTTGGTGTCTTCCATGGCAATGGACAGCCCCAGCCCGCTGCCGCCAGTAGTGCGCGCCCGGGCGGGATCTGCTCGCCAGAACCTGTCAAACACCCGCGCAGCTTCGGCAGGAGTCATGCCAATGCCCTGGTCCCGCACGGCCACCCCGACGGCTGTCTGGTTGGCGGCCACTGTGATTGTCACGGGCTTTCCTTCCCCGTGTTCCACTGCGTTCAGGATCAGGTTTCGCAAAATCCTGTCGATCCGGCGTGAGTCCATCTCCACCACGATGCCGCCCGCCGGCGCCCGAAGGACGATCTCCGAACCGTATTCAGCCGCCACGGGCGCGGCGCCTTCAATGACATGGGCGATGACCTGAAGGATATCCTCCGGCTCGGCGTCGAGCATGGCCACCCCGGCGTCAAAGCGCGAGATCTCCAGAAGGTCGGACAACAGCGACTGGAACCTCTCCACCTGGTTGTACAGCAGTTCAGCGGAGCGTTTGTTGATGGGATCGAAATCATGGCGCGCATCGAAGAGCACTTCCGCCGCCATCCGGACGGTGGTCAGCGGTGTCCGCAGTTCATGGGAAACGTCCGAGACGAACCGCTGCTGCATTTGCGACAGCGTGGCCAGCTGGGTGATCTGCTCCTGCAGGCTGGCGGCCATGTGGTTAAACGACGCTCCAAGGCGGGCCACCTCGTCCTCGCCCTTGACCACCATGCGCTCCTGCAACTGGCCCGCCGCCAGTTTTTCCGAGACGACGGCGGCATGGCTGACCGGGCTGACCACGTTGCGTGTCACGTACCAGGCAATGGCGCCGATCATCAACACCAGCACTGCCCCACCGGCCCAAAGTACGCTCTGGATCTCATCGAGGGTTTGCTGCGCGGTGTTCAGGTCGTAGATCAGATAGAGCTCATACACTGTTCCGTTGAAGGTCACCTTGTTGCCGACGGCAATGCCGGGCCGGTCTTCGGTGCCCACGGGAATGACGGTAGAGGCCCAGTACTGGTCCTTGCCGGATTCCTGGACTGCCTTGCGCAGGTCCGGCGGGATGACACTGACCGTCAGTTGGTCGGAGGCCCGGGATTCCACCCAGCGGTTGCGGGGCTTGGTCTGCTGCGGCATGGCTTCAAAAACGTACCGCCGCTGGATCACCGAACCCCGGCCCTCGACCGCGTTCAGGGTGTCGTAGACGAGGGTAATGACGCTGGACTGGTCGGTGACCTGGGCACCGTCAAAGGTGTCCTGAACCTGTTTGACGTTGTAGCGGGTCTCGGACTCGGCCTGGGTAAGGCGCTCCTGGAACAGGTTATTGGCGATCTGGTTCGAGAGGTAGGCACCCACCACGGCAAACGATGTCACAGCCAGCAGCAGTGTTGTCAGCACCGTCCGGAATTGCAGGGAACGGCGCCACCGGCGATGCAGGGACTGCACGATGTACCGCAAGGCTGGGAAGAACCGGCTGATACCAGTGCGGATGAGGCGGGCAACACGGAGGCCGACGATGACTGCCCGCCGTTTCCAGATGCGGGCGCGGAAGGGGAGCTGCTCAAGACCAGCCGCCAAAGAGTCTGTGTGCTCAGGGGCAGCGTGATGTTCTTCCGGACGTGCAGGGTGGTCTTCTGCGGATACATCCGGAGCGCGTCCGCCATCTGCTCCTGTTGGGTCAGGAACCTGCTTTGTAGCCGACACCACGAACCGTCAATACTACTTCCGGGGCCTCCGGGTCCCGTTCGATCTTTGACCGGAGGCGCTGTACATGGACATTGACCAGCCTCGTATCCGCTGCATGGCGGTATCCCCAGACCTGCTCAAGCAGCAGTTCCCGGGTAAACACCTGCCACGGCTTCCGGGCCAGGGCGACCAGCAGATCGAACTCCAGCGGAGTGAGGGAAATGCGTTCGTTTCCGCGGTTGACGGTGTGGCCCGCCACATCAATGGTGACATCGGCAATCCGAAGGGTTTCGGGAGCCTTCTGGTCCCCCGGCCTTAGCCGCGCCCTGACCCGCGCCACAAGCTCGGCTGGTTTGAACGGCTTGGGGACATAATCATCGGCACCGGACTCCAGTCCGCGGACGACGTCGGACGTGTCCGACTTGGCAGTGAGCATCACGATGGGCACGTCCGATTCGGACCGGATCTGCCGGCAGACCTCAATGCCATCCACGCCGGGAAGCATCAGGTCCAGCAGCACGAGGTCCGGCTTCGATGAACGGAACACATCCAGCGCCTGGCTGCCGTCAGCGCAGAAGACCGGCTCAAAGCCGTCATTGCGCAGGACAATTCCGATCATCTCGGCCAGCGCTTCGTCATCGTCAACTACCAGGATGCGTGCCTTCATAGTTATATATTCCCTTATAGACCACCCTTTGTCCTGTTGATCGCCGCCACGGCATGGCGCAACGCTATGATGCCGGGCGCCGGAACTATAGGCTGGGATCGTGCCGGCCCTCGCCGGACGCCTTGGCCGCTGACCTGCGGCAACAGGCGCCCGCCCGCAAGCGTCCGGTTCCGCTCGGGGGAAGGAACAGGTTGTCACAGCAGGATCCGAACGTGCAGCAGCCACCACGGGGCGGCGGGCCGCCATGGCAGCCGCAACCTGGTTTCGGCCCGCCCCAGTGGGGAGGCCAGCCTACATGGGGACCACCCACTGGCCCGGCGCATCCAACGCAGTGGGGCCAGCCGCCCTACAACCCCTACGGCGGTCCGCCGCCCTACCGCCAGCCGCAATACGTTGCCCCGCCCAAACCCGGCATTATCCCGTTGCGGCCGCTGATGTTCGGCGAAATCATTGACGGCTCCTTCCAGACCATCAGGCGCAATGCCAAGGCAATGTTGGGCGCGGCCCTGCTGGCCCAGTCGTTGGCAGTGGTCCTAACCGCCGTCCTGACGGCAGGCACGGTGGCCTCCGCAGCCTCCCTGGAAAGCTGGATCGAGGGCCTCAACGATCAAGACATTGCGGCGGCGGGTTTGGCGTTCCTGGCCGCAACCCTGCTCGTAGTCGTCCTGACGGTATTCCTTTCGGCAGTCCTCCAAGGGGCCATGGTGGTGCCCGTGGCCCGTTCCGTCCTCAACCGCACCACGGGCTTCCGGCAAATGTGGACGCTGGCCAAGGCACATGCCGGCGCGCTCATCCGTCTTGCCTGCCTGATAGTCCTCGGCTGGCTGTTGGGCGCAGCACTGTTTGTTGGCCTGGCGGTCGCCGTGATCGCTGCAGCCGGTGGAATTGGCGCGCTCATCCTGGTCCCCCTCGGATTCGGCGGCTTCGCTCTTTTCATTTGGATCTATATCAAAATCCTGGTGGCCCCTGCCGCCGTCGTCATCGAGGAGCTGGGTGCCATCGACGGACTCCGCAGGTCATGGCAGCTGACCCGGGCAAACTGGTGGCGGGTCCTGGGAATCACCTTGGTGGTGGCCATCATGGTGGGCGTCATCGCCCAGGTGGTGACCATCCCTGTGAGCCTGCTTCCGGCGTTCTATACGTCTGTGGTCTCGCCCCATGGCGGCACGGATCAGGCGATAGCAGCAGCTGTGGTCGTGGCCGTCATCACCGCCATTGTCACCGCGCTTGTCGGCGCCGTTGGTTACGCCTTCCAGACGGCGGTGATGGCCCTGCTCTACCTGGACTTGAGGATGCGGAAGGATGGCCTGGATATCGCACTTCTGCGCCTCATGGAATCCGGGGCCGATCCCGACGGCGTTCCAGGCCGCGGCATCCCGGTACACGGCTGGCCGGCACAGGGTGGACCTTCCAACAATGCAGGACCCGTGTACCGTGCCTGGCCCGATGTCCGTTGAACCTCCCGTCCTGCCCGACGCCGACGAAGCCCGCCGCTGGGCCGTGGAGGAACTGGCCAAACCTGAGTACAGAAGTGCCGAACCTGGCTGGCTGGATGCACTGTGGCGCGACTTCCTGGACTGGCTGGCCTCGCTGGACGGCTCTTCCGGCTTGGAAGGAAATATTGCGGCGCCGCTGACGGGGGTGGTCATAGGAGTCCTGATAGCCGCCGCCATTGTCGTGGCACGGCCGCGCTTGAACGCCCGCACGAAGAAGCCGCAGGAGGTGTTCGACGACGACACGTCCGTCAGTGCCTCGGACTACCGGGGAAGCGCCGCAGCCGCAGCGGACCGCGGAGACTGGGCCGCCGCCGTCGTACACCGATTCCGTGCGCTGGTCCGGGCCGCCGAAGACCGAAGCATCCTGGACGCCAGGCCGGGCAGGACCGCAGACGAAGTGGCACGCGAACTGGCCGGCGTTTTTGTTCCTGAGGCACAGCGACTCGACCGGGCCGCCAGGACCTTCGACCGGATCCGCTACGGCCACGGCGCCGCAGAGCGTGCTGACTACGAAGCCATGACAGCCCTCGAGGCTTCCCTGCAGTCCCTGAGGCCCGGCGACGCTCCGGCCTCTCCTGTGGGCGCCCCATGACAACGGACATCGACGCCCGCCCAGCCGTGTCCGGTGATGCAACCCCGCAGCCCGTCCCTGGCGGGCTGGCGGGCTGGGGCAGGCGCCACCGCGGCCAGGCAGTCGCGGCTGCGGTGTTCGCCGTCGCGCTGGCCGTCACGATCATCACGCAACTGGCCCCGAAGGGTGACTCGGTTCCCCTGTCCATACGGAATGCAGGGCCCGACGGCGGACGGGCAGTCAGCGAAATCCTCGGCCGGCACGGGGTGGATGTTGCCGGCGTCGACTCCTTCAGCACGGCACTGGCTGCCCTGCAGGCCGGCACGGATTCAACGCTGCTGCTGTACGACCGGAACGGCATCCTTGACGAATCGCAACTGGAACGGCTCACCGTAGAGGCCACGCGCGTGGTGCTCGTGACTCCGCGGCTCAGTACCCTGACGGCGCTGGACGCAGGAATCAGCCAGGCCGGGGTGGTGCCTGAAACCTCCCCCACGCTGGAGCCCGGGTGCTGGAACGACGCCGCCGAAACAGCGGGAACGGTTTCCGGGGAGACCGGATTCCTGTACAGCGTTGAGGGCGATGGCGGGAACACTGTGTGCTACCGCCCGCCCGGTTCAGAGGCCGGCCTGCTCGCGACCACCGAAGACGGGACACTGTCAGTCCTGGGAAGCACTGAGCTGATCAGCAACGCCGGGCTCGATGAACGCGGCCATTCGGCCCTTGCCCTCCGCACCCTCGGTGGTTCCGGGGACTTGGTCTGGTACCTTCCGGGACTGGCCGATGTGAGCGGAGCCGGATCCCCGCAAACGCTCAACGAGCTCGCTCCTGACTGGGTGGCGTTCCTCGGTCCGTGGCTGGTATTCGTCGCTGCCCTTGCCATCCTCTGGCGTGGCCGGCGCTTTGGTCCGCTCGTTTTTGAGCCGCTGCCTGTGGTTGTTAAGGCCGCGGAAACCGCGGAGGGCAGGGCGCGCCTCTATCACGATTCCCATGCAGTGGACCGCGCCCGGGACAACCTCCGGGCGGGTACGTTGGTCAGGCTGGCCAAAGAACTGCGGCTGGGACCCGAGGCCTCGGCGGATGACGTTGCCCGGGCCGTAGCGCAGATTGTCGACCGGCCTGAGGGCAGCCTGCGGGAATTGATCAATGAACGGCCCCTGAACGAAGCCAGGCTGGTGCGATGGTCCCAGGAGCTGGACAACCTAGAGAACGAGGTAAGAACCCGATGAATGAACACCTCCGCGGCCCGCAGATCCTGGACCCTATGCAGCACGATCCTGCGCGGCAGGCGCTCCTGGAGGTCCGGAACGAGGTGGCCAAGGCCGTGGTGGGCCAGGACTCGACCGTCACAGGAATGCTGATCGCGCTCCTCGCCCAGGGGCATGTACTGCTCGAGGGCGTACCGGGCGTGGCAAAGACGCTGCTCGTTCGGGCGCTCTCGGCGTCGTTGAGCCTTGACACCAAACGCGTTCAGTTCACTCCTGACCTGATGCCCGGCGATGTGACGGGATCTTTGGTTTACGACTCCCACACCTCGGAGTTCAGTTTCCGCGAGGGACCGGTCTTCACCAATATCCTGCTGGCCGACGAAATCAACCGCACACCGCCTAAGACCCAGGCATCGCTGCTGGAAGCAATGGAAGAGCGCCAGGTTTCGGTGGACGGAGTTTCCCGGCCATTGCCTGCGCCCTTCCTCGTGGCAGCAACGCAGAACCCGGTGGAGTACGAAGGGACCTACCCCCTGCCCGAGGCCCAACTGGACCGGTTCCTACTCAAGCTCACAATGCCGCTTCCGAACCGAACGGAGGAGATGGAGGTGATCCGTCGGCACGCGTCCGGATTCAGCCCCCGCGACCTGGCCGGCGCTGGTGTCCGGGCAGTCGCCGGCGCGCAGGACCTTGAGCGCGCGCGGCAGGCCGTGGCCAACGTCGCCGTCGAACCCGAGATCATCGGCTACATCGTGGACCTGGTCCGCGCCACCAGGGCGGCACCCTCATTCCAGCTGGGTGTCTCTCCCCGTGGAGCCACAGCGCTCCTGAACACCTCGCGGGCCTGGGCATGGATGTCCGGCAGGAGCTTCATCACCCCCGACGACGTCAAGGCCCTGGCCTTGCCCTGCCTCCGGCACCGGGTGGCACTCCACCCGGAAGCGCAAATGGACGGCGTCCGGGTGGATGACGTGCTGACCAGCATCCTGGCCTCCGTGGCCGTTCCGCGCTGACCGGGATGGCACTGTCCGGGCGCTTTGTGGTCCTTGCCCTGCTGGGGCTGTTGCCGGTGCTGTTGTTGCCCGGATGGTGGACCGTACTGGCCGTTATCGTTGTGCTCGCAGCAATCCTGGGCCTTGAGCTTGGCCTCGCGGCGTCCCTGCGCGCCATCGAGGTCCAGCGCCAGGATCCGGGCCAGGTGACCCTGAACGGCGTGGCCCACTCAATCCTGACGGTCCGCAACCAGGGCAGGCGCCAGCTGCGTGGGTTCATTCGGGACGCCTGGCAGCCCTCGGCCGGGGCGCATCAGCCGGTCCAGCCGTTGGACATCCCCGCCGGTGAGCGTCGCCGCGTGCATGTTACGCTCCGCCCCGTCCGGCGCGGGGTCCTCCTGGCTCCTCACGTCACGCTCCGTGCCTACGGGCCGCTGCGGCTTGCGGCCCGGCAGCGCACTATCCCCTGCCCGGGGTCCCTCCGCGTCCTGCCGCCCTTCCACTCCCGCCGGCATCTGCCGTCCAAACTGCGTAAATTGCGTGAACTTGACGGCAAAGCTGCTGTGCAGATCCGCGGGGCGGGCACGGAGTTCGATTCGTTGCGGGACTATGTGCGCGGTGATGACGTCCGGTCGATTGACTGGCGGGCAACCGCCCGCCGTTCCGCCGTCGTCGTACGGACCTGGCGGCCGGAACGGGACAGACGCGTGGTCATTGTGCTGGACACTTCACGGACGTCGGCGGCGCGGATCGAGGACGAGCCGCGCCTGGACACCGGCATGGAAGCTGCCCTGTTGCTGGCGGTCCTGGCCGAACGCGGGGGTGACAGGGTGGACTTCCTGGCCTTCGACCGGCGCCCGCGGGCAAGGGCCGGATCGGCAGTGTCCGGAAACCTCCTGGGCCAGCTTGTTCAGGCCATGGCTCCCTTGGAGGCCGAACTGATAGAGATGGACTGGCAGGGGATCCCGGGCCAGATCAGGGCCGTCTCGGCCCACCGTTCGCTGGTGGTGCTCCTGACGTCCCTCGAAGGTGGAGCCCCTGAGGAAGGGCTTATCCCTGTGGCCACGCGGCTGGCAGCCCAGCACGTGGTGGTGGTGGCCGCTGTGCGTGACCCGCTGTTGGGCCAGATGCTCAAGGAACGTGAGACTGCTGCTGGCGTTTTCCGGGCTGCTGCGGCCGAACGCACGCTGCTGGAACGCGAGGCCGTTACCGCCCAGCTCCGCCAGCACGGGGTCGAAGTGGTGGATGCCGAACCCCACCAGTTGCCGCCTCGGTTGGCAGACATGTATATCCGGCTGAAGGCGGCGGGTAGATTGTGAGATCACGGAAAAGCGCCGGCGCCCATTTAGCCACCAGGAGGTCATGATGAATATCCCTATATACCGGCAGGCTCTGGGTGCGGACTTCGACCGGCTGCAGCCAGAACTCCAGGACTACTTTTCGCTCGTGCCCGGTTCGGGGCAGTACGGCATCGGAGGAGGCGTGTTCGACGTCGTCGGTTGCAGGCAGCGCTGGCTGCAACCGCTGCTGAAACTGACGTCCGGGGAGGAGGCCTTCTTCCCCGAGTACGGCGAGCGCATTCCTTTCAGGATCGAAAACCACGCCCACGAAGATCCCTTTGGACGCTCCAGCCTGACAGCCCGGCGCGAGATCAGGTTCCCTGGCCGGACCCGGATCTTCCAGGACACAACCAGCGTGATTGAATCAAACGACGGCCCACGGCTGGTGGACTACGTGGGCCGGTTCCGGCGGCTGGTTACCGACTCGAACCTCAGCGTCACGGAATCGGGCCGCCTTCGGGGAGTCTCGGAAGCTTCCCGGCTGTTCCTCGGCCCGCTCCGGATCCCGCTGCCTCCCGCTCTCGATGCCAAAGCCTACGCCGAGCAGTGGTGGGACCCTGCCGCCGGGGAACATGGCAAACACCGCATCCAGGTCAAAGTTCTCCAGCCGCAGATCGGGCTGGTCCTGGTGTATGCCGGCAGCTTTGACTACCGGCTGCGCCCCTATGCGGGCGGGAGTTCGGCCCAGAGTTTCCTGCCCCGATACGCGCATCCGGACCGCTGGGAGGACCGGACCTGACAGGCGGCACGCAGCACTGCCTGGCGACGTCGGACTGTATCTACCCCAGTGCCAGCTGGTTCAGCCCGTCGGCCACCTGCGTGAGCCTGGTAAGCACTGCCGTGGCCACCGCCGGGGATTGTCCGGCGAGGCCTGCGGAGGGTGTTACCCGCAAGGCACGCAGGGACGACGCCGGCAACCCGAGCTGGTGCCACGGCCGCCAAACGGATTCGACGACGTCGGGCACTTTTGGCAGATTCCCAGAGCCCACGTCCAGCGCGCCGGCCCACAGCTGTTTGCCGCCCTCGACGGCGCCTGCCAGTTGCTCCCATTGCCGTGATGTCAGGGCCTTCAGGGGCACCGCGATGCCGTCCGCCCCGGCAGCCAGGATGCGGTCAAAGGGGGCTTCGATTTCCGGCACGGCAATGATGATTTCCGCGGCCCCGGCTTCCCGCAGGGCGGCGGTCACCACACTCCAGGACTCGGTGGCCTCCTGCCCCGCCACTGCACGCAGCGTGCGGTAACCGCTCGACGTCGGAATGGTCCCTGCCAGCACGGCAGCGATGTCCGGTTCGTCGAGCTGGACCACGAGGCGTGCCCCGGGAACTGCCGCGGACACCCGCGACAGGTAGCTTCCCACGCCGGCCGCCAAGGAAGCAGCTACGTCCCGGCGGGCACCGTAGTCAAGGAGGGCGCGTTCGCCGTTATGCAGGTGGAGACCTGCTGCAAGCGTCATGGGGCCCACCAGCTGTACCTTCAGCTCCCTGGCGGGGGCATCCTCCGCTCCGGCAACGTCCGCGAGGACGTTGATGTCGGTTGACAACGCCGACGCGGCCCGGCGAACGTCCTTGCCGGGGCGGTCCACCAGCCGCCAGCCGAACGGCTGGACATCCACTGCCATTTCAACCAGCAGCGACGCCGTGCGACCCAGGGCATCCGAGCCCACTCCGCGGTCGGGAAGTTCGGCCAGGAATGGTAAGTGCGGACTGCCGAGTTCGCCGCGGATAATGCGGGCCGCTTCTACCGGGTCCTCCCCCGGCCAGGAACCAAGACCCGTAGCGGTTACCTCCTGCGGACCGGCAGGGAGTGACTCGGGCTGGTTTAGGGCCACGTTGGCCTGCCCCGGTGGGTTCCGGCCTGGCTCTTGTGGGCTGGCGTTCCTCACGCTACGACGGACGCCTGAGGCCCGGAGGGGATTCCTGAGGGCTGCTCCGTCCCCTCGCCGACGTTCGTGTGTCCGGCGGTCTCGTGGTTTTCCGCGGCTGCCTGGTGGTCCTCGGCGATGGCTTCGTGGTGGCGGATCACCTCGCCGATGATGAAATTCAGGAATTTTTCGGCGAACGCGGGATCGAGATGGGCGTCCTCGGCCAAGCGCCTCAACCGCGCAATCTGGGCTGTTTCACGGCCGGGATCGCCCGCCGGGAGACGGTGGGCAGCCTTCAGGAAACCCACTTTCTGGGTGGCCTTGAACCGCTCCGCCAGCAGGTAAACCAAGGTGGCATCGATGTTGTCGATGCTGGAGCGGATCGACAGCAGTTCCGCCATGACCGAGTTATCCACCTGTCCGGCCAGCGAGCTGGCGGCGGCGTCGTAGGTTTCTGAGTCAGGAACGTCGTGGTTGTGCTGCGTCATGGTCCAAGTCTATGGGCAGGGGCGGAAAACCCTTGCGGTGTTAAGCTCGCGCCGCAGCCATCCCGCCGTCGTCCCTTCCGTGCCCCCGGGATGGACACTCTGGCCTCGTTCGGCCGGAGTGTCCATCCCCGCTGGATGGTCAGATTCCCAACAATGCCCGGTGTTCTTCCCGGCGCCGTGCCTGCTCCTCAGGATCAGGCACCGGAAGCGAGGCAATGAGGCGTTTGGTGTAATCGTGCTGCGGCGCCCCCATGACCTGGCTGCCGATCCCCTGTTCCACGAGTTTCCCCTTGTAAAGGACACCCACCCAATGGGACAGGATGTCCACCACTGCGAGATCGTGGCTGATGAACAGTGCCGCGAACCCGAATTCGGCCTGGATTTCCTTGAACAACTCCAGGACCTTGGCCTGCACCGAAACGTCCAAGGCCGACGTCGGTTCGTCCGCGATCAGCAGCTTCGGGTTCAGGATGAGGGCCCGGGCCAGCGAGGCCCGCTGGCGTTGGCCGCCTGAGAGCTCATGCGGGTATCGTGCCGCGTACGACGCCGGCAACTGGACTGATTCAAGCAGCTCTCCAACGCGTTTGCGTGCCTGCGCCGGGCTCGGGTTGGTGTGGATGATCATTGGCTCCGCGACGCAGTCCCCGATGGTCAGCTGGGGATTGAACGACGCTGCCGGATCCTGGAAAACGAACCCGATGTCCTTCCGCAGCGGCTTAAACGTCCGTTCCTTCAGGTTCAGCATCTCGTATCCCAGCACCTTCAGGCTGCCGCCTGTGGTCCGATTCAGGCCCGCGATGGCCCGGCCAATAGTGGTCTTTCCGGAGCCTGACTCCCCCACCAGCCCAAAAACCTCGCCTTCGGACACGGTGAAGCTGACGCCGTCGACGGCTTTGAAGGACGGCGTCCCCAGCCGGCCGGGGTACTCGATGGTCAGGTTCCTCGCCTCCACGAGGACCTTGGCCTTTTGGTGGGCGCGTTCCGTCATGCCTTCCGACGCCGAGTTGTGCCCCAGGTGGGGCACGGCCGCCAGCAGCTTCTTGGTGTAATCCTGTTTGGGCTCGGCAAACAGCACCCGGGAGGTTGCCTCCTCCACCACGTCGCCCTGATACATCACCACCACGCGGTCAGCCAGGTCGGCCACCACGCCCATGTTGTGTGTGATCAGCACGATGGAGGTCCCGTACTTGTCCCTCAGGTCCCGCAGCAGTTGCAGAATCTCCGCCTGCACCGTGACGTCCAGGGCCGTGGTGGGTTCATCGGCCACGATCAGCCCCGGGTTCAAGGCCAGGGCCGCAGCGATAACAACGCGCTGCTTCTGGCCGCCGGAGAACTGGTGCGGATAGTAGTTCACTCGATGTTCCGGATCCGGGATCCCCACTTTGCGCAGCGCCTCAATGGCCCGGGCTTTCGCTTCCTTGCCGGAGACGCGTTTCCCTCCGCCGGCATGGGCACGGATGCCCTCGGCAATCTGCCAGCCCACAGTGAATACCGGGTTCAAGGCTGTGGAGGGCTCCTGGAACACCATGGCCACATCGCGCCCACGGATCTGCCGCAGTTTCGAGGCACTCACGCTGATGACGTTGTTTCCGTTGATCAGCACGGCCCCGCCGCTGGTAGCCGTTTCCGGGAGCAGCCCAAGAATTGTTTTGGCGGTCACCGTCTTCCCCGAGCCCGATTCACCGACTATGGCCAGGACCTCTCCGGCCTTTACCTCAAGGCTGACGTCCTTCACGGCGTAGACATCACCGCCGTCCGTGGCGAAGGTGACTTTGAGGTGGTCTATTTCCAGGACCGGCTGGCCTGCCGGCCTGGACTGGTCCGATACGGATCCAATATTGATGGTCATAGTCCCTTCACATCCTCTGCAATTGAGGCCTGGCCGGCCGCGGGGACTGACCCCGGCCTGCCTTTGGCGCCGGCTGCCCTGCGCCCGCGAAGGCGGGGATCGTTCAGGTCGTTGATACTTTCGCCCACGAGGGTGAGGCCCACCACCGTCAAAACAATGGCCAGGCCAGGGAACACCCCTGTCCACCAAATGCCCGAAGAGGCGTCGGCGAGCGCTTTGTTCAGGTCAAAGCCCCATTCAGCTGCCGAGCTCGGCTCGATGCCAAAGCCCAGGAAACCCAGGCCGGCCAGCGTGAGGATGGCCTCGGAGGCATTGAGCGTGAAGATCAGGGGAAGCGTCCGTGTGGCGTTGGCGAATATGTGGCGGCCAATGATCCGCGCACTGGAGGCGCCAACAACCTGGGCGGATTCCACGAACGGTTCGGCCTTGAGCCGGATCGTTTCGGCCCGGATCACCCTGAAATACTGCGGGACAAACACTGCGGTGATAGCGAAGCCGCAGGCGAGGATGCCTCCCCAGAAACCGGATTGTCCCTTGTTTATCGCTATGGACATCACGATCGCCACGAGGAGCGTCGGGAAGGCGTAGATTGCGTCCGCGATCACCACCAGCACACGGTCCAGCCAGCCGCCGAAGTAGCCGCTGACCAGTCCCAGGAAAACCCCCAGGAAGATGGACATCAGCACTGCCGCAACAATCACCGCCGCCGCCGTCTGTGAGCCCCAGATCACCCGGGACAGGACGTCGTACCCACCTACCGTTGTCCCCAGCAGATGCTTGCCGCCGGGTTCGGCCTGTGCCGGGAAGGAACCTGCGTCATCGGAAATCTGGGCGTATCCATAAGGCGCCAGCAGCGGCGCGAAAACTGCTGCCACTGCAAAAAGGGCGCACAGGACGACGCCGATGAGCAGCATGGTGCGTTGCAGGCCGACGCTTTGGCGGATGTGGGAAGTGACCGGAAGCCGGTCCAGGAGGGGCTTCTTCCTCGGTTCCATCGTTGTAGCTCCGCCCATCAGTACCTCACCCGCGGATCAATCAGTGCCGCGGCGATGTCAACCACAAAGTTGGTGACGGCCACTATGACAGCGAGCAGCATGACGATGCCCTGGACGGCAACAAAGTCACGCGCCGTGAGGTACTGTGCCAGCTGGTACCCCAGGCCCTTCCACTCGAAGGTGGTTTCGGTCAGCACTGCACCGCCCAGCAGCAGCGCAATCTGCAGCCCCATGACCGTGATGATGGGGATCAGTGCAGGTTTGTAGGCGTGTTTTGTCACGAGCCGGTATTCGCTGACTCCACGCGACCGGCCCGCCTCAACATAGTCCCTGCCCAGGGTGCCGATGACGTTGGTGCGGACCAGGCGGAGGAAGACGCCGGCGGTCAGGAGTCCCAGCGCGACGGCCGGGAGGACGGCATGGTGGACGATGTCGGAGAAAGCCGCTATGTCACCGCTGCGCAAGGCGTCCAGCCAGTAGATGCCTGTGGGCGCCGCCAGCCTGCTCATCGCCAGTTCCGTCGTGGTGGAGGCACGGCCGGCCACAGGAAACCAGCCCAGTGCCACAGAAAAGGTCAGCTTCAGCAGTAGGCCTGCGAAGAAGACCGGGGTGGCATAGCAAAGGATGGCGAACGTTCGCAGGAATGCGTCCGGAACCTTGTCGCGTTTGTGGGCGGCGAACATTCCGAGCGGAATTCCTACAAGCAACGCCACGACCACGGCGTTGATGCTCAGTTCGAGGGTGGCGGCACCAAACCTGGTGAGCATGTCGATGACGGGCCGGCCATCTGAAATAGTCCGGCCGAAATTGCCGGTGGCGATGCTGCCAAGGTACTCAATGTACTGAATGAAAAGGTTCCGGTCGTAGCCGGCCTCGTGGACCAGCGCGTCAATCTGTTCCTGCGGCAGGCGTCCGCCCTGGGCCGCGGTAATGGGATCGCCGGTGATCCGCATCAGGAAGAAAACGAGGCTGACGAGGATGAAAATCGTGGGGAAGATCAGCAGGAAGCGGATCAGGATGTATTTCCCGAGGCCACCTCCCGCGGATTTGGATTTGGCGGGCGCCACCGTTGGCGGCGGCGCATCGATCATTGTGGCCATGCTGTCCCTGCTTGGTCTGGATTAGAAATTGTGGAGCCAACACGCAGGAGGCAGGGCCGTCCGGCCCCACCTCCTCACGCGGATATTTTTTGGGTGCTACTTGGAAACGGTGCCGAGCCGGAACTTGAACGACGCGTCCAGGGTAGAGTCCACGCCCTTGATGCTGGTGCCAGAAACAGCCACCTGTGCGCCTTGCAGCAACGGCAGGGTGGAGATGTCCTTGGCAAGCAGGTTCTGGACGTCCTGGATCGCCTTCTCACGCTCTGCCTTGTCGGCGGTGACCAGCTGCTTGGCGATCAATGCTTCGACTTCAGGATTGGAGTAGTGGTTGTTCATGAAGCCGCCACCCACAAAGAACGGGGTCAGGTAGTTGTCGGCATCGCTGAAGTCCGGGAACCAGCCCAGCTGGAAGACAGGATAGCTGTCCTTCTTCGAGGCTGAGTTATAGGTCACCCACTCGGTGGACTGGAGGTCAACCTTGAATAGTCCGCTCTTCTCCAGCTGGTCTTTCACCATGGCGTATTCGTCACCGGATGATTTGCCGTAGTGGTCAGGGTTGTATTGCAGCTTGATGGTCACCGGGCCGGTGACACCTGCGTCGGACAGGACCTTCTTGGCCTTGTCCAGGCTGGGCTTGCCTGAGCCATCGCCGTAGGCCTGCTTGAAGGACTCGTTTGCCCCGGCAAATCCGGACGGGACGTTGGACCACATGGGCAGGTACGTACCTTTGTAGACTTGGTCCGAAATGGCCTGGCGGTCAACGAGGTTGGCCGCGGCCTGACGGACGGCAAGCGCCTTCTTCGGATCCGCTTCCGGGGTCTTGGTGCCGTACGGCATGGTGTCGAAGTTGAAAACGATGTACCGCATTTCACCGCCGGGCCCGACATGCACCTTGACGTTGGAGTCCTTCTTAAGGTCATCGATATCCGTGGCGCTGAGGCTGCGGTTGGCCACATCGATCTGCCCGCCCTTGACCTCCAGCTTCATGTTGGTCTGGTCGGTGTAGTACTTGATGGTGGCCCCTGCGTTGGCAGGCTTGCCAAGAACGCCGTCGTAATCCGGCCACGCCTTCAGGCTGACCAGCGTGTTCTTATTGAAGGAATCAATGACGTACTGCCCGTGGAACGCATTGGCCTTGACAATTTCCTCGTCGGCGAGGAGCTTGTCCGCCGGGAAGACTTCATCGTCAACGATCGGACCGGCCGGGCTGGTCAGAATCTGCGGGAACGTCTGGTCGTTGGCCTTTTTCAACGTGAACACCACGGTGGTGGCATCAGGGGTGGCAATGGACTCGATGTTGGTCAACAGTGAGGCGGGCCCGTTGGGATCCTTGATGGCCGTCTGGCGGTCAAACGAGAATTTGACATCTTTGGAGTCGAGCACGTGTCCGTTGGCCCACTTGAGGTCGCTCTTAAGCTTGACCGTGAATTCTGTGGGCTTGGTGAACGAGGCCGATTCGGCCAGGTCCGGCACCGGCTCCGCGCCACCGGGCTTGGAGTTCAGCAGGAAGGAGTAAATCTGGTTCATCACCATAAATGAACCGTTGTCGTACGAGCCTGCCGGATCGAGGGAGGTGACTTTGTCCGTAGTGCCGTAGGCAATGATGCTGCTTGCATTCTCCGATGCTGTGCTGCCGCCGCCACCACCTGAGGGACCCGTGCAGGCCGTCAATGCGAAAGCGGAAACACCCGCGAGCGCGATAGCGCTCCGCAAGGCTTTGGTGCTCTTGATCATCTGTGAACTTTCTGTTCGATGAGTACGCGCTCGCCGCCCGCTAATGGGTGTATTTGCTTGAGCGGGCAGCGCGCTGTCCTGATGCCTAGATTCAATCAGACCAAGCTGTTGTGAATCGATTCATTTTGTGAGTTGAGACACAAAATTTACCTGAATGGGTTCGCGCTCTCACTTTAATGCGTGTGAGGCCCCAACCCGCGTGGCGGGTGGGGCCTCTACCGAAGATTTGCGCCGGCTAGGGCAGGCTACAATTGCGCGCGCTGCAACGAACGGGCGGCGTCAATGGTGGCCTGGCCCAGCACTCGGGTGCCCTGGTACAGGACTACCGTCTGCCCGGGGGCGACGCCGCGCAGCGGCTCCGTGAGGGTCACTACCAGTTGCCCCGAAACTTCGCCGGCCCCAGGTGCTTCCATCCGGGCGGTCGCCGGAACGGGGTCACCATGCGCGCGTACCTGGGCGTAGCAGTCGAAGTCCTCACCCGTGGCTATTTCCGCGATGGGAAGACCGGCCCATGAGACCTTGATTCCACGGATCTCGTCGATGGCCAAGAGTGCCTCCGGTCCCACCACGACCTTGTTTTCCTTCGGCCGGATCTCCAGCACAAAGCGCGGCTTCCCGTCGGCGGCAGGGGTGCCCAACTTCAAGCCCCTCCGCTGGCCTACGGTAAAGGCGTTGGCACCGGGGTGCTGGCCTACCTTGGTGCCGGTTTCATCAACGATGTCCCCGGTGGTCATCTCGATCTTTTCCGCCAGCCAGCCTGCGGTGTCGCCGTCGGGAATGAAGCAGATGTCGTGGCTGTCCGGTTTGTTTGCCACGGACAATCCGCGGCGTTCTGCTTCGGCACGGACTTCGGCCTTCGACGGAGTGTCGGCCAGCGGGAACATGGAGTGCTTGAGCTGCTCATGGGTCAGGACACCGAGGACGTAGCTCTGGTCCTTGGCCCAGTCTGCTGCGCGGTGCAGTTCGGGGTTACCGTCAGTGTCTTCGATGACTTTGGCGTAATGGCCGGTGCAGACAGCATCGAAGCCCAGGGCGATGGCCTTTTCCAGCAACGCCGCGAACTTGATGCGCTCATTGCAGCGCATGCAAGGATTTGGGGTGCGGCCCGCAGCGTACTCGTCGATGAAGTCCTGGACCACATCCTCCTTGAAACGTTCGGAGAAATCCCACACGTAGTACGGGATCCCGAGCACGTCGCACGCCCGCCAGGCGTCGCGGGAGTCTTCGATGGTGCAGCAGCCGCGGCTGCCTGTCCGCAGCGTGCCGGGCATCCTGGAGAGCGCCAAGTGGACACCGACGACGTCGTGGCCGGCCTCGACGGCACGTGCTGCGGCAACGGCGGAGTCGACTCCGCCGCTCATGGCTGCTAGAACTCGCATGCTGGCTTTCCGTTTGGTGGAAGTGTGTTTGGGGTTGTGTGGCTTTGGGAGCCTGGCTGCATCGCTGGGAAACACAATGCACGCTTACCTATTCTAATGCCTGCAAGGTTCGGCCATAGTTGAGCTACCGAACCCAGGAGGCGCAGGCACCATGGCAGCAGGACAGGTTGACGGAAACATCGTGATCGTAGGGGCAGGCCTGGCCGGTGCCACTGCTGCGCGGACGCTCCGGTCCGAGGGATACTCCGGCCCCGTCATCCTGATTGGCAGCGAAGGCCACAACCCCTATATTCGCCCGCCCCTCTCGAAGGACTACCTGCTGGGCAAGGAAGGCGAAGACAAAGCCGCGGTGGTGCCGCGGGACTGGTACGAGGAGAACGACGTCGACCTCCGCCTTGGCGCGTCCGTCACCGGTATACGGCCGGACGCGGGCACGGTGTTGCTGAACGACGGAACGGCACTGCCGTACCAGTCGCTGCTGCTGGCCACTGGCGCGGTACCGCGCACCATTCCGCTGCCGGGGAGCGAGTTATCAGGGGTCACCACGTTCCGCACCCTTGATGACAGCCGCTGGCTGCGGAAGTCCCTGGACCAGGGCGGAAAGAACGTAGTGATGATCGGCTCCGGCTGGATAGGCATGGAACTGGCAGCAGCCGCGGCTACATATGGCAACAACGTCACGTTGCTCGGCTTGGAGGACGTTCCGCTGGCCGCCGCGATCGGCCCGGAGTTGGGCCGGTTCTTCCGATCGCTTCATGAAGCCCATGGCGTGGACTTTAGGCTTCCGGCGTCAGCCCACGAACTCAGGGGTTCCGACGGCGCCGTCTCTGCAGTGGTCACTGACAGCGGGGAAGTCCTGCCTGCCGATGTTGTGGTGATTGCCGTGGGAGTTGAACCCGCCGTCGGTCTCGCACACACTGCGGGGCTGAAAGTAGACAACGGCATCCTCACCGACGCGTCCCTGCGGACGAGCGTTCCGGGGATCTTCGCGGCAGGAGACGTTGCCAACGCCCTGCACCCGTTCACCGGAGAGCACTACCGCAGCGAGCACTGGTCCAACGCCCTGAACGGCGGCAAGGTGGCAGCCCGGGCGATGCTGGGCCAGGACGCCACGCACAGCACCATCCCGTACTTCTACACGGACCAGTTCGAGGTCAGCATGGAATACTCAGGCTTCCCCGCTCTGGCAACCGGCACGGAACCGGTGATCCGGGGTTCGCTGGAGGACAAGGAATTCATCGCGTTCTGGCAGCGCGACTCCCGCGTGGTGGCCGGCATGAGCGTCAACTGGCCCCGCACGGAGGGCCCCGGCGCGCAGAAGGTCATCAAGGCCCTCATCTCGGGCCGCCACCCCGTGGGGCCCGAGCGGCTTGCAGACGCCTCAACTGGCCTGGATCAGGTGCTCCTGCCGGAGGCCTGACGAGCCACTGTCCCTGCGGTTTGGATGGAGGATTCGTGCCCGGCCATCCCGGCCGCCCGAGCCCTGGAATAGGCATCCGGCAGTGCCGCAAGGAGCGCGTCAACATCTGCTTCCGTTGACGTGTGGCCCAGGCTGAACCGCTGCGCGCCGCGGGCGGTTTCCTCGTCCAGTCCCATGGCGAGGAGCACGTGCGAGGGCCGCGGTACTCCGGCTGTGCAGGCAGATCCGGTGGACGATTCCACCCCGGCGAGGTCCAAAAGGAAGAGCAGGGAGTCGCCTTCACAGCCGGGGAAGGTGAAATGCGCATTGCCGGGTAGCCGTCCCCCATCAGGGGCTCCCCGAAGGACGGCTTCCGGGATGGACCGCCGGACGCCGTCGATGAGCCGGTCGCGGAGTGCTGTGATCCTGGCTGATTCCTCGGGAAGGCTGACGGTTACGGCTTCGGCCGCCGCAGCGAAGGCGGCGATGGAAGCAGTGTCCAGGGTTCCGGAGCGGACGTCCCGCTCCTGGCCGCCGCCATGCTGCACGGGGGTCAGCTTGACTGCACGTCCCAGCAACAATGCCCCAACCCCAACGGGCCCGCCGATCTTATGGCCGGAAACGGACATCGCATCCAGCCCTGACGCCTTGAAATTAATGGGCAGCGAGCCAAAAGCCTGGACTGCGTCCGAATGGACCGGCACGCCGGCTGCGTGGGCCAGCTCAACGATTTCCGGGATGGGCTGGATGCTGCCCACCTCGTTGTTTGCCCACATTACGGTCACCAGCGCAATGGTTTCCGGTTCCCGCGCCAGTTCTGCTTTGAGGACCGCAAGGTCAACGACGCCGTCGCCGTCCACCGGGAGCCAGGTGACCACAGCACCTTCATGCCGTTCCAGCCATTCCACGGTGTCCAGCACGGCATGATGCTCGACGGCGGAACACAGAATGCGCCGCCGGGCGGGGTTCTCACCCGATCGGGACCAGAACAGGCCCTTGACGGCCAGGTTGTCGGCCTCCGTACCGCCGGACGTGAAAATGACTTCGGAGGGGTGCGCCCCGGCGGCTGCGGCAAGGGTTTCCCGGGCGTCTTCAACTGATCTGCGCGCCCGGCGGCCGGAACCGTGGAGGGAAGACGGGTTGCCGGTGCGGGCCAGCTCCCGGGTCAGGGCAGCCAGCGCCTCTGCGGAGAGGGGCGTGGTGGCTGCATGATCGAGGTAAACGGGCACCCATCAATTCTAGCCGCCGTCCCTGGTATAGATTCGAGCGGTGAAAACGTCCCCCAAAGCCTCCATCTTCCTTGTCCTGGCCACGCTCTTCTGGTCCGGGAACTTTGTGGTGGGACAGGCAGCGGTGACGTCGATGACTCCAGTGGAACTGACCTTCTGGCGCTGGGCGTTCGCTGCCCTCCCGTTATTGGCCTTGGCCCAGATAGTGGACCGCCCCGATTGGCGGGCTGTCCTGCGATACTGGCCCACGCTGCTGCTCCTTAGCTTCCTTGGCATGGGGGGCTACACGCTGCTTCTTTACACCGCACTGCTGCACACATCCGCCTTGAATGCCTCGCTCATCACGGCGGCCAACCCTGCGCTGATCGTTGTCCTGGCTGCAGTGGTGCTCGGCGACCGGCCCGGCGTCCTCGGCTGGGGAGGCATCGGATTGGGGCTTTCCGGGGTTCTGCTGGTCCTGACCGGCGGTGACTTCCAGCGGTTGCTGAGGTTTTCTTTCAACCTGGGCGAACTCCTGATGCTGGGCGCTGTTGCCGTGTGGAGTTTCTACACCATCATCGCCCGCCGCCTGCCGGTCCCTGCGATCTCCGCTACGGCAGTTCAGGTTGCGATGGCCACTGTGGTCCTTGCTCCGGTCGCCGTGGCAACAGGAGCACAGCTGCCCGGGACGGCAGCCGGCAGTTGGTCATTGGCTTACATCGCGGTCTTCCCCTCTCTCGGCGCCTACCTCCTGTGGAACCTGGCCCTCAAGACGACTGCCCCTGGGACGGCGGGCAACTACCTCAACCTCATGGTGGTTTTTACGGCCGTCATCACTGTCCTGTTGGGCGCGGCCATCAGTTTGCCCCAAATCCTGGGCGGCCTGCTGGTGGTCGGCGGCGTTATGCTCACCAGCGCATGTCCCTCCCGAAGATCCCCTGGCATCAAGCCAGGAAAAGAGAGAGGGCTCAAGTGGATGGGGGAACGATGATCAGGCGGGCGGCCACGTCCTGTCGCGCCGCTGCCAGCGTGGACGCGTCGGGGCACGAAACCGAAATGTAGACGGACGAGGCCGGAATACTAAACAAACGGGCCATGACGGCCGTCGCCTTCGCTCCCGGCGCAACTGGCTGCTCCAGCACGAGCACCTCAACACGGGGGCCGGGCTTGTCCGGCTCTCCGCCCCAGCGCAGGGTATCCGTCTTGAGGTATTCAGGGAGGATGCTCGGATCAAGGTAGGCGAAGAGGCCAACTGTGGAGGCCCGGTCATCAGTGGCGACCAGAGGGGTCTGGTTCGTCCGCACCTTCGCGGCGACGAGGCAGCCATCGCTCTTGGCATACTGGCTCTCCCCCGCGACGTTTTCCTTGACTGGCTTCCAGCCCGGCGCGTCTTTCAGCCCGTCGGAAATGCCCACAGGAGTTCCGGGCGCCAGTGTCCCGCCGGCGGCCAAGGGAAGGTCCTTGGCTGCCACCGCCTCGGCGTCATGGCCCGGGGTGATGGTGGGGGTGGCCAGTCCGGGGGTCGAGTGTTCCACCCTGGGGGCGGACGGGTCCTGGATGTCAATACTGCAGCCGCCCAGTACTGCGGCACCCAACAAAGATGCGGTGAGCAGCGTCGTCGCGGACGTTGCTGTGGTCCCCCGTGATTTCATTCCACCCCAATGCCTGGCCGGCTGTCCGGCGCCTCGGGCGTACTTCGCTCCGCCCCTCAAAGAGTCTAAACGTCGCGGCGGTCCTTCAGTGCGGAAAGGAAACAGGCCCGACTGCGGACCAGGCCCTGGCAGCTACGCCAGGATCCGCCGTCGGGCCGCGCATCAGGCGTAATCCACATCCACTGGCGCCGATGATGCCAGCCACGGGAACCTCAACTGCCGGCGCGGACGTTGTCAGAATGGGCCGTTAAACTGGGCCTACCTGACTATGGGCCCTCCCCGCCGCTGTGGACTGGCCACACCAACAAAAGGACAAGTGCTTGACCGAGAGCAGCAACTCCCATTACCAGGTGCTCCGTATCGCCGTGACAGCCACTGATAAAGAGATCAAAGTTGCTTACCGCCGTGCGGCCCGCAAGGCTCATCCCGATCACGGCGGTGACGCTGCCGCCTTCCGCCGCGTCACCGCAGCCTACGAAACACTCATCGATCCCAAGCGCAGAAGCGCCTACGACCGCTCCTACGCGGCCGGGACCGGGGGCGATTCGGGCAACGCCGATGCCGGTCCGCACTTTGACGCGCCGGCCGCCGGAAGCCACGCGTCAGCCACGGTCCACCGTCCCAACACGCCGCGCAACACAGCCGGCGACGCCCCTGTCTACATCCCGCCCTACGACCCGGCCGCATTCGAGCGGGCCGGCGCGGTCCCGCTCATTCCGCTCGTCCAGGCCAGCCAACAGGTGCACGGCATGCCAAGGAAGCGCGGCATCTTCGGAGCCGATGCCCGCATCCAGCGCGAAATGCGGACCGTTCAGCTCATCAGCAGGCAGATCCTGCCTGCCATACCGGCCGCACGGCTGATCAACGGGTTACAGTCACCGGCTGACAACAGCCACATCGACCATGTGCTGCTGTCCGGCTACCGCCTGGCGGTTATCGGTTCCATGCTTCTGCCCAAAGGAGCGTACGCCTGGGACGGCAGGACCCTAAACCATGGTGGGCGTTCCATCCCTCCTCCACAGTTGGCGCACGTTGTCCGCGCAATGCAGGACATCTTCCCTGAAATGAACGTCACCGGCTGGACCGTTGTGCACAGCCCCGACGGGAACCTGCATGAGCCCGTGATCGACCGCCACAGAAGGTCCGCGGATGCCCTCGAGACGGTCCAGGTAGTAAACGCTGCCGGGCTGGTCCGCGGCCTCAAGCAGTTCCTCTCCTCAGGCCCGGTACCCAACACCGTCAATGTGTCAGTGCTTGCCAGGCTTCTGCGGGGCATGCACTGACCGCAGTAGCTAGGATGGGATGGTGTTCCGCATCCTCTTCCACTCCCCCGAAATTCCGGGCAACACCGGCAATGCCATCCGGCTCGCAGCCATTACCGGTGCCGAGCTGCACCTGGTGGAACCCCTGGGGTTCGATTTTTCTGATGCCAAGCTCCGCCGCGCCGGCCTGGATTATCACGACCTCGCAGTTGTGACCGTCCACAAGAGCATCGAAGACGCCTGGATCGCGCTCGAGCCTGAGCGTGTGTACGCGTTCACCTCTGACGGGGCCGCCAGCTACACGGACATCGCCTACCAGCCCGGTGATGTCCTGATGTTCGGCCAAGAATCCGTTGGCTTGCCTGAACACATCAAACACGACTCCCACGTGACCTCCACGGTGCGGCTGCCCATGCTCCCAGCGCTTCGGTCGCTTAACCTCGCGAATGCTGCCTCCATCGCGGTCTATGAGGCGTGGCGGCAGCAAGGATTCGCCGGAGCCAAAACCTGACCAGGCCGCCCAAGGCGGATCGCGGCGGCACTGCAGAGGTTGGCGGATTTTTCCTGAACCGGCCAATCCACACCCCTTCCTGGCACGAATCACTCCTGAGACATTCCACAGTGGACAAGGAGCGGCAGGTGAGGGCAGCGGAGGCCGCAAGGAGCACGGATTTGCCAGGCCTGCTAGGCACCTGCGGCAACCTGGGCCTGGCTGCTCCTGAACCAATGCCCGGACACCTATGCTTGGAAGTGATGGAAACTCCCAACGCGCCGAATTATGAGGCCCCTGCAGCCGTCACAGAGTCACCGACCGACGTCAGCCAACGCCTTGCCCTACTGCTGGGCCGCATCGCCCAGGGCGACCAGGACGCGTTCGCGGAGTTTTACCAGTTGACGTCCCGCCGTGTTTTTGGCATGGCCCGGAGGGTCCTGATTGACCCGGAACTCAGTGAGGACACCACCCAGGAGGTCTTCATCCAGGTCTGGCAGAACGCCGCCAAGTTCAACCCCGACGCCGGAAGTCCACTCTCCTGGCTGATGACTATCTCCCACAGGCGGGCGGTGGACAAAGTACGGTCTTCGCAGTCCTCAACAGACCGCGAAGCCCGCTACGGCGCGAGCAGCCAGGACATCGACCACGATTCCGTGTCCGACGAGGTGGGCAGCAAACTCGAGGCCGAAGCCGTGGTCCGCTGCCTGGAGACGCTGACCGAAACACAGCAGGAATCTGTTCGGCTTGCCTACTATGGCGGACTCACCTACAGGGAAGTCGCGGAACGGCTCAATGCAGCAGTACCCACCATCAAGTCCCGCATCCGCGATGGACTGATCCGATTGAAGACCTGTCTGGGGGTGAGTTGAGATGACAGAAATGAATAGTCAGGGCAGCAGCAGCCGGGGGACGTTCGGCGAGACCGTGCCGGCCGACCTCGCGTCGGGCCGCGCCGTCGACCTGGCGGAACTGTACGCCCTTGATGCGGTGACCGACGCCGAGCGCGCGGCGATTGACCAATACATCTCCTCAGCCCCAGA
Organism: Pseudarthrobacter sp. NPDC055928; assembly: GCF_042270935.1. Classification (NCBI taxonomy): domain Bacteria; kingdom Bacillati; phylum Actinomycetota; class Actinomycetes; order Micrococcales; family Micrococcaceae; genus Pseudarthrobacter; species Pseudarthrobacter sp. NPDC055928. The sequence continues at coordinate 344,993 of NZ_JBHJZH010000002.1, forward strand.
GGCTGAACGGAGATTATTCCAGGAGCGGGTGCGCCAAGCCAGGGAAACGCTGGCGAAGACGTTCACTGCCGAGGAAGAGCCGCCGTCGGACCTCTTTGCCCGTATCATCGCACAGCTTCCGGCCCAGGGTTCCGCTCAGGCAGCCGCGGCCGCGCCGGAGGCCACACCGGCCGTACCGTTGCATCAGCCTGCACCCGCGGTGGACGGCGACGAACTATCCGCAGCCCGTCAGCGCAGGGAAGATCGACGCCGGCCGGGCAGTGCCCGCCGTTGGCTCGCCGGTGTTGCCGCAGCGGCCGTGATCGCGCTTGGCGGCGTGGGCGTGGGCGCCTACCTTGCAGACCAGAATGATCCGCTCAACCAGGTGATCCGCGCAGAAGACGTCCGTGAGGCGTCGGTGCCGGTCTCCGCCGGAGGTACCGCCACAGTCCTGATTTCGTCCTCCAAAGACGCCGTCGTGGTCAAGATGAACGGGGTTCCCGCACCGCCGGCCGGCAAGGTCTACCAGATGTGGCTGATCCCCAAGGACGGTTCGGCGCCGGTTTCACAGGGGCTGATGGACGAAGCGGCGCTGTCCAAGCCTGCCGTGGTGAAGGGCATCGCTTCGGCGGCGGCCCTTGGCATCACGGTGGAACCTGTGGGAGGCTCGTCCTCCCCCACGTTCCCCACAGTTGCTGCCGCACCTCTCAGCACTTGAGCCCACGAGCCCAACTAGGTAGCAGCAGATGCTGTTTTGAGGGCCCAAAACGACATCTGCTGCTACCTAGTTGGCTCTAAAAGCCGGCGATCGTTCCTGATCCGTTGACTGCCACGACGTGGAATGCCTCGGCACTGCGCCCGGCCGGCAGCCCTGCCCGCCCGGCATTTGCCTGCATCCCGGCGCGGACGGCCGCCTCCATGACCTCAACGTCGGGGTGCTGGCTGACATGGACGTGTATCGCCTTCAACTTGGTGTCCACGTGGTCGGTAACGTCCACGAAGTGGTTTTCCCGTTCTTCCGGGCCCGCGTACAGCCACAACCACGGGAGCTTATAGGCTTCCAGGCCGGCTTCGGCGAGTTCCGGGTACGCAAAGGGGTTCTCCAGCGCCGGGTAGACGGCGCGCGTGACCGCCTCGCCGACAGCCAGGTGGTCCGGGTGGCTCTTCTGGATCCGTTTCCAGTTGCGCTCCGGATGCATGGCGAGCACAACGTCGGGCCGGAGTTCCCTGATGAGCTTGACCACGCCCTTCATGACCTCGTGTGAGGGCTCCAGGTAGCCATCCCGCTGATGGAGGTAATGGATATCGGAGACCCCAACGAGTTCTGCTGCCCGGAGTTGTTCCGCCGCGCGCAGGGCGATGATGTCCGCCCGGTGGGCCGGATCAAAGCCGCCGGCATCGCCGTCGGTCATGATGCAGTAGCTCACCTGCACCCCCGCTGCAGTCCAAGCGGCAATAGTGCCGGCCGCGCCAAAGTCGATGTCGTCAGGATGGGCCGCGAAACAGAGCACCCGCCCAACCCGGTGCGTTGCGGGGTTGAACGGGCTCTGTGCTGAAACAGCAGGATCGGTCAAAGAATCAGCCTTTTCGCTTCTTGATTTCTTCCGTGGCCTGGGGCAGGACGTCGAAGAGGTCCCCGATAATGCCAAAGTCGGCGATCTCGAAGACTGGCGATTCGGCATCCTTGTTCACGGCCACAATCACCTTGGCCGTCTGCATCCCGGCCTTCTGCTGGATGGCTCCGGAAATTCCCGCAGAAATGTACAACTGCGGGGATACCGTCTTGCCGGTTTGGCCCACCTGGGCGTCATGGCTGATCCAGCCCGCATCGGTCGCCGCGCGGGAGGCGCCGACGGCTGCTCCGAGGGCGTCGGCCAACTGCTCGACAGGGCCGAAGTCGCCGTCCACGCCGCGTCCACCGGCCACTACGATGCGCGCATCGGTGAGGTCGGGCCGGCCACTGGCCACCTTCTGCTCACGGGCCGTGATGCGCGCGGCGGCCGAGGTGCTGTCAGCCGGCACGTCAAGCGTGACCGATTCGGGAGCAGTAGGCGCCGCAGCGGGCTCGGGCGTGACGTTGTTGGCCTTGACTGTGAGCACCGAGACCGGCGTGGTGGTCTTCGCGGCGGTGTTGTAGGAACCAGCGAGGACCGATTTGTGTGCTGTACCGTCCTGGTCCACGGCCACTACATCGGTAATGACGCCCGCCGAGAGGCGGATCCCCAGGCGCGCGGCAATTTCCTTGCCCTCCGGGGAGTTGTCCAGGAGCACCGTGGTGGCTCCGGCCGCCTGGGCCGCCGCTGTCAGGTAGGCGGCCTTCGGTGCCACCAGGTAGTCGTCCAGGTCCCGCGCGGACGGGCGGTAGACGCTACTGACGCCGTATTCGGCGAAGGCTGCCGACACGTCGCTGCTGAGCTCGCCGTTGACAGCTACTGCCGTTTCGCCCAGGGAACGTCCCAACGTGAGCAGTTCGAGGCTGCTCTTCTTCAGCGCGGCGCCAGGGTTGTCAATGAAAATAAGTACGTTTGCCATGTCTGTGATCCCTCTTAGAGCAGCTTCTGGGCGGCCAGGAAGTCCACCAGCTTGATGCCGGCGTCGCCTTCGTCGGTGATGATGGTGCCGGCGGTGCGGGGCGGGCGTTCCTCTGCCGACGTCACCGTGGTCCACGATCCGGCGTGACCCACCTGCGAGGGATCAACTCCGATGTCCGCGAGTGAGAGCGTAGTGATGCTCTTGCGCTTGGCCGCAATGATGCCCTTGAAGTTGGGGTAGCGGGGCTCGTTGATCTGGTCGGTTACCGACACCACCGCCGGCAACGGCGCTTCGACGGTCTCGGAGTACGTGTCGGCGTCGCGGCGCGCGGTGAGCCGTCCGCCGTCGACCTCCAGGGACGAGGCAAAGGTAACCTGCGGCAGGCCCAGCCGTTCTGCCAGCTGTGCTGGCACCAGGGAGGTTTCGCCGTCGGTGGAGGCCATTCCGGTCAGCACCAAGTCCACGGGGGCTCCTGCGCCGAGGTGACGGATGGCCGCCGCAAGGGCGAGCGAGGTGGCGGCGGCATCCGAGCCGGCCAGGGCGTCATCGGTGAGGTGCACGCCTTCGGTGGCGCCCATCTGCAGCGACTTCTTGACGGCGTTCACGGCACCGGAGGGTCCCATGCTGAGGGCGATGACCTGGTTTCCGGCTTTGCTGCCGCCCCGGGCCTCGGCCAGCTGCAGTGCTGCCTCAAGCGCGTATTCGTCCAGCTCGGACAGGATGCTTTCGTCACGGTCCGTGGTGTAGCCCTCCCCGTTGAGGTGCCGGTCGAACTGGGCGTCCGGTACATGCTTGACCAGGACGATGATCTTCAATGTCTCTTCCACTGTATTTACAGCAGCCTTCCATGCTTGTGGATAGCCAGCCGGGTGAGGTCATGGCCGCGGAACGCCCGGGGTACGGGTAGATCCTAGCTAACCATATAGAAGTACCCCGGCGACGTCGCGTTAACGCCTGTGTCAACCGGTTTGCCCATGGCGCAGAAATGACGACGGCGGGCCCCCCTTTCCAGGGAGGCCCACCGTCGTCGGAACTACTTTTTGGCAGAACAGGTTCCGGGGACCTACTGCTCGGCTGCGGCGCCGAGCGTAACATCCAGCGTCTGTTCCTGGCCGTTCCGCTGGACCGTGATCTTGACCTTGGCGCCGGCGGCCTGCTCGCGGACCGCGGCAGTCAGCTGGTTGGGTTCGCTGATGGTGAGGTCGTTGAAGCGGGTGATGACGTCGCCCACCTTGATGCCGGCATTCGCTGCGGCCGAACCCGGTTCGACCGTAGCGACGTCGGCACCGACGGAAAAGCCTGAAGAGGATGAGGTGGATGACTTGTCCTTGACGCTGACGCCCAACTGGCCATGGGAAACCTTACCGGTATCGATGATTTCCTGCGCCACGCGCTTGGCGTGGTTGATCGGGATGCTGAAGCCCACACCGATGTTGCCGCTGGAGGAGGAGTCGGATCCCGCCGAGGCGATGGCAACGTTGACGCCGATGATCTCGCCCTTGCTGTTGACCAGTGCGCCGCCGGAGTTTCCGGGGTTGATGGCCGCATCAGTCTGGATCACATTGATGGAAATGGAGCCCTGGTCCGTCGGCTGCTGGCTTTGGCCACCGCCCGGTGGCGCAAACTTGAAGCCGCCCTCGTCGTCGCCTTCGGACTCGTCCCCGTCCTTCGGCGCCGCTGACGACGCCACGCTGATGGTCCGGTTCAGGGTGGAAACGATGCCGTCCGTCACTGTTCCGGTGAGGCCCAGCGGGGAGCCGATGGCAATGGCCGTGTCCCCAACGTTGAGCTTGCCGGAGTCCCCGAGGGTCGCAGGCCTCAGGCCGGAGGCGTCGTCCACCTTGATGACTGCGAGGTCGGAGAGCGGGTCGGTGCCCACAAGCTTTGCGGCGATCACCCGGCCGTCACTCGTACGGACCTCAAGTGCCGCGTTGGCCGTCGCTCCATCCAGGGTCACTACGTGGGTGTTCGTCAGGATGTGGCCTTCATCGTCCAGGATGATGCCCGAGCCCGTACCGCCTGAACTGCCACTGCTGGCGCTGATGGTCACCACGCTCGGGGAAGCCTTCAGTGCAGCCGCGGTGATTGCGTTGACGTCGTCTTTGTTGTTGACGATGACCGTTTCTGGCTGGCTGCTGCCGACAGCGGAGGAATTCCCGCCGTCGAAGAGGTCGCCCGAACCCACCGTGGCCACTCCGCCGCCCACCAGTCCGGCCGCGAGGATACTGGCTACGAGGGTGCCTACACCGAAACTTGCCTTTCGGCGGGGCGCGTCGGCAGGGTTCGGAGCCAGTGCCACTCCGCCTCCGCCCTGCCCGGCAGAGTGAGCGTGCTGGCCGTACTGCGGCTGATGGTACTGCTGGCCCTGGCTGTGGGGACCGGCCTGGTTGTGGCCAGCGTCGTTGTGCGCGCCGAAGGTTTGGCCGGGCTGGTGTTGGCCGGGCTGGTGGTTCTGCTCCCCGTAAAAGGGTTCGCGTGGCGGGTAGACCGGACGGGGGGCGCCGGGAAGCTGCTGGGTGGGGTAGCCGGTTGTGGACTCAGTGTCGACCCTTTGGGTGGGGTTTTCTCCGGTGCTGGAGCCCGCCCGTGCTTCGGTGGGCTGCTGGTCACCATTGGGCTGCTGGTCCCCCTGGGCCGCTGACACGGGATCGTGCAGCGGTGCCGGGTGGCGAGCGGCCGGCGGTGCTGGCTGCGGCGCGTCGGGCTGCCGCGGATCCCGGGGTTCGGGCGCTGCACCTGGCGTTGGGTTCTCAGTCATTGGACTTCCTTTCATCCTCGTCTGCCATTAACTATGAACCTTTTGGCTGGAACAAATTCGGACGTTGGCTGGGAGCTTCCTGAATGCCTCGACGCCACCGCTCCAGGTCCGCCGATTTCGTTTCGCTGGTGGCATATTCGGCTTTGTGGACGCACCAATAGGTGCACCATAGAATCAAGAGGAATTGCCACAGCGACCTGCGGCTTTACACCACGCGTGGGGGCGCTGCTGCATTCTGAGACGACTGATTCGTCCCGAATCGGTGTCAGGCGTGCTGAAGGGTTGCACATGCGGTCAAAGTTCAAACGTATCCTCGCCGTGATTGGCCTGACTGGCTTGTTGGCGGCTCCCGCCGGCGCGGCCTGGGCCGAAGATCCGGTGACGCTGGATCCGGCGACGAAGATTGTCGACTCCGCCGGCGTGCTGGGCGGCGGCAAGGCCGACGTTGAGGCAGCCATCAAGAAGCTTGGCACAGACCACGCCATGGTGCTCCACGTCGTCACCGTCAAGAAGTTCGAAAACCCCACGGATCGGGAAGCCTGGTCAGACCAGGTAGCCGAAAAGGCCAGCCTTGGTTCGAATGCGCTGATTTTTGCCGTGGCCACCGAAACCAGGCAGTACGTCCTGAATAAGGGCGGCAGCAAAATCACCAACGCCCAAATCGAAAACATCAAGAGCAAAGCCATCGGCCCGCAGCTGGCGAATAACGACTACGCCAAAGCGGCCATCAATGCTGCCGCTGCCATCGGCGACGCAGCTGGAGGCGGGAGCGGCAATGTCCCGTCTGAAAATGGGGCAGGCACTGCCATCCTCGTAGGCACCGGAGTATTGGCCGCAGGAGGTGCCGGCGCCTACCTGTACCTCAGGAACAAACGCAAGAAGGCCGGCCAGGCGTCCAGCGCCAGCTACGGTCCCCAGGGTGCCGAACTCGATCCGCTGGCCTCGCTCAGTGTGGAGGAACTCCGACGCAAGAGCGGATCCCTGCTCATCGAAGCCGATGACGCGATCAAGTCCAGCGAGCAGGAGCTGATGTTCGCCCAGGCCCAGTACGGCGATTCCGCCGTCGGCAATTTCACCAAGGCGCTGGAGGAAGCCAAAGGACATATGTCCGAGTCCTTCAAACTCCAGCAGCAGCTGGATGACCATATTCCCGATACCGAAGAGCAGCAGCGCAGCTGGCTGGGCGAGATCATCCGCCGTTCCGAGGCCGCTCTCGCTTCCCTGCAGGAACAAAAAGCCGATTTCGATTCACTGCGCGAGCTGGAGAAGAACGCGCCACAGGCACTCGCCACGGTCAAGGCCGGGGCGCGGGAAGCCGACGCCAAGATCGCCAACGCTGAGCAGTCGCTGACGACTCTCCGCTCCAAATATGCGGACAGCGCCCTGGTCCAGGTCGCAGACAACATCACGCAGGCCAAAGAGCGGCTGGCCTTCGTCCAGAACGCCACGGAAACTGCAGAGCAGAAACTGGCTGAAGGAGAAGCCAGCCTCGCGGCAGTGGCTGTCCGCGCCTCCGAAGAGAGCCTCCACCAGACCAACGTTCTCCTCGACGCGATTTCCAAGGTCTCCACCAGCTTGGATGAGGCCCGCAACGGCCTTGAAGCCGCCGTCGTGGATACCTCCCAGGACCTCGCGCAGGCCCGGGCCATGATCCAGTCCGGTGCCCACCCCGAACTCGCCGGCCCGGTGGCAGGCGTCGAGTCCGCCCTGGGGCAGGTCAAGGCTGAAATTCAAGGCGGAAAGATCGATCCCATCGCTACCCTGCAGCGCGTCGAAACGGCACACCAGGCACTGGACCAGGCGCTGACCGGAATCCGCGACCAGCAGGAACAGGCTCGCCGGGCACAGGCCTCGTTGCAACAGACCATCATGTCCGCGCAAGCCCAGATCAGTGCCACGTCGGACTACATCACGGCACGCCGCGGCGGGGTCGGCACGGAGGCCCGCACCCGACTGGCTGAATCCCAGCGAAACCTGGACTACGCACTCTCCATTTCCCGCAATGATCCCGTCACTGCCCTCACGTACGCCCAGCAGGCGCACGCCCTCGCAGCCCAGGCCGCCCAGCTGGCCCAGGCCGACGTCGACAACTTCGGCGGCTATGCCAACCAGGGCTACGGCGGTGGAGGCATGTTCGGCGGAGGCGGCGGAGGTGGCCTCGGCGGTGCCATTCTCGGCGGCATCCTCATCAACTCCATCCTCAACGGCGGCAGCGGCGGCGGTTGGGGCGGCGGCCACAGCGACGGCGGCGGCTGGGGCGGCGACGGCGGCGGCGGCTTCGGCGGTGACTCCGGCGGCGGCTGGGGCGGCGATTCCGGCGGCGGCGGAGACTTCTGACCCATAGGACTAGGCGCCGGGCGGAACGACCCACCCGGCGGATAGATAGCGGTACAACAACTGTTCACTGATTTCAGTGGCCACCACTGAGCAGGACGAAAGGTAACACCATGGTTAAGCAGTCCATTTTCGGCCGCATCGCGCAGCTTGCAAAGGCAAATATCAACTCCTTGCTGGACAACGCTGAGGATCCGCAGAAGATGCTGGACCAGATGGTCCGGGACTACACCAACAACATCGCCGAGGCCGAATCGGCTGTGGCGCAGACCATCGGCAACCTGCGCATGCTCGAGGACGACTACAACGAAGACGTCAAGAATGCCCGCGACTGGGGCAACAAGGCCCTCGCTGCGTCGCGCAAGGCCGACGAGTACCGCAGCAGCGGCCATGCTGCGGACGCCGAAAAGTTCGACAACCTGGCCAAGGTGGCGCTGCAGCGCCAGATGTCTGCCGAGAACGAAGCCAAGGGCGCAGAGCCCAGTATCTCTTCCCAGCGGGAAGTGGTGGACAAGCTTAAGACCGGCCTGGACCAGATGAAGGGTAAGCTCAACGAGCTCACCAGCAAGCGCAATGAGCTCGTGGCCCGTTCCAAGACAGCAGCGGCCCAGTCGCAGGTCCACGATGCCATCAAGAGCATCGACTTCATGGACCCCACGTCCGAGGTAGGCCGGTTCGAGGAAAAGATCCGCCGCGAAGAGGCCAAGGTCAGGGGCCAGCAGGAACTTGCCGCCTCCAGCCTGGACGCCCAGTTCAACCAGCTTGAGGACCTCGGCGAGCAGGTCGAGATCGAAGCGCGCCTTGCCGCGCTGAAATCCGGCAACACAAGCAAGCCCGCACTTGGTGCCTCGGCCGGCGGTCAGGGTGCTGAGTCCACGGTGGACGAAGCGGACTTCGACAAGCTGTAACCAGCAGGTATCCGGGCTCGCCGGGCAGGCTCAAGGCCGGGGTTCGCAACGAACCCCGGCCTTCGCCGTCTCCTGAACGCTGAACGCTGAACTCAGCATCACCCCCGCCTCAGCCCGTGCCGCTCGTTCCCGGATGTGTGTAGCGTGGAGGGCATGTCCTCCCCCGCCGCAACCTCCATCGTCTGGCTCCGTGATGACCTCCGACTGGACGACAACCCCGCGCTGATGCGGGCCGTCGAGCTCGGCCTGCCCCTGACTGTTCTGTACATCCTCGACGAGGAATCGGCCGGAATCCGGCCTCTCGGAGGAGCAGTCCGCTGGTGGCTGCACCACTCACTGGCCTCGCTCGCCGCCGATCTCGAGGACGCCGGATCCACTTTGGTCCTCCGCCGGGGACCGGCGGCCCGGATCATCCGGGACCTGGTCCAGGAAACCGGCGCAGGCCATATCCTATGGAACCGCCGCTACGGCGGTCCGGAACGGGCTGTGGACACCAGTATCAAGGAATGGGCCGCCGGGGAGGGCATCGAAGCAGCCAGCTTTCAGGCCACCCTCCTCTTCGAGCCATGGACCGTTACTACCGGCAGCGGCGGCCCGTACAAGGTCTTTACGCCATTTTGGCGCGCCTGCCTCGCCTCAGGGGAGCCCCGGTTGCCCTTCGACGCGCCCGCCGCCCTGCCATCCCCCGCCAAGGCGGGCCGGGACAACTATGCCAAAAGCGATGCGCTGGAGTCGTGGTCGCTGTTGCCGGAATCACCCGACTGGAGCGGTGGCCTGGCGGAAACCTGGGAACCGGGCGAAGCGGGCGCGCACGGCCGCTTGGAGGATTTCCTGGACGGCCCGGCGGCCGACTACGGAACCGGCAGGGACGTCCCCGGCATAGAGGGAACCAGCAGGTTGTCCCCCTATCTCCGCTTCGGCGAAATCAGTCCGTTCCGCGTGTGGCATGCGCTCAGGCAGCGGTTTCCGAGCCAGGCGCCGGCCGACGTCGGCATCTTCCGGTCCGAGATTGGCTGGAGGGAATTCTGCTGGCACCTCCTCTATGTGAATCCGCAGCTCGCAACCCGCAATTATCGGCCGGAGTTCGACGACTTTGCCTGGGAGGAACCATCCCAGGCCGAGCTCGGAGCCTGGCAGCAAGGCAGCACAGGTTACCCGTTGGTGGACGCCGGCATGCGCCAGTTGTGGACGACCGGTTGGATGCACAACCGGGTTCGGATGGCAGCCGCCTCATTCCTGGTCAAGAACATGCTGGCAGACTGGCGCCTGGGTGAGGAATGGTTCTGGGACACATTGGTCGACGCTGACTCGGCCAGCAACCCGGCGAACTGGCAGTGGGTGGCCGGTTCAGGGGCGGACGCGTCGCCCTACTTCCGAATCTTCAATCCGGTCACGCAGAGCAAGAAGTTCGACGCCGGCGGACGGTACCTAAGAAAGTATGTCCCGGAGATCGCGGGCCTCAGCGATAAGGACATCCATGAGCCGTGGAAGAACAGTGAGGCTGCAGGCGGCTACCCGTCGCCGCTGGTCTCCTTGGCCGAATCCCGGGAGCGGGCGCTGGAGACCTATCAGAGGCTGAAGGACGGCCGTTAGCGGCTGACTTTGCCCATCAGGGACGCGATGGGCCGCAGGAAGATGGGCCTGGCAAGGAACCAGGCTGCCACCATCACGGCCACCGACACGAGGAAGATCCAGAAGCCGAGCCAGCCGTCGCCGTCGGACACTGCGTACATGTGGTTCAGGTTGCGCAGGGCGCCGGTCGCCAGCACCAGGAACACGTGCACCACGATGAACGCCACAAAATAGATCATGACGGGGAAATGGATCGCCCGTGCCAGTTCGATCGGGTACGCCTTGTTCAGGGCGCTTGCCTTCTTAGGCCAGGCCGAGGAGGTCCGGATGCCGGAGATAAAGGCCAGGGGCGCTGCGATAAATACAGTGAGGAAGTAGGTCAGTAACTGCAGGGCGTTGTAGTTGACCCAACCGTTTTCGGTAGGCCAGTTCAGCGATGCGTACTGCAGGGCCGCGGACAACGCGTTCGGGAAGACATCCCAGCTCGTGGGGACAATCCGCATCCACTGTCCCGTGGCAAAGAGGAGGATGGCAAACACCACTCCGTTGAGGATCCACAAGGCGTCCAGCGTCAGGTGGAACCACAGTTCCAGGGTGATCTTTGTGGGCGGCGTCTTGGTTTTGATCAGGCCCTTGTTGTTGCGCGTCCAGTGACCGCTGGGCCGGGTGGTGGTCCGCACCTGCCAGCCTGTCCGGATGATCAGCAGCAGGAAAAACCCATTGAGGAAATGCTGCCATGCGAGCCAGGCAGGGAATCCCACCGGAGCGCCCTTCGGGAGCTCGGAATGGCCGGGGTAGTCCACCAGGAACGAAGAGACGGCCGGCAGTTCCCTCAGCCATTTCGCGAGCAGGACCACCAGCACCAGCGCCACCAAGGCAGCGGGAACACCCCAGTAGAGTTTGTTCCGCTTGCCCGTCGCAGGACCGGACTTTTTGGTGGGTGTGGACATCGAACAACATTCCTCTCGAGAATGACTGACCTGTGGCCCAAAAATCTGAGGCCCTGCGAAAGAGAATACTAGGAACTACTAGCAATCAAAGAAAAAGAAGACCCCGGGCGGCATATCTGCCGGCCGGGGCCTTCACTTGGTTGCGGGGACAGGATTTGAACCTGTGACCTCTGGGTTATGAGCCCAGCGAGCTACCGAACTGCTCCACCCCGCGTCGCTTGATCAACACTACCTTACTTTTGCCGGCACAAAATCCACGGCGCCGGAAGGGGGCATGGCAGGCCTAACCAGTTCGGGGCACTTCACCATCAGAGAGCCTTCCATCATGTTACGTTAATAAGAATAATTCTCAACAATGACGGTTGAAGTGGGCGAATCCATGAACACAGACGTGCCGGCCGTGGCCGTTGCCGGTTTCCTCGGCGCAGGCAAGACAACGTTCGTCAACCACCTTTTACGCCATCCAACTGCACGCATAGGCGTCATCGTGAATGACTTTGGCGACATCAATATTGACGCCGGCCTCGTCACAGGACAGATCGACGAACCTGTTTCCATCGCAGGAGGATGCGTTTGCTGCCTGTCGGACAGTGACGGTCTCGAAGGGGCACTCCAGAAACTGGCGAGCCGGAAACTGGGCCTCGATGCGATCCTCATCGAAGCCAGCGGGATCGCTGACCCGCTCACTCTGCGGCACCTTCTCCGTTTCAACGGTGTCAAACGCGTCCGACCGGGCGGGGTCATCGACGTTGTAGACGCGGTGGAGTACTTCCACACCATCGATTCCGGGTCCCTCCCCCCGACCCGATTCGCGGCCGCCACCCTAGTTGTCTTGAACAAAACCGATCGGCTCGATCCACAGACTCGTGAGGACACACTCGCCCGCATCGAACAACGTGTTCGCGAGCGCAACCCTTACGCCCATATCATCCGTACGCACCATGGCCGTATCGACCCCGCCTTGGTGTTCGACGCAGCAACCCGGGAGGAACCCGCTGAGGAGTTACCACTCCGCTCCCTTCTCCTCGATGCCCACACCAAACACGACGCGAAGCACCACACCGAGCCACACCAGCACGCGACAGCTGTGTCCACACAAAATAGCGGAGTAATCGACGCCGGCCGCTTGCTGGATCTCCTCGAAGAACCGCCACCGGGCGTATATCGGATCAAAGGCGCAGTCCTGGTCAACAGCGGACGCAGAATCCAGCGCTACCAGGTCAACCTGGTAGGGCGATCCATCCACATCAAAGCTCACTCCGCTACCGCTTCCACGATTTCCGGCCAACGCCCCGCGAACCAGCAACCGAATCAGCTGGTGGCGGTGGGCCTGCATGTGGACGTGCCGATCACACAGGCACGACTTCGCAGCGCCCTTGAGCCCACCCAAGGGCAGGATGCGGAGGCCGGGTTCCGGCGCCTGCAACGCTACCGGCGCCTCAGCACGTAGCCGGGAACCACCTAACGATGCCCGGCGGCGGGCACACAAGCCTTAAAACAGGAAAGTCCGGAACTGTTTCCAGTTCCGGACTTTCCGTCAGTTGCGGGGACAGGATTTGAACCTGTGACCTCTGGGTTATGAGCCCAGCGAGCTACCGAACTGCTCCACCCCGCGTCGCAAGAACAACTCTACCGTTGGGTGAACGGGAGGCCAAATCGAGATGGCGTGATGTGCGTCTCCGTAGAGCTAATGCTCCCTTTTGAACGCGTCCGGCGTGACGCCCAGCGCCGCTTAACGCCGCCGGCCTGGCCACACTCCTTGCGGAGCGCGGCCAGGCCGGCGGGTTCAATCAGTTGCTCGCTGTGGGCGACGGCGTTGCGGTTCCTGTTGGCGTTGCCCCCTCGGTCGGGGTGGCCGCGGGAGTAGGCACCGCCTCAGGCACGATGACGGGAATCTTGGCTTCCGCGTCGACGGCCTTCTGCAGTGCTGCAGCGATCTTCTTCTGCTGTTCGCCGTAGGCGGCGAAATCACCTGCTGCGAGGGCTGCCTGGCCCGCCTGGATGGCGGCCCTTGCTTCCTCAAGTGCGGCCTTGAGCTCGGCCTTGGCATCCGCACCGGCCACGGGCGGGGTGCCGGGCGTCGGCGGAGTCTGGCCGTTGTTGTCGGAGTCCCCGGCGGAAGCACCGGAGTCCCCGCCGAACAACTGCTTGAGGGCCGCATCCAGGGTGGGCGCGAAGCCCACCTTGTCACCGAAGGCCACCAGCACCCGCTGCAGCGTCGGATAGGACGTTTCACCCGTGGACTTCAGGTAGACCGGCTGGACGTACAGGATTCCGCCGCCCACCGGCAGCGTCAGGAGGTTGCCGTTCAGCACATCCGAGGCACCCTGGCGGAGCAGGTTCAGGGCCTGGGACACGGTGGGATCCGAGTTGAACTTGTTCTGTGCCTGGCCGGGTCCCGGGACCTGGGTCTCCGGCGGGATCTGAAGCAGCCGCAGTTTGCCATAACTGTCAGCTCTTACGCCTGCCTGGTTGCCGGCGTCGGAATCCGCCGCGAGGAAGCCATAGAGGACGTTTCGTGCATTTCCATTAACGATCTGCGGGATGAACGACGACGTCAGCTGGAAGGCCGGCTTGTCCTGGTCAGGCATCTGCAGCGACATGTAGAACGGCGGCTGCTTGACGTCCGTGTCCACTGTGGGGTCGGCGGGGACGCTCCAGGCATCGTTCGTCTTGTAGAAGCTGGAGGGATCGGTCACGTGGTACTGGCCCAGAAGCTGACGCTGGACCTTGAAGAGGTCCTCCGGATAACGGACGTGGCTCATAACGTCGCCGGACATCTCCGAGTACGGTTTGAGCGACGTCGGGAAGACCTTCTGCCAGGACTTCAACAGTGGGTCCTGGTCATCCCAGGCGTACAGGGTGACTGAGCCGTCATACGCATCCACTGTCGCCTTGACGGAGTTCCGGATGTAGTTGACGGTGCTGTTGGGCAGCGCAACTGCGCGTCCGGAGGTGGTCTGGGTGTCGGCGGTGGCGTCTGAGAGCTGTTCCTGCTGCGAGTACGGGTAGTACTGGCTGGTGGTGTAACCATCCACGATCCACTTGACCCGGCCATCCACCACGGCAGGATATGAATTTCCATCAACCGTCAGATAGGGAGCGACCTTCTCCACCCGCTCACGCGGGCTGCGGTCGTAAAGGATCTGGGATTCCTCGTTGACACCGTCAGAGAGCAGCAGATCCGAGGACTGGAACTTGATGGAGTACAGCACCTTGTTGAAGAAGCTGCCCACATTTGGACCGCCATTGCCTTGGAACGTGTACTGCGTCTCTCCCTCACCTGACGGCCTGTCCTGTTCACGGTTCGGGAAGCCGTCCGGGGCCCCGACAATCGAGTACTCGGGTGAGCTTTCGCCGAAGTAGATGCGCGGTTCATACGTGGAATCGTCGCCGAGGACACCGGTGGACGGAATACCGGACTGAAGGAACTCAGGCTTGCCGTCAACGGTGAATTTGTTGCCCTTCGCCGCCACTACTCCGTAACCGTGCGTGTACACAATGTGCTGGTTGAGCCAGCTCTGCTGGTTCTCCGCCACGTTCTGGGGATTCAGTTCGCGGACCGCGATGACGGTGTCCTGGATCTTGCCGTCCACTTCATAGCGGTCGACGTTCAGGGCTTCGGGGAACTGGTAGTAAGGGCGGTACTGTTCCAGCTGCGAGAACGCGTCTGAAATCAGGTTCGGATCAAGGAGCCTGATATTGGCGGTGGTCTGCGCGTCCGGGGCGAGCGCTCCGGTAGTGGCGGTGTTGGTGGCGTCGTACCGGTCCACCTGGATCTTGTCCAGGCCGTAGGCGGCACGGGTCATCTGGATATTGCGCTCGATGTATTTCTTCTCCAGCGTCTCTTCCGAGGGGCGGACCTGGAACTGCTGGATCACCCAGGGGTAGACGCCGCCGGCAAGGATGGAGGTGATGATCAGCATGGCCGTGCCGATGACCGGCAGGCGCCACCGGCCGATGACCGCCGCGACGATGAAGAGGATAGCTACCAGGGCTGCCGCCACCGCAAGAATGGCCTTGGTGGGGATAACGGCACTGACGTCGGTGTAGAGGGCGCCTGCCCACCGTCCGCCGTTGCTCTGCAGCGCAGCGAACCTGTCCAGCCAGAAATTCGTGCCCAGCAGGAGCAGGAAGGCAGCGCCCGTAACGGCAAGGTGGATCTGCGCGGCGCGGCTGGTAAAGATGCCGCGCTCCATCAGGCGAATGCTGCCGTAGAGGTAGTGGGTGAGGATCCCGGCGATGCCGGCCACCACAACCACGCTGATGAGGAAGCCGGTGATGAATCCCAGGAACGGCAGGGTCATCAGGTAGAAGCTGAGGTCCATTCCGAACTCCGGATCAGCCTGGCCGAAGGGTTCCTGGTTGAAGAACAGCAGGACCTTCTGCCACTGGCTTGCCGCGGCGCTGCCGGCAAAAAGCCCGAAGAGGATGGGCAATCCGAGCATAACCACGCGGCGGACCGGCTCAAGCTGCGCCTGGTACCGGTTCAGGTTGTCCCTGATCTCGGAGTCCGGTGCGTAGACCGGCCGGGCGTGGTAGGCAATCCGGATCGCGAAAAAGACCGCGGCAAACATGATGGCGAAACCGGCGACAAAGATACCGATCCTGGCCACGTTCTCCGTCAGGAAGACTTCGAAGAAGCCAAGTTGCCGGTACCACAAAACGTCAGTCCACACATTGGCGAAGAAAATGAAACCTACCACCACGAGTGCGACAACAACGAGGGTTGGTGTCAGGGCACCTCGTCTTGAGGGCGGTCTTCCGGGCGGGATGGGGCTGGCAGGACGGGACAAACTCGGTACCTCATAGCTGGTCGTCAGATTAACATTCGAAGCGTGCGTGCGTGCGACGTCCGGTACCGGTCAAACCGAATGGCAACGTCCGTCATATCTGCCACGAGTGGCAGTAAAGCTTAGTTCCTGCCCCAGTCTAGTTGCTGGTACAGGCCGCAAGGCCGGACGTGTCCTGGCCCGAGGCGGCGAGCTCGACGGCGTCCCGCGCCTCGGCGAGGTTCGCCACCTTTACCACTTGCAGGCCGTCGGGAATATGGCCAACAACTTCATCGCAGTTGGCTGCGGGCGCGAGGAACAGGGTGGCTCCAGCAGCCCGGGCACCCTGCATCTTCTGTGCCACGCCGCCGATGGGTCCAACCTTGCCGTCCGGGGTGATCTCCCCGGTCCCGGCAACGTGCCGGCCACCCGTGAGGTCCCCGGGGGTCAGCTTGTCGATGATGCCCAGGGAGAACATCATCCCGGCGCTCGGGCCGCCGACGGTGTCCAGGGAGATTTTCACGTCAAAAGGAAAAGTAAATTTGAACTTGAGCATCACCCCGAGGATGTACCGGCCCTCGCCGTTGTCCATTGGTGTGATGGTCTCCGTGACCTGCTCCCCGTCCCTGTCCAGCACCACGGTGGCTGGTGCCCCCTTACCGGCGGCTAGTTCATCCTGGATGACGGAAAGCGCGGTTACGGCCTTCCCGTTGATTGACCGGAAAACGTCACCTGGCGCAATTTTCCCTTCTGAGGGAGAACCGTTGGATAGCCCCGCGGCCTGCAGCTCCTGGCCGAATGGGATCTCCAGTTCCTTGAGCGCCGACGCAACGGCGTTCTCCTGGGAAGTAGCCATGGCCACTGAACTCTGTTCGTCGGCCTGTTCCCTTGTAGTTCCCTTGGGATAAATCAGCTCTTCGGGATACACCGATTTGGAAGGGTCCAGCCAGGCCGCGAAGGCGCCCAGGATGCTGACTGGACCGTTGGGACCGCCTTCGACATAAACAGTGGTCAGGTCCAGGTTCCCGGCCGCTGGATAAGTCTCCCGCCCGGTGACTCCGATGACCGGCTCACCGCGGGCCTCGCCCAGCGTGTTGAAGGTGGGACCGGGTTTTTCGACGACGTACGGCACCGGAAGCGTTCCTACTGCAAGGCCGAGCCCCAAGGAAGCCACTCCCGAGACCATCATCAGGGAGACCTTCTTGCCGTGCCGTGGCCGACGGGCGGCAGGGTTATCGTAAGGCTCCAGGGGGCCGGGAGTTGCGCCGCCCACCGGCCAGGTATCCGGCCCCCTGTCCAAGGGTCCTGTGCCGGCGTCGGGCTCGGTTGTGCGGTCCTCAGGGGGATTGTCGCCACGCGTCGTAGTCACTCATCCAACATTACGCGTCCCGTCTGGCAGCAAGCTCTTTGCCTACAGCGAACGTCAGCACTGTCCGGCAGACAGCCGCCGCTGCCCGGGGTACCGTGAAGTTGATCAGCAGTCACACCGACGATCGGCGTAATCATGACTTCCAACCCACTCAATCCGTCCAACGGCGATGACGCCCCCAAGGATCCGTTGACGGAAATGCTGCAGAACCTCATGGGCGGCAAGGGCATGGAAAACATCGACCCCGCCGAACTCGCGAAGGCAGCGGGCCTTCCTGACGACCCCAACCTCCTGGCCCAGATGTTTTCCCAGGTCCAGGCCATGATGAGCGCGCCCTCCGAGGGCCCCGTCAACTGGCAGCTCGCCCACGAGAACGCCCGGCGGGTTGCAGCGAGCAGCGCTGACCCGTCCGTCACGTCACTGCAGTCCCGCGAGGTGGACGAGGCCCTGCGCCTCGCCGAACTGTGGCTGGATCCGGTCACGGACCTGCCCGCTACCGGCCTGATCGGCCGCGCCTGGTCCCGCGCGGAATGGGTGGAGGCAACCCTGGGAACGTGGAAGCGGCTGACGGAACCCGTCGCCAACAGCATCGCCAACGCCTTGTCCAGCGCCATGACCGAACAGATGCCCGAAGAGATGAAATCCATGATGGGCGGCGCCTCGTCCATGCTGCAGAACATGGGCGGTGCGATCTTCGGCATGCAGCTGGGGCAGGCCATCGGAGCGCTGTCAGCCGAAGTGGTGAGCTCCACGGACATCGGCGTTCCGCTGGCCGACCTGGAGATGGCTTTGCTTCCCGCCAACGTGGCCAAGTTCGGTGAGGGCCTTAGCCTGCCGGAGAACGACATCCGGCTGTTCCTGGCAGTCCGCGAAGCAGCCCACGCCCGCCTCTTTGTCCAGGTTCCCTGGCTGCGAGGCCACCTACTGGGTGCCATCGAGGCCTACGCCCGCGGCATCCACATCGACACATCCAGGATTGAAGAGCTGGCCCGGGATCTGGACCCAAGCAACCCGGAAGGCATCCAGGAGGCACTCTCCCAAGGCGTGTTCATGCCGCAACGGACGCCGGCCCAGGAGCAGGCACTGGAAAAGCTTGAAACTGCCCTCGCCCTTGTGGAGGGCTGGGTGGATGAACTCACCGCCGCAGCTACCGAGAAGCTCCTGCCCTCAGCGGGCGCGCTTCGTGAAACGGTCCGTCGGCGCCGCGCCACCGGCGGTCCCGCCGAGCACGCGTTCTCGTCCTTGGTGGGTCTTGAGCTGCGTCCGCGGCGGCTGCGCGAGGCCGCAACTCTGTGGGCGGCCCTCAAGAAGGAACGCGGGATCGAAGGGCGCGACGCCATCTGGCACCACCCCGACCTCCTGCCCACTGCCGAGGACCTCGACGATCCGCTGGGATTCAGCGGCCGTCGCAAGCTGGCCGAAGCCAGCGACAGTGAAGTGGACGATGCCCTGCAGAAGCTGCTCAATGGTGGCTTCGACACCGCACCCGAACAGGGCGGCGAGGACGCCGGACGTGGTACAGACACTGATTCCGGCGACGAAAGCAGCAAGGGCGACGACGCTGAGGGCCAGACTGAGGGCGGCGACCAGCCAAAGGGCTAGGAGCCTGCTCCCGGGCCGAACCTAGTCGGCGTCGCCCGGCAACAGGGCTGGCTGGCCTGGTGTGTCGCCCTCCACGTGGAACGCCCCGCCATCAGGACCAGCCGCAAGGCCGCGGGAGGTGGCGAACGAGACGCCCTCCAGGAATGCCTTGGCCCGCGCCGTTTCCGGATAAGCCTCCAGCAACTTCCAGAAGGCGGCATTGTGCCCGGCCACCAGAAGGTGGGCCAGTTCGTGCAGCAGCACGTAGTCGATCACCCACTGTGGCATCGCCCGGAGCTTGTCCGAGAGCCGGATGGTGCCTTCGGACGGCGTCGCTGACCCCCAACGGGAGTTCTGGTTGCTCACCCAGCGGACCGACGTCGGTATTGCCCGGCCGCCGAAGTAGCGGGCGGACAGGTCCGCGGCGTGGGCCGCAAGCCCGGCATCCGTGGCAGGTTGGTGCCGGCGTTTTTGCGCACGGCGGGCGCCCTGGCGGTGCAGCTTCTCCAGCATGCGATGCACCCACTCGGATTCCTGGGCAGCCGTGAAACGGGCCGGTATTGCCACCACAGCTGTGCCGTTCTCCCAGAATGCCGCGACGGTCCGGGTGCGCCGCGCTGACCGCCGGACTTCCACGGGCGCTCCGTCCGCCGTGGTCAGCTGCGGTCCCTTCCGATGTTTCGACGGCGGGGTCACAGTGTGGTGCTTTCGACGAGGACCTTCAGCACGTCCTCACCGTAGCGTTCAAGTTTGGACGGGCCGACGCCGGCGAGCGAGGCCAGTTCCTCCAGCGACGACGGCCGGGCTTCGGCAATGGCGGTCAGGGTGGCGTCGGTGAACACCACAAAAGCCGGGACTTCTGCAGACAGTGCAACTTCCTTGCGCCAGTGCCGGAGGGCGTCGAAGGTCTGTTCCGAGTAGCTGGGCGGGCAGTCGTTGCAGCGCCCCACCTTGCGTTCGGCGCCACTTGCCAGCATGCTGCCGCAGACCCGGCACGTGGCAGGCTTGGCAGCTTTCCGGCTGGGCGCAGGTCCCTTGCCCCGGGCGGTGGAACTGGCCACGGAATCCGGCCGAAGACCGTCAAGGAAACGGGACGGCTTCCGGTTTGCCCTGCCGCCGGGTGTCCGCGCCGTGGACCAGGACAGGAAGAGGTGCTCACGGGCACGGGTGATTCCGACGTAAAGGAGCCGCCGTTCCTCATCCACCGCTTCGGGGGTGTCCGCAAAGGAGATCGGCATCAGCCCTTCGCAAAGGCCAACAAGGAACACGGCGTCCCACTCCAGGCCTTTGGCCGCGTGCAGCGAGGCCAGTGTGACGCCCTGAACGGTGGGGGCATGCTGTGCAAGTGAGCGTTCCTGGAGTTCATTGACGAAATCCGCGAGGCTGAATTGGTCTCCCCGTACCTGGACCAGTTCGTCGGCAAGGGCAACCAGTGCCGCCAATGACTCCCAGCGTTCCCGCAGAGCACCACCGTTGTGCGGCGGGGAGTCGGTATAACCCAGGGAGGCCACGATGTCCCGTACCAATTGCCCCAACGGTTCCGGGGCGCCAGTTTCCGCCACAGCCCTGGTTGCAGCCCGCAGCTGGAGGATGGCGTCCCTGACTTCCTTGCGGGCGAAAAAGCGTTCACCGCCGCGCAGCTGATAACCAATGCCCGCGGCAGCCAGTGCCTGCTCGTAAGCTTCGGACTGGCCGTTCGTGCGGAAGAGGACAGCTACCTGGCTTGCCGGCGTGCCGGCGTCGAGCAGTGCCTGCACCTTGAGCGCCACCGTGGCCGCTTCTGCCTCGTCATCGGAGCACTCCGTGAACTGGGGAACCGGGCCCGCCGGACGCTGGGCCACCAGTTGCAGCGGCGCGGCCCACGCTGCGTCCGCCACGGGTCCGCCGCTTCGGCGCCCCGCGAGGAGGTCGTTTGCAAGTTTGACCACCTGCGGCGTGGAACGGTAGTCCCGGATCAGTTTGACCACGTTGGCCTCCGGATACCTTGCCTTGAAACCCAGCAGGTGTTTCGGGGACGCGCCAGTGAACGAGTAGATGGTCTGGCTCGCGTCACCCACAACGCAGAGTTCGTCGCGGCCGCCAAGCCACAGCTCAAGGAGTCGCTGCTGGAGCGGGGAAACGTCCTGGTACTCGTCGACCACGAAGTGGCGGTACTGTTCGCGAACCGTGGCGGCCACTTTCTGGTCCTCCTGCAGGATGCCCACGGTGATCAGCAGGACATCCTCGAAGTCGATGACGTTGCGGTCGGTTTTGACGTCCTCGTAGGACTGGAAGACCCGGGCCACGGCGGTGAGGTCGAACCCGCCGGGAGTACCCCGGTCCTGGGCGTTCTCCAGGTAGTTGGCGGGGGTGAGCATGGAAACTTTCGCCCACTCGATTTCCGAGGCGAGGTCCCGGATCGAAGCCCTGTCCGTGCTGAGGCGCAGGCGGCGGGCGGCCTCGGCGATCATCTGGGCTTTGTGGTCCAGGAGATTGGGGAGGGTGCCGCCAACAGCCTGGGGCCAGAAAAATTGCAGTTGCCGGAGTGCGGCCGCGTGGAAAGTCCGGGCCTGGACATTGCCCACGCCGAGGTCCCGCAGCCTGCTTCGCATTTCGGCGGCGGCGCGGGCGGTGAAGGTCACTGCCAGGAGACGTTGCGGGCTGTAAACCCCGGAGTGCACGCCATAGGCGATGCGGTGGGTGATGGCCCGCGTCTTTCCGGTACCGGCGCCGGCCAGCACACATAGCGGGCCGTTGAGTGTGCTCGCAACTTCCCGCTGTTCGGCGTCCAGGCCACCCAGGATGCGGTCCTCAAGGGACGCTGAACTGTCCACTGCACTGTCAAAATTCTCTGTAGTCACTCTGCTGCTCTGTTGTCTCGACTACCTGATGCTGGAGTCTGGTCGGTGGATTCTGCCCGGCGTTCAGGCGTCGGCGCGGTCCAGGATTCGTCCGCCGTACCAGTGCTCAATCAGCGAACGGGCAATGGACAGGCGGCTGGAGATGGTGATCTCCCCGGTAAGCACTGCTTGCTGGAGTTCCTCCCGGCTGAACCAGCGCGCCCTGGTGACTTCCACGCCGTCGGGCGTTGCCTCGGCATCCGCGGTGATAGCCGTAAATCCAAGCATAAGGGAGGCTGGGAACGGCCAGGGCTGGGAACCCAGGTACTGGCAAGCGGAAACCCTGACACCGACTTCCTCATGGATTTCCCTGACCACGGCCTGCTCGAGTGACTCCCCAGGTTCAACGAACCCGGCGAGGGTTGAGTAGTTCCTGGCGTCCAGCGGGCCGCCGCCACCCAGCAGCAGCCTCCCGTCCGGGCCTACAACGGTGACGATGATGGCCGGATCCGTCCGCGGGTAGTGTTCGGAGTTATCTTGCGGGCAGCGGCGCATCCATCCCCCGGACTCCACCACCGTGGGAGCGCCGCACCGCGGACAGTGCGTGTGTCCGGAGTGCCAGTTGGCGATGGCGCTTGCTTCGACGAACAGGGCCGTGTCCGTGGGATTTAGTTCGGCAGCAATGTCCCGGAAGCCCACCCAATAGGCATTGGCGGGGATTCCCGCCGTGCCCGGTGCTGCGGCCTTTTCCAGCACCACAAGGAGAAGTTCGGTCCCTTCCGGCAGGTCTGAACCGTCCAGGGCGGCGCCCAGATAGATGACATGCTCCGGCGCGGATCCAAGGTGTTCAAGGTTCTTTACCAGCGGGAAGGCGGGAGCCAGGTACAGGCTGTTTCCGGTCACGAGGGCCTGCCGACCCGACAGAACCACCGCCATGGTGCCGTCTCGGCCAAGCAGCTCATCCACCATGCCCGGGCGGGTCCGGGCTGCAGAGCCCCGATCCATCATCGCTGGACGGACGGGAAGCACGGTATCGAACAGGTGGTTGGCGGGCAACCGGACTGCCGGTGTCCGGTAGGCCGGTGTAGCGGACTCCGCATGACTCATGAGTCCACCGTACTGACTCGGGCCGACAATTGATATTTAGGGAGGCCAGGGTCAGGTGCCGTGGCTACAGGCAGAGATTTGACGCATATCTGGAGACTCGCCGCTGGCGCACCGTTGTCTTGGACGCGTGTCAATCTACCGTGGAACGGTGAGAAGAAAACCGATCGAACTGGCAGCCGTGGCAACAGCGGCAGTCCCCGGGCTGACTCCAACTGCGGTCAGTTCCGCTCCGGATGATGCCGCCGACTTCGACACCGCGCTGCTCCTCGATTCGGAAGGAAAGCGCTGGAGGGTCAGGTCGCCGCGGCACGCTGAAGCCAGCGCCCGGCTGGAGACGGAGTTCCTGGTCCTGCGCGCGTTCGCCCCGGGCATCCGGGCCGAGTTGCCCTTTCTCATGCCCACGGTTGCCGGTAGCGTGCGCTTGGGCGCCCTCAGCACTTTCGTATACTCCCACTTGGCCGGTTCCACCCGGAGCGTGGAGGAACTTACAGCCGGCCCCGAGCAACTCGCGCGTGAAATCGGCGTGGCACTGGCCGCGATCCACGACCTGCCCCATGCGCTGGTCAGCAATGCGGACCTGCCCAGCTACACACCCAACGAATTCCGCCAGCGCAGGCTGAACGAACTGGACCAGGCCGCAACCACAGGCAAGATCCCGCCGTCCCTCCTGCGCCGTTGGGAGCACGCGCTCGAAGATGTATCCCTGTGGCGTTTCAACCCCTGTGTGGTCCACGGCGACCTGCACGAAGATAACCTCCTGGTGGAGGGCCACCGGGTAACAGCCGTCACCGGGTGGACAGACCTGCGGATCGGTGATCCCGCCGATGACTTCGCCTGGCTGGTGGCCTCCAACGAACAGGACTTCGTGGACACTGTCCTGAGCTGCTATACCGAAAGCCGCCGGGACGCCCCGGACAAGCACCTGCTGCGAAGGGCCGCGCTATCCGCCGAGTTCGCCCTGGCGCAGTACCTCGTCAAAGGCATCGCGGCTGGCGATGAGGCGATGATTTCCGAAGCGGAGGGCATGCTGGAAACCCTCGCCAGCGATATTGCCGAGCACGGCGGGCAGGCCATCAGCGTTGAGCCGCTCCCCTCCCCCGCAGCTCCGGCGGCCACCGCTGCCGCCGGGACAGTTACAGCCAGGACGGACACGGCCGACGGCGGCTCCGGGGACAGTGCCGCGGCTCCCGGCAGGGCACAGGGCCCGGCAGCCGGACACCCCGTGGTCGCCGGTGTAACGCCTGGGATCGTTCAGCCCGTGACGGTGCTCCCGATTCCCACCCCGGTCTTGCCTGCCGTCCAGGTGTCGCCGATCCCGGACGACGAACCCGAGCAGGGCGAACCCGCGCAGGACGAACCCGCGCAGGACGAGGAGCCTACCCCGGCTGAACCACCGGCAAAGGTGCCGTCGGCAGACGACACCTCCACGGCGGCCATCACCGTCATCGACGTCAAGAAGCCGTGACGGAGTAGGACTCCGACACCATCGCCTCCAACTCTGCGGCCGACGCGAGATCGTGCGGGCGGACCACCTGGTTGTCGGCCACGTAGAAGAACGCTGCCCGTACCTCGTCCACCGCGATGCCCTTCAGCCTTGCCCAGGCAAGACGGTAGGCCGCAAGCTGGACCGACCTGGCTTTGAGGTGGGCGGCGGCTGGACGGCGGCCTGTCTTCCAGTCCACTAGGTCCCACCGGCCGTCCGCGTCACGGAAAACAGCGTCAATCCGGCCGCGGACCACCACGTCCCCCACGCGGGTCTCCACAGGCACTTCAACAAATGCCGGGGAACGGTTGGCCCATTCCGACGCCCGGAAGGTAGCCACCATGTCGTCGAGGTCGTAGGCCGCATCAATGTGGTCGTCCGGTCCCGGTGCATCGCCGAGGTCGAGCATTCCGGCGCTACCGAAGTATTCCTCCACCCAGGAATGGAAGGCGGTACCTTTCCGCGCGGACATGCCCGGTTCCCGGGGAACGGGCCTCCGAAGGCGTTTCAGCACAGCCGCCGGATCTTCGCCAAGGTCAACGAGCGTGGATGCCGAAATGTGGCTGGGCAGGTGCACATCCTGCCCGCGTGCCCGGCTGGAACGCCGTTCCAGGAGCAGCGATGCTTCAGCATCCCACCCTGAGGCGGGGACGCGCAGCCCGCGGCCGTCCCGAGCTGGGCCCGTGTCCGTAGCCGGGACCGTGTCCGTGGTTGGGCCGTCCAGGGCGGCGAGCAACCGCGCGGCGGCCAGTTCCATCGCTGCACGCCGGCCGGGAACGAGGCGAAGGCGTTGCCCAGTCCTGGGGTCCACCGGACCTTCCAGTGGGTCGTAGGGCCACTGCGCCATTTCTGTTTCCAGAGTCAGCGGACTCTTCTCGGGAAGGGAGGCCTCGTCCACCGAGGCAGGGTGGACCACCGCAGCGCCCGTATCTCTGCCCGCCCCGGACCGAACTGCCAGCGGCTCAAGTTCAGCCAGGAACGGGGACATCTCGGACCGGCCTGCCCGCGAACCAACCCAGGCGGCACTGGACACCCACAGGACATGCTTGGCTCGGGTATACGCCACGTAGGCAAGGCGCCGTTCCTCCGACTCGCCGTGGGCCTGTACGGCGGACTTGAATTCCTTCTCCGCGTCCAGCCATCCCTTCTGGTCAGGCTGGTCAAGGTCCCACTGGGGCAGATCCGCACGGTCACCCCGCAATGGCCAGGGCAGGGCCGCGGCCCCGCTGCTCCACCGCGAATCGCGGCTGCTGGGGAAGGCGCCAGCGTTGAGGCCGGGCACAAAAACCACGTCCCATTCCAGCCCCTTGGACGCGTGGACCGTGAGGAGCTGCACGGCTTCGCGGTTGACGTCCGCGGCTGGCGCGTCAAGTCCGTTCTCCTCGGCGGCGGCAGCCTCCAGCCATGCCAGGAAAGCCAGGATGTCCACCCGCTGCGACGTTCTCAGGAACCCGGCCGCAGCGTCTTGGAAGGCGTCAAGGTTGCGACGGGCCTGATGGATGGTGATACCTGGGCGCGCGGCCACCTCAATGTCCAGCAGCATGGCCCGTTCCACTTCTCCAAGAAGGGTGGTCAAGTCATCGCCAAGGTAACCGCGCAGTTGCCTCAATTCCACCGACAGCCGGCCGAGCCTCTCCCTCGCTTCCGCGCTCAGGGATCTTCCGTGTGAGGATGTCCAGCCGTCGCGCGGAAGCCAGTCCAGGGCCTCTACGAGGCTGGAACCATCCGTCAGATCGCTCTCCACCACCGGCCCGTCGTCGTCCGCTGTGCCGGCGTCCGCGGTTCCAGCTTCCGCTTCACGCGCTGCGGCGGACTGCCCGCGCCTGCGTGCCAGCTGGCTCGACCAGTCGCGGAATGCCATCAGGTCTGCGGGGCCGATCCGCCACCGGGCGCCGGCGAGGAGCCGCATCAGGGAATCGGACCGTCCTGGATCGGCCAGCACTCTCAGGGTTGAGACGAGGTCCACAATTTCCGGGGTGTCCAGCAAGCCGCCCAGTCCTACGATCTCGTAGGGGATTCCGCGGGCCTCCAACTGCCGGCTGATGGTTTCCATCTGGGCGCGGCGACGGCACAGCACTGCGAGCGCAGGAGGCACGGGGGTGCCATCAGGCTTGAGTTCAAAGTCGGTGAGCCGGTACTTCAGTACGTCTTCGGCAAGGGCTGAGGCTTCCTCGACGTCGGTCCCGAACCGTCCAAGCACCACGCGTCCGTCCATGGCGTACGGGCTCGGCTGGAGCGGCGGGACGTTCGCGGTGGGTACCCCGTGGGCGCGGGGCCCTGGGGTGCCGGCCGGTTCCCTCTGCGCGGCCGCCCTGCCCAAGGACTCCGACATCACGTTGGCTGCCTTGAGGATGGACCGGCCGTTGCGCCAGGCCGTGGTCAGGAAGGAGGTAGGGGCTGGTTTGAAGTTTTCGTCTTGTTGCGGGCCGGGCAGGCGGACGGGGAATTCCCGGACGAAGTGGAATAACTGCCCTGCGGAGGCGCCTCGAAAACCGTAGATGGACTGGTTGGGGTCCCCCACGGCCGTGACGGCGTGCCCGCCGCCGAAGAGCCGCGAGAAGAGGACCAGCTGGGCGTACGAGGTGTCCTGGAATTCATCCAGGAGCACTACCTTGTAGCGCTGGCGCTCCATCTCGACAGCCAGCGGGACCTCCCGGGACACGCGTGCGGCGAGGGCTACCAAATCACCGAAATCGAGAGCACCGCGGGCACGCTTGGCCGCTGAATAACGGCCCACCATGTCGGCGACGCTGGCCCTGGTCCTCAGCATGGCGGCCAGGTCCGTTGCGGCCTGGGTCGGATTCTTCTTTCCGTCAGCGACGTACGGCAGGCTCTCGAACTCTGCGATCCGTGCCATCAGCCAAGCCTCGACGTCCGCGGGTTCCTGGAGGTGTTCCGCGCATTCGCCGGCAAGCTGGATGACCGCCTTCACTAACGTGGACTTCGCCGCGCTGAAGTGGCGGTACTCGCCATCGAAGGCTTCGACCACCTCGCTGGCGAGCTGCCAGGCCTGGGCGCCACCCAGCAGCACGACGTCGCGTTCCACTCCCAGCCTGAGCCCGTAGTCGGACACGATGCCGCTGGCAAAGGAGTGATACGTGGATACTTTTGGCTCAAGTGCGTCGCTGCTGAGCAGGCCTTCGGGGAACACTGCGTTTCCCGTGTCCTCTGCAGCGATGCGCTGCAGAACCGCCAGCTTGGCCCGGATCCGGGTGGCGAGTTCACCGGCAGCCTTCCGGGTGAACGTGACCCCGAGGACTTCCTCCGGCCTGACCCATCCATTGGCTACCAGCCAGACCACGCGGTCAGCCATTGTGGCTGTTTTGCCCGATCCTGCCCCGGCGATAACCAATCGCGGCGTCAGCGGCGAGGAAATGATCGCGGCTTGTTCTGCTGTAGGTGAGTTTTTTTCACCCATGAGGCGGGACAGCTGTTCGGGACTGAACCGGGGTTCGGGAAGGCCAGTTGCCTGGGTCATTCTGTTACCTGCTTTCCACGGACGCAGAGGGGGCAGACTTCGGGAAGCCTGCAGCCGTGACCGCCGTGCCCGCCCTTTGCGGGGTCGTGCCGGGCTTCGAAGACGCTGCCCGCCATCACTGCCGCCGCGCCGTTCACCATGTCAAGGGCCCAATTGTCCCGGGGGTCGAGCGATTCCTGCTGCTGGACTCCGGGACCCTTGGTTCCCGTCCCCAACTGGGCCAGCACGGCACCGCCGGGCATGGCTTGTCCGGGTACGCCGGAAGCATCGTCGAATCCGCCCGCAAGGACGGCGGCCTGGTAGGCCCCAAGCTGGGGATGCCGGGAAAGTTCGGTCTTGCCGGGCTGCCTTTTTCCGGTCTTCAGGTCCACGACCACGAGTCTTCCTTCGGAGTCGATCTCGAGCCGGTCAACCTGGCCGCGAAGGACGGCTGACCGGGCTTGGTCCTCCGACGACGCGGCTTGGCTGTCGTCGCCGGCTGGCCCCGGTTCCAGGGGATAGTCGCTGGCCATGCTCCCTACCGGGATCACATCCGGGAGCTGAACCGCAAAGTCCTGTTCCACTCCCAACAGGCTGCGCCCTTCACTTCGCATCACCAGCACGTACTGGGCGAGTTTGCGGACCATGGCCTCGGCACGCTGGAAATCGAGCCGGCCTTCCCAGTTGTCCTTCATCCCAAGCGCGGGCCATCGCCGGACAAGCTCGGTGACGTATTCGCTGCCGGAGGCGTCCGGCAGGTCTTGCGCAATGGCATGGACCAGAGTGCCTAGGCTTCGGGCAAAATCAGTCGCGGCCTCGCCTCCGGCCGCCTGCACAAACCAATCCAGTGGGGACTTCTGGACGGCTTCCACCTTCGACGGCGAAACATAGACCGTTCCACCGGGCGGCACGACTGATTCCGTCGTGGTCAGGGGAGCCAGGCCCCACCAGGTGTCCGGATGGGCGCCGGGAACGGCTGGGTTGGCCGCCGCCAGGCGGGCAAGGACCCTGACCGCCTCCGCGGCTTCCGGAGCGTACGCGCCGTCCAGCTGGGCGTACTGCCGGAGCTCCGCGACGAGGGCTCGGAGCGTCATAGGCCGTTCCACCGGTGTGAAGCCGCGGCCCTCCTGGCCGGGGCTCAGCGGCGCCACGTAGTCGAGGAACGAGGAGGGCTGGTCGTCCTCGGACGAGACGGCCGTGCAGATCAGGAGGTCCTGCGCCCTGGAGATGGCCGTTGAGAAGCTTCTGAGTTCGTCATACCGGATGTCCCGCAGCCGGCTCAGCGGGTCAAGCTGCAGCGCGTATTCCACGCCATGCTCCACGGCGTCGGCATAAAGGGTGCTGCCCAGGAGCTCTCCACGGAGCCTGGTATTGGGCCACACGCCTTCCTGGAGCCCTGCAATGATTACCACGGGCCATTCCCTGCCTGCAGCGCTGGCGGGGGTCATCAGTTCGACGGCGTCATCCACTTGGGCCCTTGCTGCCAGGGTGTCCATGGGCAGTTCCTGGTTCAGGAGGTACTCCAGGAACTGTTCCGGACCCGCACCGGGCATCTGGTCCACGTAGCGCTCCGCAGTATGGAAGAGCGCCATCATGGCGTCAAGGTCCCGGTCGGCGCGGGCGCCGTGGGGACCGCCGGTGAGCGCAGTTTCTGTCCACGCGTTCGCCAGCCCGGTGGAGTGCCACAGAGCCCAGAGCACGGACTCCGCGTTGGCTCCCGGTTGGCTGATGGCAGTACGTCCGGCCTGGATCATGCGCGCCGTTCGGCGCGCCGCCCTGCCTTCCATCCCCAACGTGGCCAGGGCGCCGGGTTCCAGCAGCGCTTCGACCAGCAGGGCGTCGCTGGTACGGCCGCCGCCGCCCTCGAGTTCTTCACGCCGCAACGACTGCCTCAACCTGCGCAATTCAATCGATGTTGCTCCGCCGATCCGCGAGGTGAGCAGTGAAACAGCCGATTCAGGGGTCAGCAGGTCAGGATCCAGGGCGATCGCATAGGCGTCCAGAAGCGGGCGTACGGCAACTTCGTCACGCACGGCGGACTCCGCTACGGGAACCCGGACGGGGATCCCCTGCCCTGAAAGGTAGCGCTGAAGCTCGCTGAGCTGGCCTCCGTTCCGGACAATGACGGCGATTTCGGCGAGGTCACGGCCGTGGTTAATGTGCTGGTCCAGGATCCGCTGGGCGACATAGCGCAGTTCATGGACCGGTGAAGGCACGAGGTGGGCTTCGACGGCACCCTGCCTGGGGGGTCGGCTTCCGGGATCCCGCTGCTCCAGCCGACGGGCCAGCCGGCCGCCTGCGCGCTGTGAGATCCGGCCGGCAACCCCGAGCCATGCCTCCGCGACGGCGGGCGCGTGCCGGTGCGTGTGCCACAGCGGCCGTTCCAAGGTGTTTTTGCCGCCGGAGAGCAGCCGGGGAAGTTCGGCCACGAGATCGGGCCTGGCTCCACGGAATCCCTGCACAACGGTGTCCGGGGAAGAGGTCACAAAGCAGTCTTTGCCGGCCGCGATGTCGGCGAGCAGCTCAAAAACGGCCGGGTTAGCTTCCTGGATATCGTCCACCAGCAGCAACTGCAGACGTTCGCGTTCAGCGGCGAGGAAGTCAGGCGCATCCTGGAAGATTTGCCGGGCAGCGGTGATGATTCCAGCGGGGTCGAAGGCCTCAGGCATACGGAGGTCCAGGACGTCCCGGTATTCGGCATAAAGCGCCGCGGCGGCGGTCCAGTCCTCCCTTCCGCATCGGCGGCCAAGGTCTTCCAGGTCTTCGGCTGTCCTGCCCGATTCGATGATCCGGTCAAAGAGCTGGCGGACTTCGTGACGGAATCCCCTGGTCTCCAGCGCAGCGCCCAGGTCCGCCGGCCACGGCAGTTGCAGCCCTGGAAGGGCGTGCCCTTCCAGAAGCTCCTTGATGATGAGGTCCTGCTCCGGTCCGGACAGGAGGCGCGGCGGCCGCGGGAGCGGCAGGATGCCCTCCGCTTTGGCCCGGCGGATCAGATCGAAGGCATAGGAGGCCCAGGTCCTGGCCGGCGTTGTGCTCAGGCTCCGATCCAGCCTGGCGGTGAAGCGGTCACGAAGTGAGTCTGCCGCCAGCCGGCCCGGCGCTAGGATCAGGATCCGTTCAGGGTCCACGCCTTCGTGGAGGGCCCGGCGGACGGCCGCCTCGATCAGGACAGTGGACTTGCCGGTCCCTGGCGCTCCTGGAACCAGGACCGGCCCGGAGCCGTGCGGGACCTCCACGGCGGCCTGCTGGTCGGCTGTAAGCAGAGGGATGGAGCCCTGCAGCCGGCGGGGCGGAAGCAGCCGGAGGCCGGTCCCGTTCTCACGCTGGCCCGGTGCGCCGGCCAGGTCCGCTGCAGGATGTTCGGCGTCGACGTAGTCGACAGGGGGGTCGGGCAGGAGGTCCGTCTGCAGGCTTGTTAGCGTCACACGGACATTTCATCATCAGCCACGGACAATTTATGAAGCCCACGCTCGAGCCGGTCCGCAATGGCATCCAGCTGGTCGAATTCGGTGTCTGTGGGAGTCCAGCGGGCAGCGGCAAGGTTGACGCGCCAGCGGCCTTCACCCGTGCGAAGGAATTCGTCGTGGCTGCCCAGCAGGGGCGTTCCTTCGTCCAGGTAGTGGCGAAGAGCTGCGGCTTCGTGGCCTTCGGGAGCCTGCCCGCTGGCTTTGAGGATCCGCCACCACGGCACGCCGCTGCCGTAGTGGCTCATGACAGCACCCACCTGCCGCGGTCCGCCTGCTCCCAGCAGTTCGGCGATGTCGCCATAGGCAACGACGGCGCCCCGAGGCACCAGCTCCACCACGGCCAGCACCGCCTCAACATACTCCGTCCGCATGGATCCAGCGTACCGGTGCCAGGGGTCCGCTTAGCCGATGCCGTGCCCACCCTAGCCCCGCACGATACGAAATCCCGGACCCGCCGAGGGCGCTGCCGGAGACTGTCAGTGCCGGCCGCTAGCGTGGGAGCATGAGCACTTGGAACACCCTCCCCCGCGCAGCCTTCGACCTCGAGACCACAGGCCGGAACTCCCGCGCTGCACGCATCGTCACGGCGTCGGTGACCGTCGTTGACCACCAGGGGGATGTCATCAAGGAACACGAATGGCTGGCAGACCCAGGGGTCGAGATCCCCACCGAAGCAAGCGACGTCCACGGCGTCACCACCGAGCAGGCAAGGCGTGAAGGCAGGCCAGCGCATGAGGTGACCAGGGAGCTCGCCACCGTCCTGCAGGAGCTTTTTGATGCCGGCGTTCCCGTGATTGCATTCAACGCCAGTTACGACTTCACCGTGCTGGCGGCCGAATCGGCGAGGTATGGCGTGAAGCAGCTGAGCCGGTTCCCGGTCCTGGATCCCTACATCATGAACAAGCAGGTGGACCGGTACCGGAAGGGCAAACGAACGCTGACCGCCCTGTGCGAGGAGTATGGGGTCAACCTGGACAACGCCCACACCTCCGCAGCGGATGCCCTGGCCACGCTCAGGGTGCTGGATGCGATGGCGGGCAAGTTCCCCAAGCTGCGGATGCCGGCCAGCCAGCTTCATCAGCTCCAGGTGGACTGGGCCGTTAGCCAGGCAGCCGATTTCCAGGGATACCTGCGGAAGACCAAGCCTGCAGCCGTCATCGAAGGCGACTGGCCGGTGCTGCCGCCGGAAGATGCCAGCCGCGGCGACTTCTAGCTGCGAGCTAACTCACACTTATTGCCGCCTACGGCATGGAAGGCTGTGACCAGCCGGTGATTCGGCGATGGCGGCGGCGACGAGCCCCGCAAGGGGCCCACGCTCGGCCTGGCCGATCAATATTCGGCTGGACGTACTCCTGACCGCCCCATCTTCACCTATCCGCCGATTTAGTCGTTAGTGAGATGATTAAGTTTTGCGGTCCCCTGCCCTGAGCGTCAGTCCCCTTGGCGCGGCAGACCCCCGGCGAGACGTGTGCAGCTGTGCGGCCGGGATGAACTTATGACTCAGATGAAAGTGACTACCTGATGAAATCGAAAGCCATGAAATGGCTGACCAGCGTTCCTGTGGCTATCGCCCTGGCCGCCTCCCTCGCGGCTTGCGGCGGGGCTTCTTCACAGCCTGCCGGCACCCCTACGGACGCCCTGGCCGGCAGCGATCAGCAGACGCTGGACAAGTACACCACCGCTGATGTCACCCCGATCGAGAAGATCGACAAGAGCAAACTTGGCTTGAACACCGAGGGCAAACTTGAGGTGGGCACGCTCTCTGATGCCCCGCCGAACATCTTCCTGGACCCCTCCGGCAAGTTCACTGGTTACGACAACGAGTTGCTGCGCGCCGTCGCCGGCAAGCTTGGCCTTGAAGTCGAGTTCGTTGCCACCGATTTCTCCGCCTTGCTCTCCCAGGTCCAGAACAAGCAGTTCGACGTCGGATCCTCCTCCATCTCCACCACGGACAAGCGCCGTGAAAACGTCGGCTTCACCAACGGTTACGACTTCGGCTTCATGGCTGTGGTGGCCAAGACCGACGGCGACGTCAAGGGCTTCGCAGACCTCGACGACAGCCTCCGCATCGGAGTGGTCCAGGGCACCGTGCAGGATGACTATGTCACCAACACGCTGAAGCTTGAACCCATCCGCTTCCCGGACTACAACACCGTGTACGCCAACGTCCGCAACGGCCAGGTCGACGCCTGGGTTGCTCCGTCGCAGCAGGCCACCGGCCAGGTCAAGGAAGGCGACGGCACCGTCATCGCCGAATCAGTGGTCAACACCCAGAACTTCACTGCGTACGCCGTGAACAAGGACAACAAGCCGCTGATCGATGCCCTGAACTCGGGCCTTGATGCAGTCATTGCAGACGGAACCTGGTCCAAGCTGACCAAGGAATGGTACCCGGACCGCGAAATGCCGAGCGACTGGAAGCCGGGCAGCAAGGCTGCCACGGTTCCCCAGAGCTGATCCGGGCCGCCGCCCCTATGGACACACTGGAACAACTTGCCGACACCTTCTTCAACTGGGGTGCCATGGCGGAGGTCCTGCCGTCCCTGATCATGGTTGGCCTGCCCAACACGATCATCCTGGCAGTGACCTCTGCTGTCCTGGGCTCCCTGCTGGGCCTGGCGCTTGCCCTGATGGGCATTTCCCGCAATGCCGGGGCACGCTGGGTGGCACGCATCTACACGGACATCTTCCGTGGCCTTCCGGCCATCCTGGTGATCCTGGTGATCGGGATAGGCCTCAGCCCGCTCGCCCGGGAGCTGACGGGCTCGAGGAACCCGTATCCCTTGGGAGTACTGGCGCTGACGCTCATCGCAGCCGCTTATATCGGTGAGATCTTCCGTTCGGGCATCCAGAGCGTGGAGAAGGGGCAGCTGGAGGCATCCCGGGCTCTGGGGTTCAGCTACGGCAGTTCGATGCGCCTGGTGGTGGTACCGCAGGGCATCCGTCGGGTACTGCCTGCTTTGGTGAACCAGTTCATCGCATTGCTCAAGGACTCTTCGCTGGTGTTCATGCTGGGCCTGGCCGCCTCCGAGCGCGAGATCTTCCGGATCGGAAACGACGCCATGGCCAACTCGGGGAACCTCTCCCCGCTGGTGGCCGCTGGCCTCTTGTACCTGATCCTTACTGTTCCGCTGACCCACTTCGTGAACTTCATCGATAACCGGCTCCGTACGGGCAGGCCGGAAAAGAAGGAACCGGACGAGTTGGCAGCACCTATCGGCAAGGGGGCACAGGCATGACGGAATTTACCTCCGGCACCCTGACCGGCAAGAACCTGCACCTCTCGTTCGGCCACAACCACGTGCTCCGCGGCATCGATCTCCATGTGGAGAAAGGCACCACGGCTTCGGTGATCGGTCCGTCCGGCTCCGGCAAGTCCACGCTGCTGCGGGTCATGAACCGGCTGATCGAGCCGGACCAGGGCGATATCCTCCTGGACGGCCGCTCTGTCCTGAAGGACAACCCGGACGAGCTGCGCCAGCGGATCGGCATGGTGTTCCAGCAGTTCAACCTGTTCCCGCACAAGACCGTTGTGGAAAATGTGTCGCTGGCTCTGCGCAAGCTCCGGAAGCTGCCCAAGGACCAAGCGCATGCCGAGGCCTTGGAGCAACTGGACCTCGTAGGGCTAAAGCATAAGGCTGATGCGCGCCCGGCCAACCTTTCGGGTGGCCAGCAGCAGCGCGTGGCGATCGCCCGTGCCCTCGCCATGAAGCCCGAGGTGATGTTCTTCGACGAGGCCACGTCCGCATTGGATCCCGAGCTCGTCAAGGGTGTCCTGGCATTGATGGCGGATCTCGCCAAGGGTGGCATGACCATGGTGGTAGTGACCCATGAGATGGGCTTCTCCCGCAACGTCTCAGACACCGTGACGTTTATGGATGCCGGCGTGGTGGTCGAGTCGGGTCCGCCCGAACAGATCTTCACCTCCCCCGGCACGGACCGGCTCAAGGGCTTCCTCTCGGACGTCCTCTAAGCGGCACCCACAGAAAATCCCCGCCTTCCGGACTTATCCCCCTTGCTTGCAGCGGGGATTTGTCCGGGAGACGGGGATTTTCTTATAAACAACGACGCCGGAACTAGCCTTGGGCGGCCGCGGCTGCCTTTGCGGCGGCAGGGAGGGCATCGAAAATCCGGTTCATGGCGGCGTCGTCGTGGGCGGCCGAGAGGAACCAGGCCTCAAACACGGAGGGCGGCAGGTAGACCCCGGATTCCAGCATGGAGTGGAAGAAGGGCGCATAGCGGAAGGTTTCCTGGCCTTGGGCATCGGCGTAGTTGTGGACGCCGGTGGCCGACGTTCCGAACGCGACCGAGAACAGGTTTCCGGCGAACTGGATCGAGTGGTCCACTCCGGCGGAGTCCAGGGCCTCGGACAGCGCCGAGGAAAGTTCCAGCGACCTCGCATCGATAAACGAGTAGACCTCCTGGGTGGCGTGGGTCAGCGTGGCGACGCCGGCGGCCATGGCTACCGGATTCCCGGACAGCGTTCCGGCCTGGTAGACCGGGCCGACGGGAGCGAGGTAATCCATGACGTCGGCACGCCCGCCCAGTGCCGCCGTCGGCATCCCGCCACCGATCACCTTTCCAAAGGTGAGCAGGTCAGGGGTCCACGGCTCGGCAGCGTCGGAGGCGCCGCCGGTGAGGCCCCAATAGCCGGAGTAGCCCGTCCGGAATCCAGTCAGCACTTCGTCGACGATCAGCAGCGCGCCGTGTTCGCGGGTGATGCGGGACAGGCCCAGGTTGAACCCTTCGGCGGGTGTCACCACACCCATGTTGGCAGGGGCGGCTTCGGTGATGACCGCGGCAATGTTGGCGCCGTGGCTGGCAAAGGCGGCCTCGACGGCGGCGAGATCGTTATACGGCAGGACGAGCGTTTCAGCGGCGGTGGCTTCGGTGACGCCGGCCGAACCGGGCAGCGCCAGGGTGGCGACGCCTGAACCGGCCGCGGCGAGGAGCCCATCGAGATGGCCGTGGTAGCAGCCTGCGAACTTGATGATCAGGTTGCGTCCGGTGAATCCACGCGCCAGGCGGACGGCCGTCATAGTGGCCTCGGTGCCGGTGGAAACCATACGGACGCGTTCCGCGGCCGGGACGCGTTCCTGCACGATGGCTGCAAGGTTGGCCTCATCCGGCGTGGAGGCTCCGAAGGACAGGCCGCGGTCCACTGCGGCGTGGACGGCTTCCAACACGGCGGGGTGCGCATGGCCGAGGAGCGCCGGGCCCCAGGAGCAGACCAGGTCAACGTATTCTTTACCGTCGGCATCGGTGAGGTAAGGGCCGCTGGCGGATACCATGAACCGCGGGGTTCCGCCCACGGAGCCGAAGGCCCGGACAGGAGAGTTCACGCCGCCGGGCATCAGCCGCCGGGCGCGGTCGAAGAGTTCCTCGTTGCGAGGATTGCTGGAAGTCATGGTTCCTATTCTTTCAGTTCGCCGGCACGTGAGTTACCGAGCAATTCCGACACGCGGGGCGCCACCGCCGTGCCCATAAGCTCGATGGAACGCATCATGGCCGAGTGCGGCAACGGGCCGCTGCTGTACTTGAGGTCAAATCGGTCCGCACCCAGGTCCGCCTTCAGCCGGACGATCTTGCGCGCCACGGTATCCGGCGACCCCACGTACAGGGCACCCTCCGGGGCGCAGAGGGCGTCGAACTCCGGCTTCCCGGCTGGTCCCCAGCCGCGCTCGGCGCCGATTCTGTTCCGCAGTTTGAGCCAGTGGGGGAAGAACTCCTCCCGGGCCTGTTCATCGGTCTGCCCCACATGGCCGGGCGAGTGGGTTGCCACCTGCTGAAGGGGGTGTCCGTACTGGGACATCGCCTCCCGGTAAAGCTCCGCCAGCGGGCGGAAGGCGCGCGGCTGGCCGCCGATGATGGCAAAGATGATAGGGTACCCGTACTGGGCGCAGCGAAGGACTGACTCGGTGGTCCCCCCGACGCCTATCCACGTGGGCAGCAGGTGGTGTTCCAGCGGCGGGTAGACGCTCAGGCCGTGCAGCGCCGGGCGGGTCCGGCCCTCCCAGTGGACGGGCTGCTGGGACCGTACCTTGTCGAACAGCTCAAGCTTCTCCTCGAACAGGACCTCGTAGTCAGCCAGGTCCAGGCCGAACAGCGGGAATGATTCGACAAAGGAACCGCGCCCCAGCATTACCTCTGCCCGGCCGTTGGAGAGGGCGTCAACCGTCGAGAACCGTTGGAATACCCTGATGGGGTCATCCGAGCTCAGGACCGTGACGGCAGATCCGAGCCGGATTTGGTGGGTCCGGGCCGCTGCGGCTGCGAGGAAAACCTCCGGGGCGGAGACGGCGAAGTCCTTGCGGTGGTGCTCCCCCACGCCAAATGCG
Source organism: Pseudarthrobacter sp. NPDC055928 (assembly GCF_042270935.1). NCBI lineage: Bacteria > Bacillati > Actinomycetota > Actinomycetes > Micrococcales > Micrococcaceae > Pseudarthrobacter > Pseudarthrobacter sp. NPDC055928. Next base: position 382,419 of record NZ_JBHJZH010000002.1, read on the forward strand.
TGGAGTCCGACGGCGTCAGCCAGTTCCGCCTGCTCGAGCAGCTGGCGCAGCACTTGGGCGTGCGGCTGCGGGCTGCCGTCCGGATTCTCGCCGACGTCGCCAAAGGTGTTCAGTCCCAGCAGGATCCGGTCAGCGGCTACCGGCGCGGTAGGACCCGCGGTGGGGGAAGAATCCGGCTGCGAAGTCACCGGGTTTCCTTCAGCCAGCCGGCGAGCTCGGCAGCCCAATAGGTCAGCACCATGTTCGCACCGGCCCGCCGGATGCCCAGCACGGACTCGGTGATGGCGGCACGGCGGTCGATCCAGCCGTTGGCCGCGGCGGCTTCGATCATCGCGTACTCCCCGGAGATCTGGTAGGCGGCCACGGGAACCGGGCTCATGGCGGCGACGTCGGCCACGATGTCCAGGTAACTCATGGCCGGTTTCACCATCACGATGTCAGCCCCCTCGGCGAGGTCCAGTTCCACTTCCCTGATGGCCTCGCGCCGGTTTCCGGCGTCCATCTGGTACGTCCGCCGGTCGCCTTTCAGCTGGGAGTCAACGGCTTCGCGGAAGGGACCGTAGAAGGCGGAGGCGTACTTGGCTGCGTAGGCAATCACCGCGGTGGTGCTGTGTCCGGCTTCGTCCAGAGCCTGGCGGATGGCTGCGATCTGGCCGTCCATCATTCCGGACGGGCCCAGCATATGGGCGCCGGCATCGGCCTGTGCCACCGCCATCCGAGCGTAGATCTCCACGGTGCGGTCGTTGTCTACGTATCCGTCGGCATCGAGCACGCCGCAGTGCCCATGGTCGGTGAACTCGTCCAGGCAGACGTCACTCATGATGACCAGGCCGTCACCAACTTCGGCGCGGACGTCCCGGATGGCCTTGTTCAGCACACCGTCCGGTTCCAGTGAGGCGGTGCCCTCGGCGTCCCGGACCGCCGGAATGCCAAAGAGCATGATGCCTCCGAGTCCCAGCTGAACGGCTTCGGCGGCAGCGCGCTTGAGGGTGTCCGTGGTGTGCTGGACCACGCCCGGCATGGACGTAATGGGGTTGGGTTCGGTGAGCCCTTCCCGGATGAAAGCCGGCAGGATGAGCTCGGCCGGGGCCAGCCGCGTTTCCGCGGTGAGCCTGCGCATCGCCGGTGTAGTGCGGAGGCGTCGGGGCCGTTGATTGGGAAAGCTCATCGTGTGTCCTCCACAGGTGGTCCGGGTTGGGTCGGGGAATCCAGGGCTTCGCAAACCGCGGCAACGAGTCCGGCGGGGGTGGGCTCAGCCGCGACGGCTGCAACGTCGAGTCCGAGTGCTGAGGCTTCGTCCGCCGTCGAACGTCCGATCGCGACCAGCCGGCAGTCCCGAAGCGGGGAAAGTGCGGCACTAATGCGACGTACGGCGCTGGGCGAGGCCGCCACAACGGCGTGGAGCCGGCCCGCCGCAATCTGGGTCCGGGCGGCTTCCGTAGTCAGCATCGAGTACGACGGCGGCACGGCCACGCGTGCAGCGGTGCTGTTTTTCCCGGGGTCGGCAGCCAACGGATCGACGGCCAGCCTCCGTTCTGCATCCGCCGGGAAATCGACGGTCTGGTAGGCAATGACGACAGTGACGGACGCTCCTGAGGACCTCAGCCCGTCAGCGAGGCGCGGGGCCGCGATATCGGCCTGTGGCAGCAGCACCCGGCCGGCCCCGGCGGGCCACACGTCAAGCAGTCCGGCTGCTGACTGGGCAGCCGCCGGAGTGAGTGCCACGGGAACGCCTGCGGACTCGAGCATCCCTTTCGAGGCCTGGCCAATGGCAGCCACCTTGGTAGTGGCTGGCAACCAATCCCTGAGCGTCAGGCCACGCTCGGCGGCTTTATCGCGGAGGACGTGGACCGTGGTGGCGCTGCTGACCACCAGCCAGTCGAAGGCCCCGGCAGCCAGCGCGTCGCAGGCGACGTCCAGGGAGTGCTGGTCCGCGGCTCGCTCAAAATCAATCAGCGGCAGCAGCAGCGCCTCGGCGCCCGCCTTCTCAAGTGCCGCGACCAGCGTCGGCGACCGCTCCGGGCTGCGGGTGATCAGGACCCGGGCGTGCGCGAGCGGCTGCAGGTCCTGCTGGGAACTTTTGTCCTGGCCCGCCATGTCAGGCCGTCCCGGAAAGTGTATCCACGGGCAGGTCAGGAGGCGTGAAGGTCTGCGATGTCGGCGGCGCCGCCGGCAAGGAGGACCTCGGCCAGTTCGATGCCAAGAAGCGTGGCCCCTACTTCGGTCAGACCGTCAGTAGCCCGTTTGTCGCGGACGGACGCTGTGCCGTCCACGGCGCACACCACGGCTTCGAGGTGAAGCATGCTTCCCTTGCGGTAAGCGTAGGCGCCCACTGGGGCAGCGCAGCCGGCCTCAAGCCTGGCCAGCAGCGCACGCTCGGCGGTGACGGCAAGCCTCGTGTCGGGATCATCAAGTGCCGCGAGGGCCTGGGCGAGGACACCTTGGGAGCCTTCCGTTGATCCCGCCTTACGGGGAGCATCGGCCGTGCGGCATTCAATCGCCAGCGACCCCTGTCCGGCGGCCGGCAGCATAACGTCGGTTTCGAGGAATTCGGTGACGGCGTCGAGCCTGCTGATGCGTTCCAGTCCTGCCGCAGCCAGGACCACGGCGTCGAGGTCGCAGGACTTGCCTGGCACAACCTGGTCCGTTACGTTGCCGGGAAGTCCGGGCACACGGCCAAGGCGGGTATCCACGTTGCCGCGGATGTCCAGGATCTGCAGGTCCGGCCGCGCAGCACGGAGTTGGGCAGCGCGTCGCGGTGAGCCGGTGCCAACGGTGGCGCCCTGCGGCAGGTCGGCAAGCTTCAGTCCGTCGCGGGCGCAGAGCACATCGCGGACATCAACGCGGCGGGGCGTCGCCGCCAGCGTCAGGCCCACGGCCGCGCCGGTAGGCAAATCCTTGAGCGAATGCACGGCGACGTCGCACTCGTTACGCAGGAGGGCTTCGCGGAGGGCAACAACAAAAACGCCCGTGCCGCCCATTTGCGACAACGAACCCGTGAGGACATCGCCGTCGGTCCTGACGTGCACCAGTTCCACAGGGAATCCGCCGACGGCGGCCAACTGGTCCGCGGTCTGCTGTGTTTGCGTCAGGGCGAGCTTGCTGGCCCTGGTCCCGATCCGGACGGTCACTGGGTGCCCGCTCCCCCGGCCGGTACGCCAGAGGCGTCCGGGTACGGATCGTGTCCGGTGCCAACAGTGGTGTCAGCGCCAGCGATGGTGGGCTTCTCGCCACGGAAGTTGGCGCAGCAGCCGGGCCGGCAGACGTCGTACCATGGGCCGAGGCCGGTCACTGCCGGGCGGTCGGCGATGTTGTGGGACTGTGTCCGCTCCGAGATCAGGTCCACCAGCCCGTCAACGAACTTGCGGTGGGTGCCGGGGGTGGGCACCCTCGTAGCGGCCAGGCCCAGGTTGCGGCAGGTTTCCAGGGCTTCGGTGTCAAGGTCCCAGACAACCTCCATGTGGTCGCTGACAAAGCCCAGCGGAACAATCACGATCCCCTTGATTCCCTGGCCGGCCAGTTCCTCGATGGCGTCGTTGATGTCGGGCTCCAGCCACGGCACGTGCGGGGCGCCGGACCGCGACTGGTAGACGAGTGACCAAGGCGCGGTGAGGCCTGACTCGGCCTCAACCCGGCTGATGACGGCGGCGCCGGTGGCGAGGTGCTGTGCCACGTACGCCGAACCTTCTTCGAACTCGCGTGGCTCGGCGTCGGACCGCCCTGCCGCCTCGGCGTCGCGCGTGGGAATGGAGTGTGTGGCGAACAGGATGTGTACGGGGGCATCAGGCGTGCCCGCGGCGGCCAGCTGTGCGCGGACGTCGGCCAGGCCAGCGGCGGTGCCTTCAACAAAGGGCTCCACAAAGCCCGGGTGGTCGAAGTACTGGCGCACCTTGTCCACCTCAAGCCGGCCGTCCAGGCCTGTCTCGGTCAGTGCCATGCCGATGTCTTCGCGGTACTGGCGGCAGCTGGAGTAACAGGAGTAGGCACTCGTGGTGATCATCAGCAGTTTGCGGTGGCCGGCGTCGTACGCCTGCTGCAGCGTCTGCGGGATGTAGGGGTCCCAGTTACGGTTGCCCCACAGTACTGGCAGGCCGATTCCGCGGGCTGCCAGTTCGGCTTCCAGGGCTGCCTTGAGTTCGCGGTTCTGCTGGTTGATGGGGCTGATGCCGCCGTTGGCCCGGTAGTGCGTGGAGACTTCTTCGAGCCGCTCGTCAGGGATACCGCGGCCGCGGGTGACGTTGCGGAGGAATGGAATGACGTCGTCCTGGCCCTCGGGACCGCCGAAGGAGGCGAGCAGGACGGCGTCGTAGTCCTTCGGAGCCATCCGGCCGGCTTCGGTGACGGGGTTGACCGCCGTCAGGGTTGAGCCTTCCTGGCGATGTGACGGGGTCATGCGAGGACCTCGGCGATCTCCGCTGCAGAGATGCGGCGGCCTGTGTAGAACGGGATCTCCTCCCGGACGTGGTTCCGTGCCTCCGTGGCGCGCAGGTGCCGCATCAGGTCCACGAGATCCACGAGTTCCGGTGCTTCCAGGCCCAGGATCCATTCCCAGTCGCCCAGGGCGAACGACGAAACAGTGTTGGAGATGACCTGGGGGAAATCGCGGCCCAGCATGCCGTGGTCCCGCAGCATCTTGCCGCGCTCGGCCTCGGGCAGGATGTACCACTCGTAAGAGCGCACAAACGGGTAGACACAGAGCCACTCTGCCGGTTCCACACCGCGCGAGTAGGCGGGGGTGTGGTTCTTGGCGAATTCGGCCTCGCGGTGCACGCCCATGGCGGACCAGACGATTTCCGTTCCGGCGAAGAGTTTGCTGCGGCGGACATCGCGCATCGCCTGCTGCAGGGCTTCGGGCTTGGGGCCGTGGAGCCAGACCATCACGTCGGCATCGGCGCGCATGGCGGAGACGTCGTAGCTTCCGCGGTGGGTCACCCCGGCCTCGGCCAGGCGGGACAGCAGGGCATCGAAATCATCGGCAGCATCGGCGCTGCGCAGGACGTCCGCTGACCGCTTGAAGACAGTCCAGAGGGTAAAAAACTGCTCGGCTGATTCTTCGGTTTTAGTGACAGATTCGGCAGAAGTGTGGCTCATGGTTACCAGTTTGCCCCTTCCTCTTCGCCAAGTCGAAACCGGAGAGTTCTACAAGCCGTAGAAGTGTTCATAATCACATTTTTGGACAAAGGCCCCGGGGTCAAACCACAGTGCCGCACCTTCAAAGCCGCCGGATGCGGGTGAAGATGAGTCCGGCTGCTCCGGCCGTCGCAACGAGGCCGACGCCGAGCCATACCTTGGCACCCTCGGCCGCCGGTTCCGCGGGGACCGTCATCTCCTGCCGGCTCCGGGCGGCTCCGCCAAGAGCTTGGGGAACCCCGATGCGGGATGCGGCAGCGCCTCCCGGTACGCGGACAGACGGCGACGGTGTTCCAGACGGTGTTCCAGGCGGTGTTCCATCGGGCCCAACGGCCGGCTGGCCGGCGGCTGGTGCCTCCGCCCCTTCGGCTCCGCCCGCGTCTTCGGCGCCGCCCGCGTCTGCAGCGGCGTCCCCGGAGGGCGCGGTCCCTGCCGCCGGCTGCCCGGCCCCAGGCTGCTGGAGCGGCGTGGCCGTGCCGGCGGGCAGGGGTGGAGTGGCGGTCGCCGGTGTCGCGGACCCGGTAGCCGCCGCGCCCGCGGCGGGGGCCGGAGCCGGGGAGCTAGGGACTGTGGTTGTCGGAACGGGAGTTGTCGGCGACGGGGAGACCGTGGTTGCCTCGGGGACCGGCGTGGGCTGCGGGGCGGTGGGGGCCGCATCACCGAGCAGGCCCTGCAGCAGCCCGCCGATCGCGGGTAGCTGTGTGCTCCCCGTGATCTGCACGTCGGGTTCGCCGGAGCCGGAACCTCCGTCCGCCTGCGACGCGGGAACGCCTGTTGAGAGGACCAGTACCGCACCGATCGCGGCAGCGGCGCTGCCACGTCGGACTCCCCCATGGATACCGGTCCGGGAACGTGAAATTTCGGACCTGTAATTCACCATAGTGCTCAACCCTAGCCACGCTGGCGAGGGATGTGAAAGTCGGACATAGCCTGTGGCGGGCCTGGTTAAGCAGCTGATATCCGGCTGAACTGGGGCGATCCTCAGCTCAGCAGGCTGCGGATCTGCTCCCTCGTGTCTGCCACCACAGCGGCTAGCCCGTTGCCTGCCACCCAGCCTCCTACGATGCCAAGTCCCTCCTGGCGGGCACAGATGGTCCTGATGGCCGCCACGCGTGCCTTGTGGCCGACGGCAGCGAACGGCAGCGCCCCCTGCCACCGCACAACGTCCCAGCCAATAAGGTCTTCCTGCCGGATGGGGACACCGAGCAGGGCCGACGCATCACGAAGGGATGAGGCAAGAAGGTCATTGTCGGTTGCCGGACCGCCCGTGCCGGAGGCCGAGCCGTCAATCCGGCCATAGGAGAGCCGGAGGACATGTGTTCCGGGGCCGGCAGCGGCGGCCAACCAGTCCCATTTCGCCGTTGCATGCGTCAGTGCTTTGGCTTCAATTCCGGGGGTCTGCGGTGCCACGAGGATGCCTGTCCCCCGGGGCCGGCGGTCCAGTTCGGGGACGTCCACCACAAGCGTGGCAAGCCTGACGTCGGGACCGCCGGCAGGCTGTTTCCCCGCCAGATCCGGGACCGCAGCCTGCAGCAGCCCGACGGCGGCCGGACCGTCGAGCGCCACGATGAGGAGGCCGGCGTCGTAAGCGGTCTCATCCGCGGTGACGCGCCAGCCGTCCGACGTCCGGATGGCCCGTTCCGCGCGGGCACCATTCACCAGCGCCACGCCGCGGGCCCGCAGGTCCGACACGAGGGCGGCAACCAGCGTGTGCATGCCGCCCTCCAAGCCTGCGACGGCGGATCCGGCCTTGGCGGCTTGGGTTGGCGCGGTGGCCGGCGCGGTGGTTTGTGCTGTTGTTGGCCCCGTCCCCGGTCCAGACGGCGTGGGGCCGCGCCGCTGCGCTGAGACCGCGGCTACGAGTGAACCGTGCCTGCGGAGCCCTGCGCGCAGTCCTGGCGCCACCATGTCAACGTCCAGCAGTCCAGGATCGGCGGAATGCACGCCTCCGACCACAGGGGCGACCAGCCGGTCAAGGACGCGGCGGCCCATGCGGGCACGCACGAGCGAGGAGACGCTCGTTACCTCAGCCGTTGTCCCGATCGAGGCGGGCAGGATCCTGTCCAGCGAGGCCCGCAGGGAACCCAGCAGGCCCAGGGAGCGCCGAACCTCGGGGTCCCAGGGATTGGCCGGGATGCCCAAGACACCTGTCTTGGGCAATTCCCGGGGGCCGTCGGGCAACTGCACCCACGCGCCACCAGGCTGTGGGGTGACGATTCTTCCGGCCAGCCCCAACTCGGTCGCGAGCTCGGCCACGGCGGTGGAACGGGTAGCAAAGGACTCGGCGCCGCTATCCAACAACAGGCCCGCAACTGTGTGGCTTCCCACGCAGCCACCCCAGTGATCGGTGGCTTCCAGGACAGTGACCCGACGGCCCGCCGCGGCGAGTTCCCGAGCGGCCAGGAGGCCGGATATCCCTCCGCCCACCACCAAGGCCGCCGGGGACACCCCGGCCTGCGCGTCGGGCTGCTGCCGGGAATCCGGTTCCGTGCCCATGGGACTATTCCGGGGAAATGGAATGAATGAGCTCAACAACCCGGGTCAGGACGGCGGGATCGGTCTCCGGAGGCACCCCATGGCCAAGGTTGAGGACGTGGCCGGGCGCAGCTGAGCCGGCTTGGATGACTTCGCGCACGTGTGCCTCCAGCACCTCCCAGGGGGCGGAAAGGAGGGCGGGATCGATGTTTCCCTGCAGCGGTACCGTGCCGCCGAGCCTGCGGTTCGCCTCATCGAGCGGAAGGCGGTAGTCTACGCCCACCACGTCCACGCCGACGTCGCGCATGGCCACCAACAGTTCCGAGGTGCCGGTCCCGAAGTGGATCAGCGGGGCACCCAGGTGGCGGACGTGGTCCAGTGCCCGGGCAGAAGCGGGCGCGACGTATTTCGTGTAGTCCGCCAGGCCCAGGGACCCGGCCCACGAATCAAAGAGCTGTCCGGCGGAGGCGCCGGCCTCAAGCTGGGCGCGCAGGAACATTCCTGAGGCGTCGGCGGCCCAGTTGGCCAGCGCCGTCCAGGTCTCAGGATCGGCGTGCATCATGGTGCGCGGGCCCAGGTGGTCGCGTGAGGGTTTGCCTTCCACCATGTAGGCGGCGAGGGTGAACGGCGCGCCGGCGAAGCCGATCAGGGGGGTTTTGCCCAGTTCGGCGACCGTCAGGCGGACCGCTTCACGGATAGGCTCCAGGGCTTCCCAGGTCAGCTGCGGCAGTGCCGCAACGTCTTCAGCAGTACGGACCGGCTTGTCCAGCACCGGACCCACGCCGGGCACAATGTCCACGCCGACGCCGGCAAGCTTCAGCGGAATCACAATGTCCGAAAAGAAAATCGCGGCATCGACGTCGTGCCGGCGCACCGGCTGCAGGGTGATCTCGGATGCAAGCTCGGGCCGGAGGCACGAGTCAAGCATGGCCACGCCTTCACGGACCTTCAGGTACTCCGGCAGTGACCTGCCAGCCTGCCGCATGAACCACACTGGCCTGCGTGACGGCTTGCCGCCGCGGTAAGCCGTGATGAGCGGCGAATCTGCGGTGCGGCCGTCCCTGAGCGGGTGGCCGGCAGCGAGGGCGCTGTCATGGGACAGGGCACTAGGCACGGCATTGGACACAGCGGAACTGGAAGTCATGCCATCGATTGTCCCCCAAAATCGGCCCTAGAAGATAACGACAGACTGTCACCCACAGCGGCCCCGCTGGCTCCGTGGCGGGAATCACAGCCCCGCGCCGTCCGCACCCGCATCCCGGGTTGTTCTACCGCGGCACGAAAAAGCTATGATTGATCTGCTGTGGTTCTTTTTTCATTGGTGGCTACACACGCCGACATCGACCTTGAGACCGTTGCTCAGTTGAGCAACGGTGCTTCCGGGATCGCCACATCCGCACTCTCCGGATCGCCGGCAGTGACGGGTGCGGTGGTGCTTGCCACCTGCAACCGCTACGAAATCTACGGTGAAGCGCCCCACGCAGATGACGTGGAGGCCGCCCGTGCGGCCCTGGTGTCCCAGATCAGCGACCTCAGCGGCCTCAACGAACAGCTCGTTTCCCGCTCCTTCAGCACCCGGACCGGCCCCGAAGTCACCCAACACCTATTCGCCGTCAGCGCCGGGCTGGACTCAGCCGTGGTAGGCGAGCGCGAAATCGCAGGGCAGGTCCGCCGCGCCCTGATCACCGCCCAGCACGAGGGCACCGCCAGCCCGGGCCTCGTCCGACTGTTCCAGGCCGCATCCAAGACGGCCAAGGACGTCGGGGCGCAGACCGCCCTCGGCTCCCGGGGCCTGTCCATCGTCTCGGTGGCACTGGACCTGGCCACAGACCTATCCGAAAACCCGGACTGGTCAGCCAAGAAGGTTGTGGTGTTCGGCACGGGGGCCTACGCCGGCGCCACCATGGCGCTACTCCGCGAGCGGGGCTGCACCGACATCTCGGTGTTCTCCTCGTCCGGCCGGGCCGAAGGCTTTGTGGCCACCCGCGGCGGGACGGCACTGGACAGTGAATCGTTGCCCGCAGCCGTTGCGGCGGCCGACGTCATGATCGGCTGCAGCGGCTCGGACACCCGCGTCGAGGCAGACGAACTGGCCCAGGTCCGGGCCGGATCACCGCAGCCGCTGATCGCCATCGACCTCGCCCTCACCCATGATTTTGACCCGGAAGTAGGCGGGCTCGACGGCGTCGAACTGCTGACGCTGGAATCCGTGCGCCTGGCTGCACCCCAGGAACAGGCCGAGTCCCTCACCCAGGCCAGCGGCATTGTGTCAGGCGCGGCCAAGGCGTTCGAGCAGGAACGGGAGGCCCGCTCGGTGGATAGCGCCATCGTGGCATTGCGCAGGCACACCATGAACGTCCTGGACGCCGAGATGGAGAAGGTCCGTGCCCGCCACGGCTGCACCGCGGCGGCGGAGGAAGTTGAGTTCGCGCTCCGCAGGATGGTCAAGCAGTTGCTGCACGTCCCCACCGTCCGCGCCCGCGAACTGGCGGCCAACGGCCAGCAGGACGACTACGTGACTGCCCTCGAAACCCTCTACGGCATCACCGTGGAGCAGCCTGCCGCCGCAGCTCAGGTCGAATGCCCGGTGGACCACAAGGGCCTGGAAAGCGCCTGACCCGGCGTTGCCCTATCACTTTTAGCTCTTAAACCACCGGTTTGGCGACCAAAAGTGATAGCGCAACGGGCTAGTAGACGGGCTTCTGCGGCTCCACGTCGCGCACCCACGCCAGGATTCCGCCGTCGAGATGGCTGACCCGCTGGTAACCGGCCTTCCGGGCCACTTCCAGGACATTGGCCGAACGCGCACCCGACTTGCAGTGGAATACGATCTCCTTGTCCTGCGGCAGCTCAACCCAGGCCTCACCGGCGAGGATCCTGCCCTGCGGGATCAATACGGAGCCGTCGATGCTGACGATGTCGTGTTCGCCGGTTTCCCGGACGTCCACCAGGTCGAAATCCTTCAGGCCCGCCTTGCGGGACGCCAGCATGGTGGCCAACTGGGTCGCCGTAATGCTGTGCTCGTTGTCCGCTGAGGCGGCTGGCGTGATGCCGCAGAAGGCCTCATAATCCGTCAGTTCCGTAATGGGTTCCGCAGCAGGGTCCTTGGAGACGCGGATCTCGCGCCAGCTTCCGCCCAGCGCATCGAACAGTGCCACGCGGCCCAGGAGTGAACGCCCGACGCCGGTAATCAGCTTCACTGCCTCTGTGACCATTAGCGAGCCGACGGCGGCGCAGAGCATGCCGAACACGCCACCCTCGCCGCACGACGGCACGGACCCCGCCGGCGGCGCCTCCGGGTATAGATCGCGGTAGGTGGGTCCGTGCTTTTCCCAGAACACGCTCACCTGGCCGTCGAAGCGGAAGATCGATCCCCACACGTAGGGTTTGCCCAGGATGGCCGCGGCGTCGTTCACCAGGTAGCGGGTCGCAAAGTTATCCGCCCCGTCGAGGATCAGGTCATACTCCGCGAACAGCTCCAGCGCGTTGGAGGAGTCCAACCGGACGTTGTGCAGGCGGACGTCCACCAGCGGGTTCAGTGCCGCGATCGCATCGCGGGCAGATTCAATCTTGGGCCGTCCCACATCGGCCACGCCGTGGATCACCTGGCGCTGCAAGTTGCTGAGGTCAACGTCGTCGTCGTCGATGATCCCCAGGGTCCCCACGCCGGCCGCGGCGAGATAGAGAAGCGCCGGCGAACCCAGCCCCCCGGCCCCGATGACAAGCACTTTCGCGTTCTTTAGACGCCGCTGTCCGAGGGCACCGATCTCGGGAATGATGAGGTGCCGTGAATAGCGCTCCACCTCGGCGGGGGTCAAATCACCCGCGGGCTCCACCAGCGGTTCAAGCGAAATAGAGGAAACATTTGCGGTGAATGTCGAAGCCATACTTCAATGTATGCCCCGAGATACCGCGAGGTCATATTACCCCGCAGTAAAGTGGAGGTAACTGCAATGGAAAGTAGGGCAACTGTGGTCCACGAAGCACGGGCTGACCGGGCGTCCGTCGGCGAACCGCCGGCACCTCAACGCACCGCGGGCCAGCGGTCCGCCCGACTTCCCCGGGATGAACGCCGGGCACAGCTCCTCACAGCGGCCCAGGAAGTCTTTGTCGCCAACGGCTACCACGGCGCCGCCATGGATGAAATCGCCGAAACAGCCCATGTGAGCAAACCCGTGCTGTACCAGCACTTTCCCTCCAAACGCGAGCTGTACCTGGCCCTGTTGGACAGCCATCTCAGCTCGCTCACGGACCTGATGCTCGGGGCCCTCAGCTCCACGGTTGACAATAAAGAACGCGTCCAGGCCGTGATGCGCGCCTATTACCGGTTCATTGCCAGCGACGACCAGGCCCACCGCCTGGTTTTCGAGTCGGACCTCATCAACGATCCCGATGTCAGCTCCCGCCTTGAGACCTTCAACAAAACATTCGCCGACGCCGTCGCCCGGGTTATTGCCGAGGACACCAAGCTGCCCCATCTGGAAGCACAGCTCCTGGGGCGGGGCCTGGCGGGGATGGCCCAGGTCAGCGCCCGGTACTGGCTGGAAACCGACGGCAACCTTGACCTCGATGTGGCCAGCGACCTCATCTACCGTTTAGCTTGGCGCGGAATCTCTCGCTTCCCCAAAGAGACCTAGACTACAAATAAGAGAACCCAAGAAACTTTGATTGGCTGGGAGGCCCCCTTTTGGAAATTAAGATTGGCATTCAGAACATTGGCCGCGAAATCGTGCTGGAATCGGCGCAGGACGCTGACGCCGTGGCTACGGTCGTTGAAGAAGCCATCACCAAGGGCACCGAACTCCGCCTGAAGGACGACAAAGGACGCATTATCATCGTTCCCGGAAAGGCCTTGGGCTACGTCGAAATCGGCGCCGAAGAAGCCCGCAAGGTCGGCTTCGGGCAGTTCTAGCAGCCGACCCACCGCCTAAACCGGCGGATATCCGTAGCTTTTGAGGAGATTCCATGCTTTCGCTGACGATTGTTGTACTGGTGACCGTGGCCGCAGGCTTCATTGTCTGGGCCAATGACAAACGGCACGCCAAGTACGGCATGGGGCTGCCCGCCGGGGTTGCCGCGGCGGTCGGCGCGCTGAGCTGGATCATCTTCATTGCCGCAGGCTTCGGCTACCAGCCGGGCCTCACTTGGATTCCGTGGGTGCTGCCCATGGTGCTGGGGTCAGCGGCCGCGGTGGGTGCTGCGGTGTACCTCGGACGCACCAGGTCGCACTACGACACCTTGCGGCTGACTGCGGCGCTCAAGCTCTAGCCAGGCTCAACCCGCCGGCTGACGTCCTGCCTCCGTGCACAGGCAGAGCCGGTTTCCCTGTGAATCCGTGACCACCACCCAATTGGGTGCGTGGTCACGGTTCATTAACGCTCCGGTAGCCACAGTCTTCTCCAGGACAGCACCCGACTCCGCGCGGCTTCGATGGATGTCCAGGTGTATCCTGCTGCTGTTGGGGGTGGGCGTCTCCTGGAACCACACTGACGGGCCGCGTCCGTGAGGATCCACCAGGTCCGTGCCGGCGCCCTTTTTGTATCCCAGTGCGACGCGCCACACCTCGGAGATTTCAGCGGCGTCTGTCGTGTCGATTCCCACCTCAACGGTCCGGTGCAGTCCCGGTTCCGCTGTTGCTCCGGCGTCTGCCGCGGCAGCACTCGCCGCACCAGCAGCCCTCACATCCCGGGAAGTCACCACGCCGCCAGCGTCATGGGAGGTGTACCGCAGGAACACACGGTTGTACCGCCAGTCGAGGTCCGGGTGGTGGTTTTGTTCTTCGGCGAGGCGTCCGACGTCGGCTATCAGCTGCGAGGCCGCGGCCGCCGTCGGCGTTTTAAACACAGTCACGAACCCGCCGAGGCGGTACCGCCAGTCCGGGAGGCCAGCCAGCGCTTCATCGATGGCTGACCTGCTGAGTGTGTCTTCAGTGCCCGCCACGGCTGGCTCCTCGGGTTGATCCTTGAGGGCACGCCCGGTGGCCGGCCGCGGCGGCAACGGGTCAGAGGAACTCTGCCCGGCCTTCCATGGCTGAGGATGCCAGGGCATGCTCACGGCGCGGTATCCGCCCGGCCGCTTTCGCCAGCCTACCGGCGATCACAGCGTGTTTGAAGGCCTCCCCCATGAGTGCCGGGTTCTGGGCGCGGGTGACAGCGGTAGCCAGCAGGACGGCGTCGCAACCCAGTTCCATGGCAAGGGCAGCGTCCGAGGCAGTCCCTATGCCGGCGTCCAGCACCACGGGCACCGATGCGCGGGACACGATGAGTTCGATGTTGTGCGGGTTGAGGATGCCCAGCCCGGTGCCGATGGGCGATCCCAGTGGCATGACCGCCGTCGCGCCGATGTTTTCGAGCCGCAGGGCCAGGACGGGGTCGTCATTGGTGTAGGCGAACACCTTGAAGCCCCGGTTGACGAGCTGTTCAGTCGCGTCCACGAGCTCAACGGCGTCCGGCAGGAGGGTCTGTTCGTCGGCGATGACCTCAAGCTTGACCCAGTCTGTTTCCAGCGCCTCGCGGGCCAGTTCAGCCGTCATCACGGCATCCCGCGCAGTGAAGCAGCCGGCAGTGTTGGGCAGGACCCGGATGCCATGGTCCAGCAGGAGCTGGAAGAGGGAGCCGGTTTCGGCTGGCGAGTATCGCCGCATGGCGACGGTGGTCAGCTCCGTCCCGGAGGCCAGCAGGGCCGCGCCCAGCCCATCAAGGCTTGGCGCGCCGCCGGTGCCCATGATCAGGCGGGAGCCGAGCTCCACGCCGTCGATCACGAGCGCGTCCGGGTGCCCGGTCGGGTTAACGGTATTGATGGTTTCGGTCATGGTTCAGCCTCCCTGGACTGCTGTGACCAGTTCGACGTCGTCACCTTCGGCGAGTGCCGTGACGTACCACTGGCTGCGGGGTACTACTTCGGAGTTGTGTGCCACTGCCACACCCAGTTTTTGCCCGTCGGTGGCCTGCCCGTTCGCAGCCAGGGGACGGCCAGTGACCTGGCTGACCAGGGTGGTAATTGACGCGCCGTCGGACACGCTGTGCTGCGAACCATTGAGGGTGATGTTCATGCTGTTTCCTTGGTGGGTTGGAGGATGGCGGCGCGGCGTGTGGAGAATCTGGCCGGACTGAACGGGAGCCAGCGCGGGTCTGTACGTCCATCCATGAGGTCCCGGCAGATGGCGGCGGCTGCAGGTGTCAACAGCACACCGTGGCGGAAAAAACCCGTCGCCACGATCAGGCCATCCACCGGTCCGTGGTTCCCTGGGAGGTGGACGCGGCCCAGCAATGGAGCGTTATCCGGCGTAGCAGGACGCGCCCGGGCTGTACTTTCCAGCAGTTCCAGCTCGGCGACCGCCGGCACCAGGACCTGGGCATCGCGAAGCAGCTGGTAGACGCCGCCTGCCGAGACGCCGCCAGCCGACGTTCCTGTGCCGTCCTGGCGGCGCTCCGGACTGGATGCTGCCAACGCGTCCTCGCGCTGGGTGGCACCGATGACCACAGTGCCGTCACGCCTTGGAACGATGTAGACGGGAACACCGTGGACCAGTCCGCGGACAGTGGCGGTGACCAGAGGGCGGAGATGCTCCGGGACGCGCAGCCGGAGAATGTCGCCGTGCACGGGGCGCAGCGGCAGCTGGAGTCCATCGGGCAGCCCGCCCAACGACGCCGCTCCAAGCCCGTTGGCCACGATGGTTTCGCTGGCGGTCACCGATCCCCCACCGGCCAGCCGGACACCGGCGACCCGGCCGTCTTTCCAGGCCAGCGACGACGCACGGTCGGCAACGGCGAATCCGTGTTCGGCTCCTGCGACGGCGGATCCTGAATCCTCCCTGTGGCTGGCCAAAGCCTCCCGCAGGCACGCCACCAGCTTCCGCGGGTCCACCTGGTGGTCAGCGGGAATGTCCAGGGCGCAGGAGATCGCGGGGCTCAGGAGGGCTTCGCGGCTGCGGGCCTCGCGCACCGTCAGTGGTTCAACGTCCAGCCCTTGGGCCCGCTGGACTGATCGGAGGTCCATCAGCGCACGGCGGTCGGCTGCGTCCGCGCCGATGGCCAGCGTGGGGGTGGGCAGGTACCCTGCATCGCCGGGAACGTCCCGGGCCAGGTCCGCCGCGAAGGCCGGCCACAGCCGGGACGATTCAAGCATCAGCTCCAGGAGTTCTTCCTCCTGGTAGTGCAACTCACTTACCGGGGCGAGCATGCCTGCCGCAGCCCAGGTGGCGCCGGAACCGGGGGCATCATCAATCACAACCACAGAACGGCCCGAGCGCCTGGCTTCCCAGGCTATACCGTGCCCGATCACACCCCCGCCGATAACGGCGACGTCAGCAGAGAGGTCGGCGAGAGCGTCACTGGGAGCGCCGGCGGACGGAATGCCGGTTGGCGGTATCATGTGGTTCCTTCCCTACGCCGGTACTAGCCGGATCAGGTCAAGCGGTCGGCTCTGACGCCCTCTCAGCCCGGCGCTTTATGACAGCTGCCGCGGGCTCCCGCAGTACCTGCCCAGTTTAGAGGAACTACTCTGGTTTCCATGAACGCAGCCCTTCCTGACAGCACTGCCGTCGTCAACAGCACCTTCCTTTCCACCAGCCATGCTGAGGCCCTGGGCGGTGCCCGGCTGTACCTGTGCACGGATGCCCGTAAGGACCGCGGTGACTTCGCCGGGTTTGTTGATGCGGCCTTCGCCGGGGGCGTGGACATCATCCAGCTCCGCGACAAGACGATTGAGGCAGCAGAGGAGCTGGACCTGCTGGCAGTACTGAAGGAGTCCGCCCTGCGCCATGGACGGCTATGGGCGGTCAATGACCGGGCCGACGTCGCGGTGCTCTCAGGTGCCCCGGTGTTCCATATTGGCCAGAAGGACCTGCCGCTGAAGGCTGCACGCACCTTGTTGAACGGCAATGCAGCCATCGGTCTGTCCACCCACACCACCTCACAGATCGACGGCGCGGTCTCGGCCTCGGCCGCCGTCACAGCCGCACCCACCGGGCTGGACTATTTCTGTGTTGGCCCGGTCTGGGCCACCCCCACCAAGCCCGGCCGGGCCGCCGTCGGGCTCGACCTCCTCAGGTACGCCGCGGGCGCAGTCAAACAGGCGGCGTCCGTGCCCGGCGTGGCAGAGGTACCCTGGTTCGCCATTGGGGGCGTGGACCTTGGCAACGTAGAGCAGGTGGTGGAAGCGGGCGCCCGCCGGATCGTTGTGGTCCGGGCCATCACCGAAGCCGCCGATCCCGCAGAGGCCGCCGCGGCACTGCTTCGGGCCCTGGACGCCGCCGGCTCCTAGGCCTTCGGCCCCAAAGAGGGGATGGCGTGCATAATCAGCGAAAATCGGGCTAACCTGAATTTCGTGTCACATCATCGGCTGGCCCCAAATGTCCACGAGCACACCAATGCCCTCGAGGAGGCACTGAGTGCGCTGCGGACCGAGCTGGAGCTACCGGGCGACTACCCTGCCGACGCCGTCCGAGATGCGGAAGCCGCTGTCTCCTCAAGGCAACTGCCTGATGCCGACCTGA
This sequence comes from Pseudarthrobacter sp. NPDC055928, assembly GCF_042270935.1. Lineage (NCBI taxonomy): Bacteria > Bacillati > Actinomycetota > Actinomycetes > Micrococcales > Micrococcaceae > Pseudarthrobacter > Pseudarthrobacter sp. NPDC055928. The sequence continues at coordinate 399,520 of NZ_JBHJZH010000002.1, forward strand.
CAGGCATTGATTTCCTCACTATTGATCCTGAGTCCTCCACCGATCTAGACCAGGCCCTGTTTATTGAGCGCGCCGGTAGCGGCTATCGAGTCCTCTACGCCATCGCAGATGTACCCGCATTCGTGGTGCCCGGCGGGCCGCTGGACGCCGAGACCCGCCGCCGGGGACAGACGTTCTACGCGCCCGACGGCCGCATCCCCCTTCATCCGGAGGTCATCAGCGAGGGGGCCGGCAGCCTCCTGGCAGGCCAGCTCTGCTCTGCCTTTGTGTGGGACTTCCACCTGGACCAGGCTGCCCAGGTCACGTCCGTTTCGGTCCAAAGGGCACGGGTCCGCAGCAGGGCCAAGCTCAGCTACAAGGGCGCCCAGGCTGAACTCGACGCCGGAACGGCCTCGCCGGTGTTGGAGCTCCTTAAGGAAGTGGGCCTCAAGCGTGTTGAGCTGGAGCGGGAACGCGATGGCGCGAGCCTGAACATGCCTGAGCAGGAGATCGTGCAGCTTCCCGACGGCGGCTACCGGATCGCCGCTGCTCCCCAGCTCCCGGTCGAGGACTGGAACGCCCAGATATCGCTCATGACAGGAATGGCTGCGGCCACCCTGATGCTTGAGGGCAAAGTCGGCATCCTGCGGACCATGCCCGCCCCTGACGAACGGTCCCTGGGGCATTTCCGGCTGCAGACCGAGGTTCTGGGCAAGCCCTGGGACGGGAAAGCGGGCTACGGGGAGTATCTCCGCACGCTTGACCCCACGGATCCGCGGCAACTGGCCATCATGCATTCGGCGGGAATGCTTTTCCGTGGCGCCAGTTATACGGCGTTCGACGGCGAAATCCCCAATGATGCCCGCCAGTCCGCGATCGGAGCCGCCTACGCCCACACCACGGCTCCGCTCCGCCGGCTGGTGGACCGCTTTGTCCTGGTCATCTGTGAGGCACTCAGCAACGGCAGCCCGGTCCCGGCCTGGGCGCGGGAAGCGCTGCCCTCCCTGCCGGTGATCATGGCCGGTTCCGATCAGCTGGCTGCCAGGATGGAGCGCCTGGCGCTGGACACCGTGGAGGCCGCCCTGCTGGTCAACCATGTGGGCCAGGAATTCGACGCGATCGTCATTTCAGGGTCCAAGCCGCAAAAGGACAACGGCAAAAACGGCAATGGCTCCAACGGTAACGGCAACGGCAGGAACGGGAACGGCCCTTCCGGAATTATCCAGATAGCCGAGCCCGCCGTCACGGCCCGCTGTGCCGGTGACCTCGAATCCGGCACCAAAGTCCGGGTCCGGCTTCTCTCCTCGGACATCGCCACGCGGGAAGTGCATTTCGAGCTCGTCGGGTAGGCGCCGGGGCGGCCGAAAGGGGCAAAGCCGGGTTTAAGACTCCTTGCCGGTAGACTGAAGAAGTAGATATGGATGCCCGGTCGTTGATTTCCTTGATTTTGAATTCAACAAGCCCGCCCCTACGCGATCTTGAGATACGCCCGCTGGTCACCAGTGCCAGCAATTAGATAGCCCGCGATCGGCTTCCACTGGATTTGCTTGCGCGCTTCGAGCGTGCTCCGGAACGGCCACGTTGGCCGGCCCGTTGAGCAGGCAGCGCCAATGCCCAAATGAATAAGGAAACTCACCTGTGAGTGAATTGCATACCCACCAGCTCCTGATTGACGATTCCGGCACCGAGGTCATCGAGCCGGAAGAAACCATTATCTCGGACGAAAAGCCCCATGAGATCGAGGAGAAATCCTTCGCAGACTTCAACGTCCGCGCCGATATCGTGGAGTCCCTCGCCGATGCCGGGATCACCCACCCGTTCCCGATCCAGGCCATGACACTGCCGGTGGCGCTCTCGGGCCACGACATCATCGGACAGGCCAAAACCGGAACCGGCAAGACCCTCGGCTTCGGCATCCCCGCGCTGCAGCGCGTCGTGGGCCGTGACGATCCCGGCTTCGACAAGCTCGCCGTCCCGGGCGCCCCGCAGGCGCTGGTGATCGTTCCCACCCGCGAGCTCGCCGTGCAGGTAGCCAACGATCTCCAGACCGCCTCCCGCAAGCGCAATGCCCGCATCGCCACCATTTATGGCGGCCGCGCCTACGAGCCGCAGGTCGAAGCCCTGCAAAACGGCGTCGAAGTTGTCGTCGGTACCCCTGGCCGGCTCATTGACCTTTACAAGCAGAAGCACCTGAGCCTCAAGAACGTCAAGATCGTCATCCTCGACGAAGCCGACGAAATGCTGGACCTCGGATTCCTCCCGGATGTGGAAACGCTGATCGCCGGCACGCCTGCGGTCCGCCAGACGCTCCTGTTCTCAGCCACGATGCCCGGTCCGGTCATTGCGATGGCTCGCCGCTACATGACCCAGCCCACCCACATCCGTGCGGCCGACCCCGACGACGAGGGGCTCACCAAGCGCGACATCCGCCAGCTCATCTACCGTGCCCACAGCATGGACAAGATCGAGGTCGTGGCGCGCATCCTGCAGGCTCGTGGCCGTGGCCGCACCATCATCTTCACCAAGACCAAGCGGACCGCCGCCAAGGTGGCAGAGGAGCTGGTGGACCGCGGGTTCGCGGCTGCCGCCATCCACGGCGACCTCGGCCAGGGTGCCCGCGAACAGGCCCTCCGGGCTTTCCGCAACAACAAGGTGGACGTCCTGGTGGCCACGGACGTCGCCGCCCGCGGCATCGACGTCGACGACGTCACGCACGTCATCAACTACCAGTGCGTTGAAGACGAAAAGATCTACCTGCACCGCGTGGGGCGCACCGGCCGCGCCGGGAATAAGGGTACGGCCGTCACGTTTGTCGACTGGGACGACATGCCCCGCTGGGGCCTCATCAACAAGGCACTCGGCCTTAGCGTACCCGAGCCCGTTGAGACGTACTCTTCCTCCCCGCACCTCTACGAGGAGCTGGACATTCCGGAGGGAACCAAGGGCCGGCTGCCCCGCAACAAGCGAACCCTTGCCGGTGTTGACGCCGAAGTCCTGGAGGACCTGGGCGAGACCGGCAAGAAGAACTCCCGCAGCAGCGGACGTGACGGTGCACGTGACGCGGCGAAGGACGGCGGACGCGACAACAGCCGCGACCGCGCACGCTCATCCAGCCGCCGCAGCGGAACTGATACCGCCCCCCGCTCAGGTGAGCGCCGCCGTCGTACCTCCGACGCGGCGACTGCAGGCACCGGCCCCGCCGCGGAACCGGCGGCTTCAGCCCCGGCCGAAGGCGACCAGTCGCGCACCCGCCGCAGCCGGACACGCACCCGCCGCCGCAACGGCGAAGTGGTGGCCGGCGGCGACAACGGCGCACAGCCGGGCAGCGCCGAGGCCTAAAAGCCTCAATGACTGAATCTGTCTGGGCGCCGGACGGCAGCAACCTGGTGGTACACGCGGACAACGCGGAATTCCTCCCCTCGCTGCCGGACGGCGCCTTCACACTCATTTACGTGGACCCGCCGTTCAACACCGGCCGGGCCCAGCAGCGCCAGGAAACGCGGATGGTGGTCAACGCCGAAGGCTCGGGAGACCGCGTGGGCTTCAAGGGACGTTCCTACGACACCATCAAAGGCGCCCTGCACCGTTACGACGACGCCTTCAGCGACTATTGGTCCTTCTTGGAGCCGCGGCTCGTGGAGGCCTGGCGGCTGTTGGCAGACGACGGCACGCTGTACCTTCACCTGGACTACCGCGAAGTGCACTATGCCAAGGTCATGCTGGACGCCATCTTCGGCCGGGAATGCTTCCTGAACGAGATCATCTGGGCCTACGATTACGGGGCGAGGGCCAAGTTCCGCTGGCCCACCAAGCACGACAACATCCTCGTGTATGTGAAGAACCCGGCGAAATACCATTTCGACAGCGCCGAGGTGGACCGGGAGCCGTACATGGCGCCGGGGTTGGTCACGCCCGCCAAACGCGAGCTCGGCAAGCTGCCCACTGACGTCTGGTGGCACACCATCGTCTCGCCCACCGGCAAGGAAAAAACCGGCTACCCCACGCAGAAGCCTGAGGGCCTTGTCCGCCGGGTGGTTGCCGCGTCTAGCCGGCCCGGGGACTGGTGCCTGGACTTCTTCGCCGGTTCCGGTACGCTCGGTGCGGTGGCCGCCAAACTGGACAGGAAGTTTGTGTGCGTGGACCAGAACCAGCCAGCCATCGACGTCATGGCCAAACGGCTGGGCACCCGCGCGACGTTTACGTCGTTCCCCCCCAACTAGGTCGCAGTTAATGTCGTTTTGAGCCTCCAATACGACATTAAATGCGACCTAGATTCGTAGCTGGTTCGGCTAGCAGGTTTCCATCAGCTGGATTCCGTGATCTCTCTGTCGGTTGTCCAGGACCGCTCCGTTGGAGTCGCAAATGGCGTTGACCAACAGGGCAAAGCCTTCACCGTTCTGGAAGTTGCCATTGCTGCCAGCGCCTTCCGGGACAGTTCCCGGCGGCAGGAACACCCAAGCACCCGCCTCCAGTACGTACGCCCAGTTGCCCTGCACATGGACGTTGATATTAGGGCCGGGGATGAAGATGAAGTCGCTGCCCGTGTAGGCCGACCGGCTGACGTTGGAACAGTCCAGCGCATTGGCTGCCGTGGGGACAAACATAAAGAGTGCGGCCAGGCCAGCCGCGGCGAATGATTTCCTGAACATGGTTTCTCTCCGTCTACCGTACGAAATGTTGCATGGCGACGAGACCTTTCGGCGATGAACACCACCCCCGGCAAGCGCAAGACTACTCAGCCCGGAGCGTTAGTCAAGATGTGCGGAACTCCCGCGCACTACTGCCGTCCCGGTGGCCAGCTCCTCGATCCGCGCCAGCACCTGGGGCGTCGTCAGGTTCTCTCCCAGCAGGTTGGGTTTGCCGGTGCCGTGGTAGTCGGACGAACCTGTAACCAGGAGTCCATGCTTGGCAGCGAGGCCCCTCAGATACTCACGGCCGGCCTCGGGATTGTCCCTGTGGTCGATCTCCAGGCCCACCAGGCCGGCGTCGATCATCTCCTGGTACGTGCGCTCCCCCACGATCCGTCCACGTGCGGAAGCCACCGGATGCGCAAAGACGGGAACGCCGCCGGCGGCACGGACAAGCTCGACGGCGGTTGCGGGGTCGGGCGCGTAGTGCTGGACGAAGTAGCGCGAATGGGAGGTCAGGATGGAGGTGAAGGCCTCCGAACGGTCCGCCACGACACCGGCGGCCACGAGCGCATCCGCGATGTGCGGGCGCCCCAGCGTGGCACCGGGTGCCACATGATGGATGACGTCGTCCCACGTCAGCGGATAGTCCTCCGCAAGTAGGGTGACCATGCGCTCTGCGCGGGTGAGGCGGGCGTCCTTGGCCTTCGTGATCTCCTCCAGCAGCCCGGGGTGGTCAGGATCGTGCAGGTAGCTCAGGAGGTGCACACTGATCCCTTCCGCCGTCCGGCAGGAGACCTCCATGCCCGGAACGAGCGCCACGCCGAATTGCACGGCAGCGGCCGAGGCTTCGGCCCAGCCATCCGTGGAGTCGTGGTCTGTCAGCGCGACGACATCCAGCCCTGCGCGGGCGGCCGAGGCCATCACATCGGCGGGTGTTTCCGTGCCGTCGGAAACATTGGAGTGGGCATGCAGGTCAATCCTCACCTGCCCAGCCTAGTTGACCGCGTTCGCGCAGCCGCGTAGCTGGTGAGACGATGGTGCCGTGAACGATGCCGAAAACACCCTGAACTCTGCTTCCCAGCCCCTCGAAGAGCGCGTCAACAACCGCTCGCAGCGGCCCAGTTCCGATGCCTTCAAGGCCTTTATGGCCAGCAATTGGGCGCCTTCCACTAAGGAACTGCCGGCGCGCGATACCGTCGCCAGCTACGCCGCGACCCGGCGAAGGACCATCTCTGACCAGTTCAAAGGCGAACGCCTGGTCATTCCCGCCGGCCCGCTGAAGGTGCGCTCCAACGACTGCGACTACCGCTTCCGTCCGCACTCCGCATTCGCCCACCTCACCGGCCTGGGCCTGGACCACGAGCCGGACGCCGTACTCATCCTCGAACCTGTCGGAGAAGGAAAGGGCGACGACGGCGGGCACCACCATGCCACGCTGTACTTCCGCCCGCTGGCCGGCCGGGACACTGAACAGTTCTACGCCGACTCGCGATCCGGCGAGTTTTGGATCGGCGCCCGTCCCACCCTGGCTGAGTTTGAAGCACGGTTGGGACTTCCCACCGCTCACATTGACGCGCTCGAAACCGCGATCACCAAGAATGTGGGCGCTCCCGAGATCGGCGGGATCTCCATTCGCCTGGTCCGCAAGGTGGACGAGAACATCGATGCCCTGGTGGACACGGCCCGCTACAACACGGCCAAGGACCCGGACAACCTGGACCTCGCGGTCCTCGATGCGCTGGATGAGAAGCTGTCTGAAGCCCTGTCCGAGCTCCGCCTCCTGAAGGACGAGTGGGAGATTGAGCAGATGAAGACGGCAGTCGCGGCCACGGTCGAAGGCTTTGTGGAAGTGGTCAAGTCCCTTCCCCGTGCCCTGACCCATGACCGCGGCGAGCGGGTTGTGGAAGGCGCGTTCTTTGCGCGTGCCCGCGAGATCGGCAACGAACTCGGTTACGACACCATCGCGGCCTCGGGCAACAACGCCACCGTGCTGCACTGGACGCGCAACACCGGCAGCATCAACGCCGGGGAGCTCCTGCTCCTGGACGCGGGAGTGGAGGCCGACTCCCTGTACACCGCCGACATCACCCGCACCCTGCCTGCCAACGGCATGTTCAGCGAGATCCAACGCAAGGTCTACGAAGCGGTCCTCGACGCCGCCGACGCCGGGTTCGCCGCCGCCCGGCCCGGGGCCAAGTTCCGGGACATCCACACCGCCGCCACGACGGTCCTGGCCGAGCGGCTCGCTGAGTGGGGGCTGCTGCCCGTCAGCGTGGAGGAAGCGGTCAGTCCCGAGGGGCAGCAGCACCGCCGCTGGATGCCGCACGGCACCAGCCACCACCTCGGACTGGACGTGCACGACTGCGCACAGGCCAGGCGGGAGCTGTACCTGGATGGCATCCTGACCGAGGGCATGGTCTTCACTATCGAACCGGGCCTGTATTTCAAGAACGAGGACCTGGGCATCCCGGAGGAGTACCGCGGCATCGGAGTCCGGATCGAAGACGACGTCCTGATGACGGCCAATGGCCCCATCAACCTCAGTGCCGCGCTGCCCCGCAAGGCCGACGACGTCGAGTCCTGGATGGCCGGTATCTATCGGGAAGCCAACGGCGAAGGCAGCCAGCAGGCCCCCGCATAGCCCGCTGCGGCCTCAAACGCGAACGGACACCTAAGCCCCTGGGGTTTAGGTGTCCGCTCGCGTTTGAGGCCGTGGACGTAACGGCTAGGAGCCCGCTTCGTCCCGGTTCCTGTCCGGTGCCACGTCGGGCTGCTGCGCAGGCTGCCCGGAGTCCGGGTGGTCGCTGCCGGGCCCGGCGTTGTTGGCGGGTGAGGCAGGCGCGGGGTTATCGCTGACACGCACGCCGTACTGCGGCCGGCCATCGGGCAGGTCAGGATAGCGAACCGCCGAGACGGGGGCCGGAGCCGGCTGCGCCTGGCCCTCGGCCGGCTGGCCTGGTTGTGCGGCCACAGCGGGGCCGCCCTGCGTACCGGGGCTCTGCTGTCCGTACGGATCGTTCCAGCTGGCTGGCCTCACGGGAGCCTGCCCTTGCTGGTGGCCGGCCTGTTGGCCGGGCTGTTGGCCGGGCGCCTGCCCCGGCTGCTGGTAAGGCTGGTTGTGGTAGTCGCCCTGCGTGTATGGCCTCGGCCCGGCAGCGGCGTCGGACCGTGTCATCGGCAGCTGCTGGAGCAGCCGCCGGGCTTCGTGGGCGGCCTCTGGCGAAACCACCACGTCATAGGTGGTGGCCACCACTTGGCTGGTAGAGGTGAAGTCACGCTTTCCCCGCTGCATGGCGTAGGTGACAATGCCGAACAACATAAAGAACGCGGCACCCATCAACACGGACGTCAGGATGGAGAAGTAGCCCGGGGACGGTGCGAAGAAGGACAGCATCACGCCGACGAACAGACCGAACCACATTCCGCTCAGCGCCCCTGACAATGCCACGCGGGGGTAGCTGAGGCGTCCCGTCACGCGCTCCACCATCTTGAGCTCGTTGCCCACGATGGACACCATCTGGACCGGGAACTGCTGGTCAGCGAGATAGTCCACAGCCTTCTGGGCATCCAAGTAGGAGTTGTAGGAACCCACGGTGTCACCTGTGGGGACGGTGCGGGACTCGTCCACGCCGTTGGACCCGCCGGCCTTCGGACCACCAAAAATGTTTGACATACCTCCATTCTTGCCTATCAGCATGTGTGCCGCCTGTAAATTCAGCTAAAAGAGAGCAGACTCGGTAGCCTGTAGACGTGAGCACAAATCTTTCGCGCGTCTTCGTTGCGCGCCTTCTGGGTCTTGACGTCTTCGACCCGCTAGGCGACCGTCTGGGCCGGTTGCGCGATGTTGTGGTGCTCTCGCGCGGAAGCCGGGGCGCCCCCCACGTGGTAGGCATCGTCGTCGAAGTTCCGGGTAAGAAACGCGTTTTTGTGCCGATGACGCGCATTACCTCGATCGACCAGACCCAGATCATCTGCACCGGCCTGGTCAACCTCAGGCGATTTGAGCAGCGCGGCGCCGAGACACTGGTAGTGGCGGAGATGTTTGACCGCCGGGTAACGCTCAGGGATGGCAGCGGTGACGCCACCATCGAGGACATCGCCATGGACCAGCACCGTTCCCGGGACTGGTTCGTCAGCAAGCTGTTTGTCCGCCGCGGCCATTCCCTCTCGCCCCTGAGCCGCCTGCGCCGCAACGAGACCATGATCATCGACTGGGCCGACGCCCTCCAGGGTGCCCGCACCGAGCCCCAGGCCGCAACGCAGTTCGTAGCAAACCATGAAGACCTAAAGCCCGCGGACTTCGCCGAGGCGCTGCAGGAGATGAGCGATAAGCGCCGCTTCGAGGTAGCCAGTGAACTCCAGGACGAACGTCTCGCCGATGTCCTGCAGGAGCTCCCGGAGGATGACCAGGTGGAGATCCTTTCGGCCCTTGATGTCCAGCGCGCCGCTGACGTCCTCGAAGAAATGGACCCCGACGACGCCGCCGACCTCCTCGGCGAACTGCCCACCGCCCAGGCCGAAGAACTGCTGCAGCTGATGGAGCCCGAAGGCGCCGAAGACGTCCGGCGCCTGCTCGAATATGACGAGGATACCGCTGGCGGCCTGATGACGCCGGTACCGGTGATCCTTCCCCCGGAGGCGACCGTCGCCGAAGCCCTGGCCCACGTCCGGCGCGAGGAACTCTCTCCCGCCCTGGCTTCGTCCATCTTCATCGCCAGGCCACCGCTCGAGACTCCGACCGGCCGATTCCTGGGCGTCGTGCACATCCAGCAGCTCCTGCGATTCCCACCCTTCGAGCCCTTGGGGAACCTCGTGGACAAAAACCTGGAGCCGTTGTCGGACCAGGCCCACATCAGCGAAGTCGCCAGGACGCTCGCTACCTACAACCTGAACTCCCTGCCCGTGGTCAATGATGACGGCCGGCTCGTGGGGGCGGTGACTGTTGATGACGTTTTGGATCATCTGTTACCGGATGATTGGCGCGCCCATGATGGCGAAGCCCCGATAAGAAGGCTCGGTGGCCGCATTGGCTGACAATACCGCTCCCAAGAATCCCGGCCAGCGCGGCACAGGGAAGGCAGCAAACAAAGGAAGCCTCGACACACCCCTGAGCGGCCGCAAGCGGATCCTGCCTAAGTTCTCCCCCGATCCGGACGCTTTCGGCCACGCAACCGAAGGTTTTGCCCGGTTCATGGGTACGCCCCAGTTCCTGGTCTACATGACAGTCTTCGTCGTCATCTGGCTGGTCTGGAACACCTGGGCACCGCTGGAGTGGCAATTCGACTCCCGCGCCCTCGGCTACACCTTGCTGACGCTGATGCTTTCGCTGCAGGCGTCCTATGCTGCACCCCTGCTGCTGCTGGCCCAGAACCGGCAGGATGACCGCGACCGCGTCTCGCTGCAGCAGGACCGCCAGCGCGCTGAACGCAACCTGTCCGATACCGAATACTTGACCCGTGAGCTCGCCTCGCTGCGGATCGCCCTTCGCGAGGTGGCCACGCGCGACTACGTCCGCGCGGAGCTGCGTTCGTTGCTGGAGGACATGCTGGAGGCCCAGGAGGAACTGCGGACCCACGACCCCTCCGGGGCCGGCAGCCACGAATCGCCGCGGGACAAGGTCAAGGAGAGGCTGAAGGAGAAACGGGATCGGCAGCGGAGCCCCCGCACGCAGCAGATCCCCCGGGTCAAGCCCAGTCACGCCGCCCAGCAACCCGCCGTAACGCCGCAGCCGGCGCCCCCCGAAACCTTTACAACCCCGGAAGCCGAGTAAACGCCTGCATGTCTGAATCCCTGCACCAGGCGGTTAATACTGCCCTGGCCACCGTCATCGACCCTGAACTCCGCCGCCCCATCACGGAGCTAGGCATGGTGGACTCGGTGGAGATTTTCGACGACGGCCGTGTTCGGCTTGCCGTGCTGCTCACCATCGCCGGTTGTCCCCTCCGCGACACCATTACGTCCGACGCCGACAAAGCGCTTTCCGCGGTTCCCGGGGTCACCGCCGTCGAGGTTGAACTGAAGGTCATGAACCAGGCCCAGCGCGACGCCCTGAAGGAACAGCTGCGCGGCGCCGGCGGCCAGCGCGGCATCCCCTTCAACCAGCCCGGTTCTCTGACCAAAGTCTTCGCCGTGGCCAGCGGCAAGGGCGGAGTGGGGAAGTCTTCCGTCACCGTTAACCTGGCCTGCGCCCTGGCCGCGCAGGGACTCAGGGTAGGGATCGTGGACGCCGACGTCTACGGCTTCTCGGTTCCAGCACTGATGGGAATCACGCAGGCCCCGACGCGGGTGGACGACATGATCCTGCCACCGGTCGCGTACGGCGTAAAGGTCATCTCCATCGGGATGTTCGTCACGGCGAACCAGCCTGTGGCCTGGCGCGGTCCCATGCTGCATCGCGCCTTGGAGCAGTTCCTCACCGATGTCTACTTTGGTGACCTCGACGTACTCTTCCTTGACCTCCCCCCAGGTACTGGCGACATCGCCATCTCTGTAGCCCAACTGCTGCCCAAGGCGGAAATCCTGGTGGTCACCACGCCCCAGGCCGCTGCGGCGGATGTCGCCGAGCGGGCAGGCGCCATCGCCACCCAGACGGGGCAGTCGTTGGCTGGAGTCATCGAGAACATGTCCTACCTCGAGATGCCCGACGGCGGCAGGATGGATTTGTTCGGAAGCGGCGGCGGGGAGGTCCTCGCCGAGCGGCTCACGGCAACAGTGGGTTCAGAGGTACCGTTGCTGGGCCATATTCCGCTGGACATCCTCCTGCGGGAAGGCGGGGACGCCGGTTCGCCGATCGTGCTGGGGCAACCGGAGACGCCGGCCGCTAAGGCGCTTGTTGAGATTGCCGGCAAGCTGTCGGCGAAACCGCGCGGGCTGACGGAGATCAAGCTGGGGCTGCAGCCGCGCTGACTGCCATGGGCTGGCGGATCGGCGGGACCCTCCCGATGCCCTCCCCGTGCAGTTCCTAGGTTGCTTCGGTGTCGAAGGGCGCTGCTTCACCGGCTGGCAGCTGCTGGATAACCCGTTCAGGGCGGGCGGCCGTCGTAGTCGCGCCGGCAGTGACGGCTGCGGCGCCGGCCACGGCTGCCACCGCTGGCGCACCTGCGCTGACCGGTTTGGAGTCGTCGTCAAGAAGCGCTTCCTTGATGATGCGCCGGGGATCGTACTGGCGGGGATCGTATTTCTTCCAGTCGACCTCGTCGATGTCGATCCCCACCTCCTCTTTGATCTGCTCGCGGGCGCCGGAGGCCATGCGGCGGACTTCCTTCACCAGATTTGCAAGTTTCTGGGTATATTCGGGCAGCCGCTTGGGACCGATCACCAGAATGCCGATGATCAGCAGAAGGAAGAACTCCGGGCCGTTGATTCCAAACACTTTAGGAAGATTACCCTCTCCGGGGTCATGCTGACGATTCCCGCTTACGACCGGCGGCAACAGCCAGTTTTAAGGCGTCAGAATCCGGACAATTTTGTGCAGGCCACGCTGCAGTCGTTCACTCAGGGGCTCCGCTGCAGGAGGACTGACGGACGCCGTCCCCTCCGGCGCAACGCCCGCGCTGATACCGGTCGCGGCGAGGGCGGTGAGCCGCTGAAGGACAGGGAGGGCGTCGTCCGCCCGGTCCGCCGGTAGGTCGGATTCGTACGTGAGCGTGTTTGCTCCGGACTGGAGGACCGCCGCCCCGGGTACGGAGCTCAAGATGGACACGTCACTGTCCCCTGCAGGCGTGCGGACGTCATGCTGCTCGACGACCTTGGCATAGTACCGGCCATCTGAGAGCTTCATCTCGACGGCCGGGCGACCGTCCAGCGTGGTTGCCCTGGCAGAAAGAACGTGAAAGCCCAAAGACTCCAGCTCAGGACACACCCAGCCTTCCAGGCGCAGTCCTGCAAGCTGTCCGGCGCTCAGCTCCCGGCCGTCGGCGGGCACCTTGGCGGGCTGCTGTACAAAGCTGCCAGCGGCCGAACTGGCAGCCATCGGCAACGGGTCGCCGGCCAGGGCGAAAGCGCTTGCGGCAAGGACCCCGGCAGCTGCCGCCGTCCCGCCGGCTGCGAAGGCCAGGATCTTCGCTCCGCGGTGCGGACTGCGTGACGGCTCGCAGGAGGCCATGGCCAGGACATGCGTCTGCTGCAGCAGGCGGGCCGTGAGATCCTGGCTGGCAGGCGGGATGGCCGCTTCCCGCAGTCTTTCGATGTACTGGCGTTCGCGACGCATGGCCGAGGCGCACTCCGGGCAGCTCTTAAGGTGGCTGTCGGTCCGGGGATGCCTGCGGAACAGCGGGTTGTCGGGAGTCATGAGGCCGATCAGAGAATGCTGGCGATGCGTGGCATCGAAAGCTTCGGCTTGCGCGAGTGCTGCGGCCGTGGGTCCCGGTGCGCGAGCTTCTCACGCAGCATGGTCCGGCCGCGGTGGATGCGCGAACGCACGGTCCCCAGCTTGACGCCAAGCGCCGCTGCAACTTCGTCGTAGGACAGGCCCTCGAGGTCGCACAGCACAACTGCCGCGCGGAAGTCCGGCGGAAGCTCCTCCAGTGCGGCCTGCACGTCGAGGTCCAGGTTGTTCAGTTCGAAGCTCTGCTCCGGCCCCGGTTCGCGGCCCGGGATCCGGGATTCGGCGTCCTCCGCCAGCGCGTCAAAACGGATGCGGCTCTTCCGCCGTGCCTGATCCAGGAAGAGGTTGGTGGTGATGCGGTGCAGCCAGCCGTCCAACGTCCCAGGTTTGAAGTTTTCCAGTGACCTGAAGACCCGGACAAAGACCTCCTGGGTGAGGTCTTCGGCGTCGAACTTGTTTCCGGTCAGGCGGTAGGCCAGCCGATAGACTTTCGCGGAATGGTTGGCAACCACTTCTTCCCAGGTTGGCCTGACCCATTCGACCGCAGGATCTTGTGATGCAGGGACAGGTGCCACAACTGATGCTGACATCGTCCACTCCCCTCGTGCATAAGCTAACGCCCGGATACTGTTGACATCTCTGGTTCGGCGCCGATCACCGTATGGATGAGCGGATCTCCATCATTTCAAAGTTGGCTGGGAATTTCCTGATTGGCAAGCCACTTCTGCCAAAGGCGCAACCCCCGGGATCCGGCGTCCGTGCCTTAAGACACAGTAGGCTGTATTCAACACTCCCCTGCCGCCCAGAAAGCGAAATCACCCATGAGCGCCGACAAGTCCACGAGCTGGTCCTATGCAGAAGATCTGCCCGCAGAGGATGAAGTCATGCTTCGTGCACGCGAACGCTCCTTTGAGCTGGGAGTGACCCCGATCGGACGCGGCGTGGGCGCCGTATTGACGGTCCTGGCAGCGTCCTCCAAGGCGCAGACCGCCGTCGAAATCGGTACTGGAGCAGGAGTTTCCGGTGTCTGCCTCCTGCGCGGCCTGGGGCCCCAGTCCGTGCTGACCACCATCGATGTGGACGTTGAACACCTGAAAGCGGCACGGGAGGCGTTCTCGGAGGCAGGCAGCCCTGCCAACCGCACGCGCACTATCTCCGGACGTGCCGGTGACGTCCTGCCGCGGCTCACCGACTCCGCCTACGACCTCGTCTTCATCGACGCCGACAAGCCGGGCCTGCCGGGTTACGTGGAACAGGCTGTCCGCCTGCTGAAGTCCAGGGGGCTGCTGATCATCAACGACGCCCTGGACAAAGATCGGGTGGCCAACCCTGCCAACAGGGATGCCACCACGGTTGTGCTCCGCCAGGTGGGCAAAACCATCCGCGACGACGAGCGGCTCGCCTCCAGCATGCTTCCCACCGGCGACGGCCTTTTGGTCGCGGTCAAGAAATAGGCGGCCAAGAATACCCACGCCCGGGAATAGTCCCGGCCAGGAAAAAGGCCAGGGCCCGCCGCCCTAAGGCAGCGGACCCTGGCCCAGCGAGATTATTCGGTAACGCCTACGAGGCATTCCTTAAGGTTTGCCGCTTCCGCTGCATTGAGTTCAACAACAAGCCGTCCGCCACCTTCGAGCGGCACACGCATAATCAGGCTGCGGCCCTCCTTGGTGACTTCCATAGGGCCGTCGCCGGTGCGTGGTTTCATAGCCGCCATGAGGAATTTCCCCTCCAATTAGTCCAGGACATATCAGCCCGGACGGGCTGTGTCCGCATGGTCAATCAAGCCGCTATGGCGGCACGCGTGGGCACCGCCATGGCTGAACATATTCTGAATGCTTTTGTCCTTGCTTACTTACTATTATCCCGTAATTACCCGCACGTAGCTAATCGATGGACATTTCCGGCCGCGTCGCATTCCTGCACTCCGCCGCCGGGCATGGCGGGCAATCACGGCGGATAGTCGCCGCCTCCGGGCAGTTGGGCCCAGGCCCACAGCCAGACAATCCAGACGATCTGCAAAATAACAAACATCACGATTACTGTGCCGCGGTAGGCCTTGGAGCGGGACAACACCGCTGCAGCGAGGGCCAGCGGAAAAAGCGGAAGCAGCATCCTGAACGTGCTGGTCTGGGGATGCAGGAACAGCAACAGGTATCCCATGTAGCAGGCGCACCACAAACGGAGTTCAACACCAAGTTTCAGTACCGGAGGGCTAAAGAGCATCAGCGTAAACAGCCCGGCAAAAACGAACGGCGCAACCACGCCCAGTACTGGCCCAAAGAGCTGCATGCCTGTGTCGAACCATGGCTTGAACGGCACGAGGTCGTGACCCCGCCAGACCGTCTCCGTCTTGGTGTACGCCTCGATATCACCGGTAGCGGCCCAGGCGGCGGCAGGCCAGATGAGAGCGGCGGCTCCGCTGACGGCGGTCAGGCCAGCCAGGGCGCCCAGCTCCCGCCGGCTGTGCACCTGGGAGTCCTGTTCACCACGGCCTCGTTGCACCAGCCGGCAGATAAACAGCACTCCAACCATGGCGGCAAATGGCACCCCCACCGGCCGGGAGAGGCTCATGAGCAGCACCACTGGCATCGCGAGGTAGTACTGCCGCCTTACCAGCAGCAGCAGCGCCGCACCCAGAAGGAGGATGGTCAATGGCTCGGCATAGGGCACCTGGAGTATCCCGGAAACGGGGAAGGTCGCGAAGAACGCCACTGCCCACATGGCTGTGCCGTGCGGCACCCGGTGGCGGAACAGGCTGTAGAGGACCAGGGCTGCCATCAACCCTGAGAACATCGCGATGAGTGCCAGCGACGCTTCCGGCGCGATGCCGGTCAGCGCCGAAAGTGCCCCGCCGAGGAAAGGGAAAAGCGGGTAGAACGCCCAAGCGTTTTCCTGGACATTGCCGGCCGCGTCAACCGGGAGGACCGCCGGGTAGCCGTTGCTGATGACCTCGCCGTACCACCGCGCGTCCCAGATATTGATGAAGTTCCAGTAGTCCGGCTTGGCAGGGAACCAGGGATTGGTTCCCTGGTGCCGGGCTGCAGCCACGAAGATACCTGCGCTGACCAGCCTGGCCGCCACGTAGAGGGCTGAAACCTGAAGCCACCACGGCCAGTGCCGAACTGCATCTCCGGCCCGTGTCGCCAGTGCGCTGATCGAGGAGGCGAAGCCCTGCCTGCTTCCAGTGTCCGTGCTCAAGCCCCGTCCTCCGCCGGGCTCCGGCCCGGGCCCGGCGGTGCCTGTTCCGGTCCCTGTTGCGGTGTCGGTTCCGCTGCCTGTTGCGGTCCCAGGTCCGTGTCCGCCGGGTTCTGAATCACACGCTGTGCCTCAACAAGCCGCGCAGTCAGTTGCTCCACTTCCCGGCGCTTGGCGGCGAGCTGGTCGCGAAGCTCATCAAGCACCTGGTCCACCTGGTCCATGCGGTAACCGCGCAGGCCCAGGGAAAAGCGGACGCGGTCGACGTCGGCCGGCGCCGCATCGGCGGGTAGCAGGACTGGAGGAAGGTTTGCCACGGGCTGCTCGAAGCCGGCGTCGAGGAGTCCGCTTTCCCGCACGGCGCCCGGGCGGCCGCGCCGGAAGATGCTGGAAGGGCCGCCGGCACCGGCCCACACGACGGCGCCAACCAGCACGATGGCCAGGAAAACCAGGAAGAAGCTCACAGCATCAATCGTGCCAGATCGCGGACAACCTGCTATTCGGGCCGCTGCTCGCCGTTGGACGGTACCTGGACAGTGCCGTGGAGCACGCGGTCCACGGCGTCGGCGGCATCGTCAACAACCTGGATCAGGTCCAGGTCCTTCTCGGAAACCATGCCCTCGGCCACCAGTGTGCCCTTGATCCACTCGATCATCGGACCCCAGAAGTCGACACCGAGCAAGACGATGGGGAAGGAGGTGACCTTCCGCGTCTGGACCAGCACCATTGCTTCGAACAATTCATCCAGGGTCCCCAGCCCGCCTGGAAGGACAATGAAGCCCTGGGCATACTTCACGAACATCGTCTTGCGCGCAAAGAAGTACCGGAAGTTGATGCCGAGGTCCACCCATTGGTTGAGGCCCTGTTCAAAGGGAAGTTCGATGCCCAATCCCACCGACACTCCGTTTCCCTCAACGGTCCCCCGGTTGGCGGCTTCCATGGAACCGGGACCGCCTCCGGTAATCACAGCCACGCCCGCCTCCGCGAGTTTCCGGCCCACTTCCACGCCCATCTCGTAATAAGGGCTCCCCGGCTTGGTCCGGGCGGAACCGAAAACGCTGACCGCCGGGCCCAGGTCTGCCAATGCCCCGAAGCCTTCAACGAACTCGCTTTGAATCCTCATCACACGCCACGGATCGGTGTGGACGAACTGCCCGGCACCCTTGGTGTCAAGCAAATGCTGATCAGACATTTCCACGGCCGCCTGTTTGCGGCGGAGTTCAAGGGGCCCCTTACGGCGCGGCTGGGAAGTTTTGGCCGGATCTGCGTTGATGCTCATCACACAAGGCTAGCGCCACGGCGGGCACACCAGCGGCAGGTATCTCTTGAATCACGATCCGCACGAACTTGGCGTGATTCCCGTCATAAGAGGTCTTTGTTCGCTAGATTCTTCCTATGACTACTCATGTGCCCGGCGATGCGCTCGTCTCCCTGAATGGTGTGAATAAGCATTACGGTCAGCTGCACGTTCTCAAAGACATCAACCTCCATGTCCGCAAGGGCGAAGTGGTTGTTGTCATTGGGCCCTCCGGCTCCGGCAAGTCCACGCTGTGCCGTGCCATCAACCGCCTCGAAACAATCGAGGGCGGCACGATCAGCATTGATGGAAAAGTGCTGCCGGAGGAGGGGAAGGAACTCGCCCAGCTCCGCGCCGACGTCGGGATGGTCTTCCAGTCCTTCAACCTGTTCGCGCACAAAACCATCCTTGAGAACGTCACCCTTGGTCCCATCAAGGTCAAGGGCGTGGCCAAGGCCCAGGCCGACAAGGAAGCCATGGCATTGCTGGAGCGGGTAGGCGTGGGACACCAGGCTCCCAAGCTGCCGGCGCAGCTCTCCGGCGGCCAGCAGCAGCGTGTAGCAATCGCCCGTGCCCTGGCCATGAAACCGAAGGTCATGCTCTTCGACGAGCCCACCTCGGCGCTCGACCCCGAGATGATCAACGAGGTCCTGGATGTCATGATCCAGCTGGCCAAGGAAGGCATGACCATGGTGGTGGTGACCCACGAGATGGGCTTCGCCCGGAAGGCCGCGGACCGCGTGGTCTTTATGGCTGACGGCCAGATCGTGGAGGACGCCAAGCCGGAGGAGTTCTTCACAAACCCCCAGAGCGACCGCGCAAAGGACTTCCTGTCCAAGCTGCTTACCCACTGATTCAACCATCGAACGCACACACTCCAGTTCGCACCCAGGCCGTGACCCGCGGCCGACCAATGAAAGGAATGTCATGAAGGCATTTATGACCCGCCGGAAGTCGTTCTTCGTGGCGGCTACCGCAGCCTTGGCGTTGTCCCTGAGCGCCTGCGGCGGAACCACGCCCGGCACCACCGCCGATCCCACCGTTGCCGAGAAGCCCACATTCGCCGCTGGCACCACCATGGAGAAGCTGGCCTCGGCCGGCACCATCAAAATTGGTACAAAGTACGACCAGCCGCTCTTCGGCCAGGTGGGCCTGGACGGCAAGCCCGTTGGCTTCGACGTCGAGATTGGCAAGCTGATCGCAGCCAAGCTCGGCATTCCCGCAGACAAGATCGAATGGTCCGAAACGCAGTCGGCCAACCGGGAGCCCTTCATTGAACAGGGCAGGGTGGACATTGTCATCGCCACCTACACCATCAACGCCAAGCGCAAAGAGGTCGTCAGCTTCGCGGGTCCGTACTATGAGGCCGGCCAGGCACTGATGGTCAACAAGGACAACGACTCCATCAAGAAGCCGGAAGACGTCAAGGGCAAGAAGGTCTGCTCCGTGACCGGCTCCACCCCTGCCGCCACCATTGTGGACAAGTATGGAGCGATACTCGCCCCGGCCGGCAAGTATTCAGACTGCCTGGAACCGCTGCGCAACAAGCAGGTTGAAGCCATCACCACGGACAACGTGATCCTGGCCGGCTTCGTGGACAAGGAGCCGGATGCCTTCAAGCTCGCCTCCGACGAAACCTTCACCAAGGAGCCCTACGGCATCGGCCTGAAGAAGGATGACACCGAGTTCCGCAACTGGATCAACGACCAGCTGGAAGCCTTCGAGGAAGACGGATCCTACAAGAAGGCCTGGGAAGCAACCGCGGGTTCGGTCATCAAGACCGCTCCTGAACTTCCCGCCCTCGACCGTTACTAGGTAACAGCGGCGGTTTCCGGGGGATGTTATTGCACAGCTGATCCCCCGGAAGCCGCCACCTCTTTTTCGACCGCCTACGCCCAGAGCCGAAGGATCCTATGGAAGTCATCATTGAAAACCTCCCCCTGTATTGGGAAGGCCTTCTCCGCACTCTTTTCCTGTCTGTCGTCTCCGGGATCATCGCCCTGATAGTGGGAACCCTCCTGGCTGCCGCCCGGGTCTCCCCCGTTGCGGCGTTGCGCGGCTTCAGCACCGTGTACGTGGAGGTCCTCCGGAACACGCCGCTGACCATTGCCTTCTTTTTCGCCGCAGTAGTTCTGCCGCGGCTCGGGGTGACCTTCCAGCAGTTCGAAGTCGCCGCTATCATCGCCCTCAGCGCCTACACTGCGGCTTTCATCGCCGAAGCCGTGCGCTCCGGCGTCAACAGTGTGCCGGTCGGCCAGGCAGAGGCCGCGCGCAGTATCGGCATGAAGTTCGGGCAGGTGCTCTCTTTCATCATCCTGCCGCAGGCCCTTCGGACGGTGATCCCGCCGCTGATCAACATCCTGATTGCCCTCGTGAAGAACTCCTCGGTCGCCGGCGCGTTCTTTGTACTCGAACTTTTCGGCTACGGCCGCCAGATGGCTAACGCCAACGGCGACCAGGTCATGGCCGTGCTTCTCGGCGTGGCGTTCTTCTATCTGCTCCTCACCGTTCCGCTGGGCATCCTGGCCAGCACGGTGGAACGAAAGGTGGCGATTGCCCGATGACATCAGTTCTCTACGACGTTCCCGGCCCCAAGGCACGCCGGGTCTCCCTGATCGGTTCCGTCATTGGAACCGTCCTCATCCTTGGCCTGCTCGCATGGATTGTCATGACCCTCACGCAGCAGGGCATCTTTGAAGGACGGCGCTGGGCAATCTTCACCCGCGCCGACGTCTGGACACTGCTCGCAAGCGGTATCGGGGCCACGCTCAGTGCCGCTGCGATCGCCGCAGTGATCGCGTTTCCGCTCGGGCTGATGCTTTGCCTGCTCCGGATCTCACTCGTTGACTGGATCCGGATACCCACGCGGATAGTCCTTGAGTTCCTGCGCGGGATGCCCGTTGTCCTCATGATGCTCTTCGTGCTGCTGGTCTTCGGCACTAGCTCCTTCGTTGCCGTGATTGCCGGGCTTGTCCTGTACAACGCCGCGATCTTCGGTGAAATCATCCGGGCCGGTATTCAGTCGCTGCCCAAGGGCCAGAGGGAGGCGGGCCTGACCATCGGGCTCACCAGCTTCCAGTCCCGCATGCTGATCGAACTGCCACAGGCTGTCCGCCGGATGATGCCATCTCTGGTGGCCCAACTGGTGGTACTCCTGAAGGACACGTCGCTTGGCTACATCGTGGCCTACGGCGAGCTCCTGCGCGCAGTCCAGGTCATGGCAGACTTCCTTGGCAACGCGTTCCTGTTCCCGATCTTCTTCGTAGCTGCCGCCATCTACATCGCGATCAACATCTGCGTGTCCCGGATCGCGGTCTGGATCGAGCGCCGTGGTTCCAAGAAAGCCGCGGGTGGCGTGGCCAAGGCGCCAACCGCCGTCGTCGCCCCGGAACTTCCCGAGGTACGCGAACCCAAGTAGGCTGCTTCCTCCAGCGTGCAGAAAGGGTCCGCAGCCAGCTGGCTGCGGACCCTTTTTGCATTGCGGACTAGGCCGCCAGCCAGCTCCGCAGTGCGCGCAGGCATTCGCGGATGGCGTCCGCGTCAACGTGTTCGTTGTCCTTGTGCGCCAGCAGCGGGTCACCCGGCCCGAAGTTCACGGCCGGGATGCCGAGTTCGCTGAAGCGTGCGACGTCGGTCCACCCGTATTTGGGTTTCGGCTCGGCCCCGACGGCGGCTACGAAGGACGCGGCAGCGGGATGATTCAGGCCGGGACGCGCGCCCGCGGCAGCATCGGTGCGCACGACATCGAAGCCTTCGAGCAGTTCGCGCACGTGGGCCTCCGCCTGGTCAGGCGTCTTGTCAGGGGCGAAGCGGTAGTTGATCTCCACCACGCAGCGGTCCGGAATGACATTGCCTGCCGTGCCGCCGTTGATCTTCACGGCGTTGAGGCTCTCCCGGTAGTCCAGTCCATCAACGTTGACGGTCTGCGGTTCGTAGGCAGCCAGCCTGGCCAGGATCGGGGCCACGGCGTGGATGGCGTTCTTGCCCATCCAGGCGCGGGCGGAATGTGCTGCCTCCCCCACCGTAGTGGCCTCAAAACGGCTGGTCCCGTTGCACCCGCCCTCCACCGTTCCGTGGGTTGGCTCCAGGAGGATGGCAAAATCGCCACCCAGGAGCCCGCCGTAATTGCGGACCAAGCGGCCCAGCCCGCTCTTGACCGCTTCCACTTCCTCGTGGTCGTAGAAGACAAAGGTGACATCGCGGCTGGGTACCGCGCCGCCGTCGAACATGGTGGCTGCCAGGGCCAGCTGGACCGCAACGCCGCCCTTCATGTCCGTGGCTCCGCGTCCATACAGGGCCCCTTCGCCCGGAATACCGGACTCCCAGCTCGACGGGACAGTGCCACGCGCGCCCTCGGTGGTTGGCAGCGGAACGGTGTCCAGGTGACCGGCAAGGATGACGCGTTCCGGCCGACCCAATTCCGTGCGTGCAATCAAGGACTCGCCGTCGCGCACCACGCGCAGTTCCGGGATGGCTCGCAGGGCGGCCTCAACGGCGTCGGCCAACTCCGTCTCGTTGCCGGAGACACTGTTGATGTCCATGATGGCGGCGGTGAGGAGGGCAACGTCCTGGTGGACGTCGAGCGGCAGGATGGAAGCGTCAGGAGCAGTTTCGGCAGTCACGAAGCCAGTCTAGTTCGAACCGGAGGTCCGGCTCTCGATAGACTGGGCCCATGACTGAGACCGCTACTTCTGCCGTGCCCGAAAACCAGAACGCAACCGTTGATGCCCGCTCCGCCTATGGCTTCGGAGTTGCCACCATCGCCACCGCCCCTGGTGACGAAAACGGCGTGGAAAATGCCAACGCCACCGTCCTGGATGTCTGGTTCCCGGCCCCCGCCCTTGGCGTGGCCGCGGAGAGCCTGCGGGCCGTCGAAAACGCTGACCCCACCCTGGCTGAAATCGCGAAGAACGGGGCCGACGCCGACCGTGGAACCGAGCAGAAAGTGGTTTTCGTCCAGATAAACCTGGATGAGGCACCGGCAGACACAGCTGACGCGTACCTGCGCCTGCACCTGCTGTCGCACCGCCTGGTGAAGCCCAACACCATCAACCTTGACGGCGTGTTCGGCAAACTCCCCAACGTCGTCTGGACCAATTTCGGCCCCGCCGCCGTGGAAGGCTTCGAACTGACCCGCGCCAAGCTGCGCAAGCGCGGCGCCGTCACCGTTTTCGGCGTCGACAAATTCCCGCGCATGGTGGACTACGTGGTACCCACCGGAGTCAGGATCGCCGACGCCGACCGCGTCCGCCTCGGTGCCCACCTCGCCGAAGGAACCACGGTGATGCACGAGGGCTTTGTGAACTTCAACGCCGGCACGCTGGGGACCTCGATGGTGGAAGGCCGGATCTCCGCCGGTGTAGTCGCCGGTGACGGCAGCGACGTCGGAGGCGGCGCGTCCATCATGGGCACCCTGTCCGGCGGCGGCAAGGAAAAGATCGCCATTGGCGAGCGCGTGCTGCTGGGCGCCAACTCCGGCGTCGGAATCAGCATCGGCGATGACTCTGTGGTGGAAGCCGGCCTCTACGTCACTGCCGGCACGCGCGTTCGCGTGATCGGCCCGAAGGACGCCGACGGCGAGGACACCACGAAAGTGGTCAAGGCCGTTGAGTTGTCCGGTGTTCCCAACCTCCTGTTCCGGCGCAACTCCACCACAGGCGCTGTGGAGGTCCTCCCCCGCAAGGGCCAGACCGTGGAACTCAACAACGCCCTGCACGCCAACTGAGCCCCGCACCTCATCCTTCAGTGGCACGTAAACGTGGCCTCCGGCGACCTGTGGTGCTGCTCCTCACTCTGGCACTGGTAGGAGGCGGGGTTTACACGGCTTTTTCGTTTCTGCAGCGCTCCGAGACCCTCGTCTCAGAGCGCTGCACAGCCGTGGTTGGCTCCCAGACGGCGGAACTCGCTACTGACCAGGCGGTCAACGCGTCCCTGATCACCGCCGTCGCGGTCCAGCGCGGGCTTCCGCCGCGCGCCGCAAGCATCGCCCTGGCCACTGCCATGCAGGAATCCAAACTGCGCAACATCGGCCACGGTGACCAGGCCGGTCCGGATTCGCGGGGGCTGTTCCAGCAGAGACCGTCCCAGGGATGGGGCACGGAGGCACAGATCATGGACCCCTACTACGCGACCAACGCGTTCTACGACGCACTGGTCAAGGTACCGGGCTACGAATCCCTGGAAATCACCGACGCCGCCCAACGGGTGCAACGCTCCGCATACCCCGACGCATATGCCCAGCACGAGGAAATGGGCCGGTACTTCGCCTCCGGACTGACGGGCCAGTCGCCGGAAGCGGTGAACTGCACGCTGCGCTCCCCTGACGCTCCGGGCGACCCCGCCCGAGTGGCCGCCGAGTTGTCCCAGGCTTATGGCGCCCTGGACACCACGGCGGAGGCGCAGACGCTGACCATTGAGGCAAGCGGCGCCCGGGCGTGGTCGGTGGCCCATTGGGCTGTTGCCAACGCCAAGGGCCTTGCAGTCATCAATGTGGAGGTTGCCGGGCGAAGCTGGAGCCGCGGAGACGACGGATGGCAGGTCTCCGATACCGCCGACAGCCAGGTACGGATAACCGTCTCGCCTCCCATCGACAGCTAAGCTCCTCCGGCGGCCGAGGTTTTAGCAGGACGTGCTCAGACGAGCATTTCCACGACTGGCTGGACGTAACTGCGGAAGAGCTCGGGCTGGGACATCAGCTCGTGGCTCATGATGATCTTGTCCGGTTCCAGGTACCACGCCCGTTGCTCGTTCAGGGGCAGTTCAATAATGGTCAGGTTGAAGTCCCGGGAACCCCTGCCAATTTCCATGAGGCGGTCATCGACCATGTCATCGAGCAACTGGTCGGAGCCGCTGGCCACCCTTTCCGCCTCCAACTCGGCATATTCGCTGCGACGCTCCCGTGCCCACGTCAGGGCGGCACCGAAGTGCGCCTGCAGGACACGCTGCAGTGCCGGGGAGTTGCCGAAGGCCTCAAAGGTGGGCGGCGTCAGCTCCGGCGACATCTGGGGATAGGACTTGAGCAACTGGTCCCACCAGGCTTCCCACTCCGTCTTGAGTGCACTAAGCCCACCCACTTCGGCAGTGAGATGGGAGTGGTCCGCATGGCGGATCTTCGGGGCGGCATGGGACAGGGCGGGACGGCCGGCCCCGTCCAGTCCGGCGGCATCTCGCACGTACAGGGCGATCATCATGGGACCTGACGTGTCCATGGTTATCTGCCAGCCGGAACCGCCTGTGTGATGCATCCCTATTCCTCCCGTGGCGTGCGCTGTACCGGCTTTGTGTTCCGGATCTGCTTCCCCCGGCTCCCAGTCTATTCCCGAAGCTGCCTGACGTTAACGGCCTGACCAGCGGACATGCCCGCGATATGGCGCCCCAGGACGTCCCGGCACATCTGTGCGGTCATCCACTCGGGCTGCAGCAGCGCGTGCATGCACAGGCCGTCAATGGTGGCAAGGAGCCTTTCGGCTTCGATGACCAGTGACTGCTGCCCGTTGCCATCATCCGGCACGAGGTCCGTGACCAGCCGGCCCACCACGGCAGCCACCCCGCGGTGGCTCCGGTCGGCCTCGGCAGCCAGGAAAGGCCGGATGCGGGCTGCGTTCTTGAAAGCCATCCAGACGCAGGCGTCCACGGCACGCTCTTCGTCCAGCGGCAACAGTTCACACAGCAGTGTTAATACGGCCTCGTGGTGTTCCACCGTGCCAGCTGTGTGTTGTTCCACCGTGTCCAGCGCACGGGAGACACGGAAGATGATCCGGTCAATGACGGCGGCAAACGAGTAGCCCAGCAGTTCCTCGCTGCTCGCAAAATAGTGCCGGACGGAGCCGACGGCGAGCCCGGCCTCATCGGCGACCTCGCGGAGCGACGCGCGCTCCAGGCCATCTACGGCAATGATTCTGAAAACGGCGT
Organism: Pseudarthrobacter sp. NPDC055928; assembly: GCF_042270935.1. Taxonomy (NCBI): domain Bacteria; kingdom Bacillati; phylum Actinomycetota; class Actinomycetes; order Micrococcales; family Micrococcaceae; genus Pseudarthrobacter; species Pseudarthrobacter sp. NPDC055928. Next base: position 424,859 of record NZ_JBHJZH010000002.1, read on the forward strand.
CGACAACTTCCCCACGCCGGGCTTCGGCGTCCACGATTTTAGGCACTCCTCTTTTTTAACACAGTTGTGCTTTATAGGCGTAATCCCGCTGCGCTACTTCCGGACCGGTCCATGACCGGCATCCGGAATGACCGGGCGCACGGGGCATGAAGTGGGATAGCGTTGAGGCATGAAAATTCTGGTCACTGGTGGCACCGGGTACATCGGCTCCCACACTGTTTTATCCCTGCAGGAAGCCGGCCATGACGTAGTGGTGATCGACAACCTGGCTAACTCCAGCGAGGAGTCCCTGCGCAGGGTTGCAGAGCTCAGCGGAAAAACGGCCGAATTCCATAACGTGGATCTGCTGGACGAGGCAGCCGTCGAAGGCGTATTCGCCAAGGGCGGGATTGACGCCGTCATCCACTTCGCCGGCCTGAAAGCGGTAGGGGAATCAGTCCGCGAGCCCCTCAAGTACTACTACAACAACCTCGTGGGCACCCTGAACCTCATCCGTGTCATGGACCGCCACGACGTCCGCTCGCTCGTTTTCAGCTCCTCGGCCACCGTGTACGGCGAACACAACCCCATCCCCTACGTCGAGAAAATGGAAATCGGCGCCAACAACCCCTACGGCCGGACCAAGGAACAGATCGAGGACATCCTCTCTGACCTCGGCGACGCCGATCCCCGCTGGCACATCGCCCTGCTTCGCTACTTCAACCCCGTCGGCGCACACCCCTCCGGCCGCATCGGCGAGGACCCCCAGGGCATCCCCAACAACCTGGTTCCGTTCATCGCCCAGGTGGCCGTGGGGCGCCGCGAAAAGCTCATGGTCTTCGGCGGCGACTACGACACTCCCGACGGAACCTGCCTGCGGGACTACATCCACGTCGTCGACCTCGCCGAAGGCCACGTCGCTGCGCTGAACCACGTCGCGGACCGCGCCGGAGTGTTCCGCTGGAACCTCGGCTCCGGCAAGGGCTCCTCCGTCCTGGAAGTCCTGCGCTCCTTCGAAAAAGCCGTGGGCCAGCCCATCCCCTACGAGATCACCGGCCGCCGGGCCGGCGACCTCCCGGCGTTCTGGGCCGACCCCCACTCAGCCCTGGCCGACCTCAGCTGGTCCACCACCAAAACTGTCGACCAGATGTGCGAGGACCACTGGCGCTGGCAGAAAAACAACCCCCAAGGTTACAACTCCTAGCATCTAAGGTACAAAAAGCGGCCACGGGCAGCCCAAATGCGTGACTCTTAGCTGACCCGAGAATTGGGTTCAGCGGAATACCGGGCTTTCCGTTTGGCCGGCCGCTCAAAAGTGACGCAATCTGGCTGCGGGAAAGGCAGCGAGGGGTAGCTTTGGGTCATGAACGACGGCGGCCGCCCACCTTGGGAAGGTGGG